>SMWT01000001.1 GCA_004356615.1 Deltaproteobacteria bacterium | reverse complement strand
GATTAGTAAAGGCCAGGTCATTAAAAATATTGCTGATGTCTTTGGTTGGGATAAGCAAATTGTCTTAGTACTGGGATCTAAAAGTTTAAAGAAGCACTTGGAAAAACTAGGAAAAGTAAGAGTTATTGATTATAAGAAATTTTTATAAAAGGGTATGCCCTTCCATGTTAATTTTTGCCCCGGGATGAATGGAGATGGAACTTGCATTTAACTTGCCTGAAAAAGAGGCAGAAGGATAAATGGTAACTTTTCCCCGCGCCTCAACCTCTCCATCAAATTGACCGTAGATATTTAAATTAAAGCACTTAATAAGGCCTTTCACTTCTCCTTCTCTTTCAATGGAGAGATCTTCATCATCTTCCATTATGATCTCCCCTTCAACGATAGAGGAGAGGCGAGTTAGTCCTCGCAAATGGAAGGTTCCTTTAATCTTTGACCCTTTTCCAAATAGCGAAAACTTTTGACTATCAGGCCCAATTGTTGGTTGCATTTTAATTCCTAACTTTTTTTGTGACAATTTCTTGGAATACTAAATCCCCAATTTTAGAAAAGACCAATACCTTAAAGGACATGGATTTTACACCTTTTGGTAAGGGAAAGGTGG
Organism: Deltaproteobacteria bacterium; assembly: GCA_004356615.1. Lineage (GTDB taxonomy): Bacteria > Bdellovibrionota > Bacteriovoracia > Bacteriovoracales > Bacteriovoracaceae > SMWT01. The sequence goes on along the minus strand of SMWT01000001.1, from coordinate 8,638 downwards.
CCTTGACGGGCCGAAATCTTGAAAAGCCAAAGGACTCACCTTTATTAAAGGGGATTTGAAATTCATTACGAGTTATAGAGTCCCTTGGAAAAACTCGCAGGGTATTTCCTGATTTAGTGATAACAAATAAGTATCCAGATACTTTTTTGCCATCTTCTCTTTTATTTTTCAGATTAAAGTTAAATTGAACTTTATTTCCCACTTTTTTGGCCCTGATGCTGTCTAAAACAATGGGACTTTTCATTGATAGGTCTATTTGCCCGTTGGTGGCCTTAAAGAGGGCAAGGCCTCCAAGGCCTCTTGAGGGGGCGGTGGCAAGCTTTTGTTGTAGCTTTTTGGCGATCCTTTTATACTCGTTCTCTTTTTTAAGAAACAGGGCATTTTTTATTTTTAAATCTTTTAAGGTTTGAGACTCTTGTCTTTCAGCAAAGGTTTTAATCTTTCTAAAATAAAGCGTGCCAGTGACGATAGTTGTTAAAAATAAGAGGGCGAGAATAGGAAAGGCCACTATTAAAAATTTTAATATATTTTTTTTGATTTCAAAGATTTGTGGGGCCTTCTCCTCTTGATACAAGACGAAGGAGAGCTTCTTTTTATTTTCTTTTATGGTCATATTAATCTACTTTTTCGCTTTCATCAGCACCAAAAAATCTCATTGAGGGGACAAAGGCCACTTTGGCACCTTTTTCATCTTTATATTTGGACCAATCCTCAGAGATTATTTTCCATTCATAGGATTTATTTCGTTTCAAATATAGCGTTTTAACCCCGATATCTTTAATTGTTTGTGACTCATAGTCTTGTAAAAAGATGGCAACAATATAGTTATCACTTCTTAAAAGGGATATATTTTTAACCTCGATTATAGGTTTTCCCTTCCTGGCAAAGACACTTTTTTTATACCATTTAAACTGAACGAATGTCTTATTAACATTAGATGAAAAATGGGATTTATCGTAATAACTTAAATATTTATCAAGGTCCTCATTCATCCAGGCCTTTGCCCACCCATTGATATTTTCTATGATTTGGTTTTTGGTAGCTTCCATAACTTTCTTGGAAATATAGGTCAGGTCCTGTACTACAACTATATGAGTTTTATTTAGTTCAATATATTTAGAGATTTCTTTTAAATTACCATTATGGGCAACCAGACATCCCCTTGAATCCAGCCCTTTTTCAATTCGGGTTTCATCATTGGTTGAGTGCAGCCATATCCCCCCACCAGTTTTTTTCAGTTTATGGTCTATAGGGTTGGGGTAGTTCATGACAAAGGATCCGATCCCGTAGATCTCACCCTCTTTTCCATAACGTTTTAATAGATTGTCCTTGGATAGGAATTCAGTAAATTTATAGACCCCTTCAGGAGTTCTAAAATCCCCTTGAAAACTTTTATCACCGGCCTTTTTACCTGTTGCCATTTGGTAGGTTTTTACAAGCTCAGGGCCATCTTTCTTATTTCTAAATAAATATAATTGATGAGAAGACTTTTCAGCGATCAATACATGATGGCCAAAGAAATTTTCTAGTTTAACCAAAGGAGAGGGTGTAACTCTTGGTAAATCTTCGGCCATCCCGAGGTTTGAGAAAATAAATAGTGAAATAGTCGATAAAATTAGTTTCATAAATGTTGCATGCATTGTCAGAGTATAGAAAAATATTAAAGTTTTATCATCTTTTTATCAATATATGGGCCTTAAAATTCGATAAGTAGGTTATTCCTAAGCCTTTGTAATTTATGTAATTGGGATTAGGAGAGGAAAATTTTCTATGAAAATTATATTTTACGGGGCGAGTCCAGAAATCAAGGAGATAACGCAGAGTCTTGGAGATCATGAATCTCTCTTCATTGATGAAACCGATCAGGTAAAAATGTCGATTGGAAATGACGAGGCAGTTTTGGTTTTAAACGCCGATTTCAACCTAAATGAGGCCAAAGCTTTAAACCAGAGATATTCCTCCAATGATTGTGTAAAAACTATTTTAATTTCAAACAATTTAGATCTTGAAAATGAAAATCTCCCGGTAAATGTTGGACTCTATGGAGAATTCAATGCAGAAAAATTAAAAAGTGCTATTTTAGATAATGCTGTTTCCGAGAATGAAACGATAGAAAAAGATATTCAAGATGCCTTTAATATGGCCTTTGGGGAAGAAGAGGAATCTGCACCGGTAGAAGAACCCAAAGAGGAAAGCGCAGCTGAAGAGCTTGAACTTCTTGCGGAGGTAGATACTGGAGTTGCCCTGGAAGAAGACTCAGGTCTTGAGCTTACCCCGGAAGAAGATTCTCCAGAAGTTGAAGTAGAAGCAGAACCAGCACCTACGGAATCTGGTTCTGGGAGTTACAGTATCGTTGATGAAGAATCCGACTTAACTTTTAATTTAGGGCCAGACTTAGATGCCCCTGAAGAAACGCCAGCAAAAGCTCCGGAAGAAAAAGTGGAAGAGGTAAAAGCAGAAGTTGAACTTGGCGGAGAAGAGGTTCAAGAGGAAAAGGTAGCAGAAAAGGCCTTGGGGGATTTAGAACTTGGGGAAGACCTGAGTGAGGAACTAGTTATAGGGGATGATGAACCAGTTTCTGAAGCACCTGCAGTTGAGGAGATAGGGGATCTTGACCTGGATCTCGGAGAAGATTTAACTACCCAGGCAGAGGCAACACCAGAACCAGCACCAGAAGTAGAAGTAGAACCAGAAGCAGAAGTGCCAATGGAATTTACAGTTGAAATTCCAAAGGTAGAAGAAGAGATCGTTTCTTCAACCAAAACAGAAGTTGCAGCAGAACCAGAAAAGGTCGAGGCAGCGGTTGTTGAAGAGGTTAAAGAGGAAAAACCGGCAGTACAAGAAAAAGTAGAGGAGCGGGTTGTTTATCAATATGATGACAACGCCCTAGTTCGTTTAGAGGCAACGATCAGGCAGCTGCGTGAGGAAAGAGAAGAGTTTTTTAAACAAATAAATGAGCTCAAGCTAGAAAAAAATACTATGAGTAGTGAGAATCTTGGATTTAAAGCAGAAGTAATAGAGCTTCGGGTTGAAGTGGGACTATTAAAAAAGCGAAATAATGAAGAGAGAGAAGAAAATAAAATTTATAAACAAATACTACAGGATAGCTTGTCCTTCAGTGAGCAAAAAATAAAAAACCTTAAGGGCGATGTGGAGAGAATGGCCCAGAGATCACATATTGACATAGGACAGATAAGACAAAGAGAAAGAGACCTAGAGGGACAGTTAGAGCTGCTCACGATGGACAGCGAAAATCAAATTAATAACCGAGAAAAGAAAATTCAAGAGTTAAAAAGAAAAGCAGATGCCCTGGAATTCAATATGGAAAATGTCGGGAATCGTGAGGCAAGAATCAGAGAAGAAAAACTTAAAGTAGAAGAAAAGTTAAATAAGATTATGAAAAGCATGAGAAGTTCTATAAAATTCCTCGAAGAAGAACTCGAAATTGAACCTGAGTTTTTGCAGGAAATAAAAAAAGAAGCAGCTTAATATGGTAGATGCATCTCCGGAAATTCAATCACTTCTCGAATTTATCTTGAGTGAGAAATTTTTCAAGGATCAGGCCTATTACTATAATGAGATCAATAATTATTTAAAGAAACAATTCTCCAGTACCCCAATTCAGGTTTACTCTATCCATGCAAAAGAAGGGCATTCGACCTTTAAAAGAAAAGTTTGGTCTCATGATAATGATTTCTCCTATTTTAACGATTTAGACAAGATTGATCTCAAAAAGCTCAGGGACGAAAAATTTATTTTTGTAGATGAATATTTGTGCCTGCTGATTGGAGATCTTGGCGATTATGTAAAAACTATCTTGATAGATGCAAGACCCTTTCAGGGAAAAGAAAAATTCCTTAATTTATTTTCCAAGTATTTAAGGAACACCTTTAAAAATGTTAAAGAAATTGAAAAAATAAAGGAAGAGGTCGCCTTAGTTGATATTGACGATGTTACCGGACTTTATAATTCTCGCAGACTTCATAAAGATCTAGATGATGGAATAAAAAGATACGAGGATACGGGAGAGAGATTTTCTCTTCTCTTTATAGATATCGATCATTTTAAAAATGTTAATGATGGACATGGGCATTTAATCGGTACCGGCCTTTTATCCGAGCTGGCAAAAGAGTTAAAAAAGATACTTAGACTTTATGATCATCTCTATCGTTATGGAGGGGATGAGTTTGTAATTCTTCTGCCTAAGGCCGATAGTCTAAATGCCAAGCAAATAGGGGATCGAGTTTTAGAGGTGGTCAAACAAAAGGCCTTCATACCCAAAAGGGGGGAGAAGGAATTCAAACTTAGCCTATCAATTGGTGTTGCCTCCTTTCCGGATCATGCAAAAACTGCAGAAGACCTTTTAGCTATAGCTGATAAAATGATGTATCACGCAAAAGAGTTGGGACGAGGCAGGGTATGCCTCGTCAATGAATTATTTGAGAAAAAAACTAGATAATATTCTTATTTCTTCTTAGCTACTTTTTTCTTGGTAGTTTTTTTCTTAGCGACCTTCTTCTTGGTTGCTTTTTTCTTGGTAGTCTTTTTAGACATAGCATTTACTTTCTTTTTTAGAGCATCAATCTCTTTTTTCTTGTCCTTCATGAACTTTTCAACGCGGGCCTTTTCTGACTTAAAAATTTTCTCAACGTGGGACTCTAATTCTTTAGTCTGCTTTTGAAATTTGGCCTTAAATTCCGCTGGATCCTTTCCTATAACACTTTTGATCTCTTTTTGTGCTTTTTTGATGAAGGAATTCACACTTTTTTGGACATTTTTCATGTCACGGCCTTTGGTGAATTGTTCAACTTCCTTCTTAACTTTTTTCCAGGCCTTAACAATTGTGGTTTGTTTTTTTCTGGTCATATTTCCTCCTAGAACCTTTTTTTACATATCGGAATTCTGTAACCAAAACCAAAGCTTTTCGCTTTAATTTTTATTATGGGACAAAATTGAAACCTTTTAAACTCCACCCTCTGATAAAGATTAAACGTTTTTTCAACCTCCTCCCTTGGGAAGCCCAAATTTATCAAATCTTTTGGTGATAGTCGATAACTTAATAACCCTTCGAGAATGCCATCTAAGACCTCATAGGCCGGAAGGGTTTGTTCATCGAATTGGTCATCTCTGAGTTCTGCTGAAGGAGGTCTCAATAAAATTTCTTTAGGGATTAAATTATTATATTTTTTGTTAATATAACCTGCCAGGTTAAAAACCTCTGATTTAAATAGGTCTCCAAGCACACTTAAGGCCCCAACGCTATCTCCGTATTGGGTAGAATAACCCACCGCCAGCTCACTTTTGTTGGAAGTATTAAACACTAAAGACCCTGTTTGGTTGGATCGAGCGTATAAAAGGGCCCCTCTCAGCCTAGATTGAATATTTTCATCGGCCAGTCCTTCTAGGGGGGCCGATAAGCAATCTCCAAAGGCATTTCTTATGGAGGCATGAAAAAATTTAATAGGCAGTACCTTTAGCGGAACATTTAAATTTTTACACAGCTTTTCTGAGAGATCGTAACTGGCGGGTACGGTGTAATACCCAGGCATAAATAGGGCCTCTAGCTCTTGTCCCTCTTGTAAGCATAATTTAAGGATAGTTAGAACCAGGGCCGAGTCGATGCCACCTGATAGGGCCACTAGAAATTTGTTAACATCAGACTTTCTGGCATATTCCTGGATGCCAAATTTAAGGGCGTTAAGAGTTTTGGCACAATCTGTGTCATCCAAGGGTTGCAGTATTGGGTGGGAAGGCCCTGCCTTCATTAACTGGGGACTAAATAGGGACTCCCAAGTATTTTCTAATACGGCCGTGTCATCGAGTTTATATTTGGGTGGTTTTTTGTGGGGCAGAGGGCACTCGGACACATCAAGCTCAAATTGCTTTCCTTCCCAGATTAGTTCATCCTCATTTACCAGAAAACTGCGGCCATCAAAGAGGATTTCATCTTCTCCACCTACTCGGTTTATATAAACAAAGGGGGCGCCAAGGGATCCTGAAATTTCACACCCTCTTTTTATTCTTTTTTCACCTTTGCCCAAATGATAGGGACTGGCCGATAGATTTATAATGAGATCTAGATCAAGTTTTTTCTTTTGGAGAGTGAGCTGCATATCATAGGCAGGATCAATTGGGTGGGCGTTGGATGGCCACATATCCTCACAAATCATCAAGGCAATATTTTTATCTTCAAACTGCCATAATCCGCATTCATCGCCCGGGGTAAAGTATTTTTTTTCATCAAATATGTCGTAGTTAGGTAGTAATCTTTTGGTGTAGATATCTTTTAGGGGTTTTCCCGGAACCAGTTCAAAAATAACATTTTCGATTTTAAAGGGTAGTCCCTCTTCTCCTATGGTGTATTTTAGGCCACCCATCAAGAGTGCTTTGGATTCATCTAATTCCAGCCCCAGCGAATGTTCACTAATAAGCTCAAGCATGTCCTGATATCTTTCTATAAAGCTTTTTTGCAGGAGGAGATCTTGCAGAGGATAGCCGGTGAGATAGAGTTCCGGAAATAGGTGCAACCCTTTGGTAGGGTTTTCCAAAACCTCCAGGCAGTAATCCTTAATCTCTTCAAAATCAGCGATCGTATGATGGGTCTGGTGAATTTTTAGGGTAAAGTCCTGGGCCATATACAATGCTTCCCTTAGTTGTTAAATACTCCCCTCAACAACTTGGAATCTACCAATGAATGAACAAAAAGTCTTGATAATTGGCGCAGGATTGGCCGGCTCTGAGGCCGCAACATATCTTGCAAAGTACGGAATTAAGGTAATTTTGGCCGAATGTAAGGCAAAAGCTCCCAATGAGGCGCAAAAACTTAAAACTGCGGCCGAATTAGTGTGTACCAATTCTCTAAAATCGCTCAACCCAGATTCCGGGCATGGGCTTTTAAAGTATGAAATGAAGGCCCTTTCATCCATCGTTTTGGAGGTGGGAACAGAGACTGCCGTTCCCGCTGGTGATGCTCTCGCGGTAGATCGGGAGAAATTTTCTACTGAGATTCACCGAAGGCTTGCCAGTAACCCAAATATTGAGTTTATCGATGAAGAGATTGTTGATCCTCTGCAAAGTGGAGAAAAATATGGCTGTGACTACATTATAGTTGCCACAGGGCCGCTTACTAAAAGGTCACTAGAGAACTGGATTCAAGAGAATGTCTCTAAAGATGATTTCTACTTTTATGACGCGATAGCTCCAGTAGTGGATGCTGACAGCTTAGACTTTTCCAAGCTCTATTTTAAGGACCGTTATAAACCAGTTAGCGAAGCAGAAGGGGATAAGGCGGACTACCTCAATGCGCCTATGACTAAAGAAGAATATGAAAGCTTTGTTGAAGAGCTTATTAAAGCGGAAAAGGTACCGCCGCAAAATTTTGAGAAGCTTAAATACTTTGAGGCCTGTTTACCCGTAGATACTCTCGCTGAAAGAGGGCGTGAGACGCTTAGATTTTCCTGTATGAAACCGGTGGGACTTGAAACGAGTGATGGTGAAATTCCCTACGCTGCTATTCAACTAAGAAAAGAAAACTTGCAAGGGTCAGCCTTTAACCTGGTAGGTTTTCAAACTCGTTTAACTTATAAAGAGCAGGTTAGAATTTTTAAAATGATCCCCGGGTTTGAAAATGCAACCTTTAACCACCTCGGCTCAGTTCACAGGAATTCCTTTCTCAACGCCAAAAAACTTCTAAACTTTGATCTATCTTGCAAAGAATTCCCCAAACTCTATTTTGCCGGACAAATCACTGGAGTCGAAGGCTATACAGAAAGTGCTTCCATGGGACTTTACGTAGCAACACAAATTTTAAGAAAAATGGGGGATAGAGAACCTCTCAAATGGCCTATCGAAACCGGAATAGGTGCTCTCATAAATTATATAATGACGGTCCCGAAACCATCACCTAGTAGTATTAACTTTGGCCTGCTCCCGCCGGTAGTCCTTGATAAGGATCAGAGAAGAAATAAGAACAGAAAGAGAATCAAAAAAGAACTTGCCGCCGCAAGAGCACGTAAAGTCTTCGACCAATTTATTCTAGATAACCCTCTTAGCTAAATCTTTACTTTGTTGATATTTTTTTAGCATGAACCTTCGGCCAATCTTTCTAATTCTAATGCTTGGTTGTTCAGCAGGAACCAGCGTCGATCAAAGTGGTGGATTGCCTCCATTTTTAATAGGAACCTGGTCCCCAATTTCTCCCGCACCAATTGATCCAAGAGCGGCCGCCGTTTCACACTGGACCGGAAGTGAAATGCTTGTCTGGGGTGGAGAGGGGGAAAACGGAAGTCTTGGCGATGGCGCCCTCTATAACCCTTCCAACAATACCTGGAGAATAATGGAGCCATCCGGGGCACCATCAGATCGCACCGACCTTTTTAACTTTAGAGAAACTTGGACAGGTGGAGCTAATCCCGAACTTTTAATTTGGAGTGGAAGAAGTGCCTCTGATTATTACTATGGTGGCAGTACAACCTTTACTAATTTATTTGATGGGGCCCTATACGATTACAGCTCGGATACCTGGAGTTCTATACGCTCAACCACCGGGGATTCCGATCCTGATTTTTTAAGTTATGCGGGCAGGGCCTATCTAACTGGATTTTACACGGGTTCAGAATTTATAATTTGGGCAGGAAAT
>SMWT01000013.1 GCA_004356615.1 Deltaproteobacteria bacterium | reverse complement strand
TTCACATGCAGGCCCTTGAAGGTGGTTACTGGGGCATCTATATGGCCTCCGGCCATGATAAAGTTGATGAGGCGGTAAAAACCTTAAAAGAATTACTGGCAAAAATTGCTAAAAATGGTCTCTCAAAACCTGAGTTTGATCGAATCAAGACCATGATTCAGGGACAAGATCTTATTAACATTCAAACCAATGAAGATTTTGCCAATATCTATTCAGTTCCTCTCCTGCAGGGGCATGGAGTGGATTTTTTCTATAAAAGTAATGAGAAGATCAAAAACCTAAAATACCAGGAATTTCAAAAAGGGATCAAGGGAATTCTTGGACGTAAGATGAGTCTTGTCATGGTGGGAAGGGATTAATTTTCCTTCTTATCCGTGGGGAAAATTAAATATGATCCCATTTCCGCATTTTTTTGACTTTTAACTGAGACAACTTTTATCATCACCGTTAAATTATCAAAGTTAGAAGAGAGGTGTTTATAAAAGGAATTTCGCTCATAAGCACTGGGGATAATGCTATCAAGTCGGTTATAGGCAATTTTACCGATATTTTGATAGTATTTAATATCTAAAATCTTTCGATTAAAACTCTCCGCAAAATAGCCACAAATAAAAAGAGCGGTATCTCCTACGTCTTTTAAAACTCTTTTTGCCTGGGCCTCATTATAATGGGCCACTTCCATTAATTTGATTCCCAGGATCTTTTCCTTAATTTTACCCTCAGCATTTTCAAAGAAATTTTCGGAATCACCAAATTGCCCCATCACCTTGCTTGAATAATGAATGGTCTCTTTAGGAAGAGGAGAACTGCAGTTATTATTGATCTCTTGAAGTTGGTCGAAAAAATATCCCTGCAGGGAGGTCTCAAGGATGAGAGAATCTTTGTCTTTGGCCATATGCTATTATTTTAACACAAAATGGGCCTGTTAAAAGCTCCTAAAAACAGATACTTACCTAATAAGAAAGGCCCTAAAAGGGCCCTCTATTATTTAAAAGTCTTCAGATATTTCAGGTAGTCGGAATCTGAACTCAAGATAAAGTTCATCTTTTTGGAGAGCGATCTCCTATAGGCCTGAAGAGTTCTTTCAAACTCGTAAAACTTTGGCCCTTGGTTTAGCGATTTGGCATAGATGCTTGTCGCCTTGGCCTCAGCACGCCCTCTAATTTCCTGGGCCTTTCTATAGGCGGTTGACTCAATACGCTTTAGATCTTTATCAAGTCGTCCTTCAATTTTGGCCCTCTCACCTTGTCCGTAAGACCTGATCTTTTGCGCAATTTTTTTACGCTCTGAGATCATCCGCTCATAAACTTTCACTTCAACAGATCGTTCATAGGAGATACGTCTAAGCTGTACATCAATGATCTTAATCCCCATTTTAGTGGCCTCTACCTGGGCAGAATCTCTAATTAGAATTGAAAGTTCCTCTCTTCCCACTGCAATAGTGGCAATGTCCAGGGACAATTCCTCTTCGAGAAACTCCTCCCCTTTTGCTTTTTTAATTTTAAGCAGGCTGTTTTTTTCTGCCACAACTTTTAAAATATTATTGGTATTTCTTACCGCTTCAACCAGGTTGTGATTTGAAATTACATCCCGTGTGGCCCCATCGATAATAGTGTCTAGTCTTCCCTGCGCTCCGGATTCGTTTCTAACCGTCTGGATAAACTTAAGAGTATCTACAATTCTCCATCTAGCAGTGGTATCGACTTTGATATATTTTTTGTCCTTTGTGGGTATTTGGTTGGGGTAACCATCCCAGGTTAGGATTCTTTTATCAACGAAGCGAGTTTCTTGCACAAACGGCTTTTTAAAATGTAGTCCCGCTGTTGTTATAGGGTCGCCCACTGGTTTCCCAAACTCGGTGATAATTGCTTGCCGTCCTTCTGTTACGATAAAAAGAGAGTTTTTAACTCCCACCAGCAGGATGAAGATAAATATAATTAAAAACAGTAGTTTATTTTTCATTTCCAACTCCTTTCATAGCACCAAATATCGGCATCAAACCTTTAACCTTGGAGTCCACAATGGTGACATTCTCCATACGGGCAAAAATCTCTTCCATGGTTTCAAGATAGAGTCTTTTCCTAGTGATCAGTGGCGCCTTCTTATATTCTTTAAGCACGGATAAAAATCTAGCGGCATCTCCTTTAGATCTATTGATCAGGGCCATGCCATAACCCTCTGCTGTTTGAATGAGCTTATCTGCCTTACCACGCGCTTCGGGAATAACTTCGTTATATCTTCTCTCTGCCTGGTTGATGACCTTTTCTTGTTCTTGCTTGGCCTCGTTAACTTCGTTGAAGGACGCTTTAACACTCTCTGGCGGGTTAACATCTTGAAGCTTCACGGTTTGAATGGAAATTCCCATGTCGTATTTATCGAGCACTTCTTGCATTAAAATCTTGACCTGTGAGGCGATCTCTACCCTTCCAGTTGTCAAAACATCGGTTACCAGTCTGTCCCCAACCACTCGTCTCATGATGGACTCGGATACATCTCTGATGTTTCGCTCAGGGTCTCTGGTTTGAAATCTATACTTAAAGGGATCTGAAATTTTATATTGAACAACCCATTGAACATCAGCAACGTTTAAATCTCCCGTTACCATCAGCGATTCATTTTCAAAAAGGTCATCACTGTACTGGGTTCTTCTGTAAGTGGTTCTTTTGGTTCTAAAACCAAATTCCGCCTGGTGAACAATGGTTGTTTTAATTTTATCCACCGTTTCCACAAAGGGAATTTTAAAATGAAGTCCGGAAGAGGTGGTCTCTTTATACTTACCAAGTCTAATGACTATGGCCTCTTCATCGGGTTCCACCGTATAGATGGTGGCACGGGTGGCGGCGATTAGAAAAACTACTAGAACGGCAATTCCTATCCCCTTAGAATTTTTACGTATAGATTCAAATATTTTCCTGATCTCTTGATCGAGGTCAGGACCTTGGCCTTGGCCTTGCTGAAAACTCATGAAAACCCCTTATAAAAGTGCTTTAAAGGGTTTTAGCTCGATGTAGCACGTCAGGCTAGGCGCTATGCGACTTCTTTTAATCTACGCTTATCTAGGCGGTATTTCTCCACTTTCATAATGAGGGAGGCACGAGAGATGCCCAGCTCTTTGGCCAGGCGTGATTTGTTGAAATTGCAGCGGATGAGCCCATCACCAATCATCACCCGCTCCAGCTCGGCCACGGCCTTTTTAAGACTCCCAGACGCGGGAATAAATCCTCCTGAGACCGAAATGCCGCCGGCATCCAAGATTCTAGGGCTTAGACTATCAGGAAGAATCATTTTTTCATCACCCGTTAGGACCACCAGACGTTCGATTTCATTTTCCAGTTCCCGGACGTTTCCCGGCCAGGCATAATCCATCATTTTCTCTTTGGTCTTTTTGGCAAAATCTTTTAAAGGGACGCCCATAGAGTCACACCTTTTTTTAAGAAAATACTCCATTAAAAGAGGAATATCCCCCTCACGATTTCTAAGGGCGGGCAGATATACATTGATAACATTTAAACGATAGTAAAGATCCTCTCTAAACTCCTTGTTGATGATCATCTCTTCCAGATTTTTATTGGTGGCACAGATTACTCGCACATCAGTTGATTTTTGCGCGTTTCCCCCCACGGGAAGAAAGGTTCCCTCTTGAATCACGCGCAGGAGCTTGACCTGCATGGAGGGAGAAGTATCACCTATTTCATCTAAAAAAATGGTTCCCCCATCGGCCATTTCAAAAAGTCCGGGCTTATCCTTGATAGCACCGGTAAAAGATCCTTTAACGTGTCCAAAAAGCTCTGAATCCAGAATATTTTCATTAAAGGCCGAACAGTTAACCTCTAAAAATAGCTTCTCACCACGGGGAGAATTGTAATGAATCGCCTTGGCCACAAGCTCCTTCCCCGTTCCATTATCTCCTTGGATCAAAATATTAGATTCTGATTTTTTAATCTTATCTAAAAGCGAGTAGACCTTTTGCATCTCTCCTGATTTACCAATAATGTTGTGGTAGCGGTATTTATCTGAGAGCTCACTGGAGAGCTTCTGAACGATTTCATCCCTTTTGTCCTGGGCACTTTGATAATCTACAATCTCTTCTGCTACCAGGGATACCAGCTCCGTTAGTTTTTCCTGGTTTTCTGTGGGAGGCCTCTTCATTTTTTTAACTGCTTCAGTGGCCTCGTTTTTATTGGCCCCAATATCCATTAAGAACTTTATGATTTCGGCCTCTTCACCGGAGGTTGTGTTATCTCCGAGAAAGGGATAGGCGATGGTTTTTCCCTGGTTCTCTCCCCCCATAACTATATTTATGGCGATGCCCTTAGCTCCTGCCAGCTCAAATATCACTTCCCCTTCCCCCAGCACTTCTAAGGTTCTTTTTAGCTCCTGGGAAAAGGTCTGCTGTCCCCCAAGCTTTTCTATGAAGAGTTTTAAAAAGAGATTTTGGGGGTTATCGAGAGATTTCAAATTGAGATTTGAGTCACAATAAAAAATATCGAGATCGAACCAACTCCTTATAATGGTTCCAATCTTTTTAATGGCATGTAGGTCGCGCAGGTTTTTAAAGGCAATCATAAAGCTCTCCAGTGTCTAATTTTTCGGCACCGGGTGATTAAAACTTAATCATTTTGCTTTTTTAAATAGAATTAATTTAAGGAGAGGGAACTTAGCGCCTGGTGGAGATAGGATTCCATCTCCCAATTTTGAGGCCCCACAAACCTTTTGGTAAAAGTTCCCGTCATGCCTTCAAAGAGAAAGGTTTCTGGAACTCTTCCCAGGCCAAACTGATCCATCGCCTTACCTTCCACATCGAGTACAACTTTTATATGGGGAGAGAGTTTACCAAACCGTCGCATAAATTTTTTGATCTTTTTTTTCTCATCGCTGACAGCGATTAAAAGGAAGGTGATATTTTTTTCTTTAAGCTTGTCTGCGAACTTTAAAAACTCAGGCATTTCCGCTTCACAAGGTGCGCACCAGGTTCCCCAAAGGTGGGCAAATACACCGCTGGTTTTACCTATAAGATCTCGGGTAGAGAGTAATTTATCGGTACTTATCTCAAGCAGCGCTAAATCTGGAAGTTTGGTTAAAATAGGTGCCGCGTTTTGCACGCTTAGGTCTATGTATTTGTTTTTTTGATAGCGGGAGTACAGAAATGTCGAGCAGATGATGACTACTACAACAAATATTTTTCCTGGAAAGCTCAGGCTCAAGGTACTCCCGGGGAATTATTATACTAAAGCGATAAAGCTCATCTTGGCATTATCACCAACACGGCCATCGGCAAGCTTTAAAATACGAGTGTAACCACCTGGTCTCTCTTTGTATTTTGGCCCTACTTCGTTAAATAGTTTTTGCACCACTTCTTTAGTTTGAATTTTACTAGCAGCAAGTCTTCTGTTGGCAACAGAATCAACCTTAGCAAGAGTGATTAGCTTTTCCACATAACCTTGAACCGCCTTACATTTAGCGTGAGTAGATTTAATTTTACCGTGGTCAATAATCTCTGTGGCCAGGTTTCTCATTAGAGAAACTCGGTGAGAGGGCGTCTTTCCTACTTTATATTTATGTTTATTATGTCTCATGAATTACCTTTTACTGTTGTTCTCCGCCTTCAGCGCCTTGGTTCTCTTTAATTTCCTTCATGATGGAATCAACTTTCATACCAAGTCCAAGTCCCATACCCTGAAGAATTTCCTTAATTTCATTGAGGGACTTTCTACCAAAGTTTTTGGTTCGAAGCATTTCACCCTCAGTTTTTGAAACAAGTTCATAGATGTATTTAATATTAGCATTTTGCAAGCAGTTGGCCGAACGTACTGAAAGCTCAAGCTCACTTACAGGTCTAAGCAGAGCATTGTTAGTGGAAGATGCTTTTTGAGCAGGACGTGATTCCACCTTGGCCACTTTTTCTTCATCTTTAAAGTTCATAAATACTGCTAGCTGATCTCTTAGAATCTTAGCAGAATGTGAAACAGCATCAGATGGATCAACACCGGCATTAGTCCAAACTTCAAGTGTTAAACGGTCAAAGTCGGTTCTTTTACCAACCCGAGAGTTGGTAACTGTATAGTTAACCCTATCAACTGGTGAAAAGAGTGTATCAAGATAAATCCAACCAATTGGCAGATCCCAAATTTCTTGGTTATCCACAGCGGTTACATAACCTTTCCCTCTAGCAACTTTTAGTTCCATTTTAAGGGAACCACCAGAGGAGATGTTAGCGATAACGTGCTCTGGGTTTAGCACTTCAACGCTTGGGTCTTCACTAATATCACTAGCAGTAACCATACCCTCTGCGTTTTTCTCTAAGATAAGAGTAGTCTCTTCCTTACCAGAAATTTTAAGTCTAACTTCTTTTAGGTTTAAAATAATTTCAGAGACTTCTTCTTTAACATTATTGATAGTACCAAATTCATGAGTAACACCTTCCACTCTAACGGCAACGATCCCTGCTCCTTGAAGAGAAGACAGAAGAACTCGTCTAAGAGAGTTTCCCAGTGTTTGTCCATATCCACGCTCAAGTGGTTTTGCTACAAATTTACCGTAATTAGGCCTTTGGTTTTCTGGATCAACTTCCAGAATTAAAGGTCTAATCATGTTGGTCCAATTTTTTGCTACGTATGTTTCCATTTTAATCAACTCCAATAAGGTAAAACCTTACTTAGTATAAAGCTCGACAATTAAGTGTTCTACAATTTGTGAGGTTATATCTTCTCGTTTTGGAAGATCTCTAACAGTGCCTTGAAAGTTAGCTTGATCAATCTCTAGCCATGAAGGAACTTCTCTCATGCTATTTGCCTCAAAAGAGCCAGAAAGCTTGCTTGAAGATCTTGACTTAGTTTTAAGTACTACAATATCCCCAGTTTTAAGAAGCATAGAAGGTACATTTGCTTTCTTACCGTTAACAGTAAAATGAGCGTGCTTAACTAATTGTCTGGCCTCTTTTCTAGAAGCGGCAAAACCAATCTTATAAACCACGTTATCAAATCTTCGCTCTAAAAGGCTTAACAGGTTTTCACCGGTAACACCTTTCATTCTAGATGATTTTTCGAAAAGGTTTCTCATGGGCCTTTCTAAAATACCATATAATCTTTTTAGCTTTTGCTTTTCACGAAGCTGAATCCCATAATCGGAAATTTTACTTCTTCTTTGACCATGTTGTCCGGGAGGATAGGGTCTCCTCTCGATGGCACATTTATCAGAGTAGCAACGAGAACCTTTTAGAAAAAGTTTCTCTCCCTCTCTTCTACATAATTTACAAACAGATCCTGTATATCGGGCCATTTTTCATCCTTCCTTTTTATACTCTTCTTCTCTTAGGCGGTCTACAACCGTTATGAGGAATCGGGCTATTGTCAGCAACCGAAGTTATTTTAATACCAGCACCAATTAATGCTCTAATGGCATTTTCTCTACCTGCTCCTGGCCCTTTAACTAAAACATCAACCGAGGTCACTCCGTGCTCGGCCGCTCTTCTAGCAGCTTCGGCAGAAGCTTGTTGGGCGGCAAACGGTGTCGACTTTTTAGAGCCCCTAAAACCGAGTTGTCCAGCAGAGGCCCAAGCAAGTGCGTTCCCAAGTGGATCAGTAAACGTCACAATTGTATTATTAAAAGATGCCTGCACATGACAGATACCGTGGGCAATATTCTTTTTAACTTTTTTCTTTCCAATCTTCTTGACCATTGATCCTATTCCTTATTTATTATTTCATTGATTTAACTGATTTCTTACCGGCAATGGCCACGGCCTTACCTTTTCTTGTTCTGGCATTGGTATGAGTTCTTTGTCCTCTAACCGGAAGCCCTCTTCTATGCCTTATCCCTCTATAGCAACCAAGATCTCTTAGTCTTTTAATATTAAGACCAACCTCACGCCGAAGATCCCCTTCAACAAGATAATTATCACTATCAAGAATAGCTCTAATTGCTTGAATCTCTTCTTCGGTAAGATCATTAGAGTTCATGTTTAAATCCACATTGGCCTTAGTTAACACGTCTCTTGAAACTTTTGGACCTACACCGTAAAGTGATCGCAGGGCCACTCTGATAATTTTATTTCGCGGAATATCTACACCAAGAATTCTGGCCATTTCCTTCTCCTAAATTAACCTTGTCTTTGTTTATGTTTTGGGCTGGTCTTGCATACAACACGCAAAACACCTTTTCTTTTAATTACTTTGCAGTCTTTACACATAACTTTTACTGATGCTCTAACTTTCATAATGGTTACCTATTTTTTGCTTCTATAAGTTATTCTTCCTTTAGAAAGATCATAGCGGCTGATTTTCACTAGGACCCTGTCACCAGGAAGGATTTTAATAAAATGCATCCTCATTTTGCCACTAATATGGGCAATTATTTCGTGCCCATTGGGCAACTTTACTTTAAACTTAGTATTTGGCAGCAGTTCTAAAACTTCACCTTCTAATTCAATTGTGTCTGGTTCGGCCATTTATAATTTATCCAACATGCTTTATTATTCTAGGCCATGCAATAAAGCAAGGGCCCATATCCTATTTATACAACTACTTAGCAGTCCAGAGTCTCTTTCATCTGAACCAAGACTTGATCCATGTTTTGCGAAGCATCAATACGCCTCAAATTCCCTTTTTGCTCATAATATTCAAGCATAGGCGTAATGGTGTTCTTAAAAACTTCAAGTCTTTTAGAAACCGCCAAGGCCTTATCATCATCACGGTAAAGCAAGTTGCTGCCACCGCATTTATCACAGGTTCCCGCCACTTTAGGGGCACTGTGAACTAGATTGTAGATGGCGCCGCAATCACC
>SMWT01000012.1 GCA_004356615.1 Deltaproteobacteria bacterium | reverse complement strand
CTTGCGTAAGTCTTGGTATATTACTTACTCTTCTTGACAGTCCTTCCCACATAGGGGAACCGCCGGACCACCATGCTTATTTTTAACACAAGTATAATAACAATTGTACTTCATATGTGTTACACTTTTCTTGTAATTTTTTCACCACTCCTCACTTTGTAACAAAAACTTTTTAAATTCGTTGTATAATCCCCTTATGAAAATAACAGAGGATAAAGTCTTTATTACTTTTAGAGTTACCAAATCCGAGGCCTTGCATATTCAAGATCTCGCGAATAAATGGACCAATGGAAACAAGAGTACATTTTTAAGGGAAGTAGCAAAAAGTATAAGTATAAAAAGACTAAAAAAAGTAGATGGAATTGAGACCTTGCTTATCTATGGCAAAGTCCCAACATCTTTTATTCAATAAGTAACCTCAGGTCTTCTTGAGGCATCTTTTCTCTTATAAACTCGTCGGGGTTCGTAACTGATAACTGGCCCCTTTATCTCCCTGCGGGCCATGCAGCTATCTGGATCCCGGTAAGTTCCTCCAATTCTATCCCAAAAGGTAAAATACTGGCCTAGGTTGTAGTTGTTAAACCAATGATGGACTTGATGGTGCCCTGAATTGTTCACTCCCTTCCAATGAACCACTGATATTTGATCGTGGATATTAAAGGTCCAAAAGCTTACTACAACCATACAGAAAAGATAGACCCCGATGTGGGTGGGAAAAAGGAAAATACAGAGATGATAGGGAAAGCTTTGCATAAAGGCATCAATAGGATGAAAGGCCATAGAGGTCCAGGGATTAATCTTTCTAAACTGGTGGTGATAGATATGCAGGTGCTTGTAGGCAAAAGGAGTATGCAGCCACCGGTGGATCCAATAAATAAAGGTTTCACCGATGAATAGACAAAGAAATAATGAGAGAAGCATATAACCCCACCCATGCTCCCCTACATCAAAATAGAGCTTACTGTGGCCTTTAGAGATCAATATATGAATAGGAACAATAAAAGCGACATTACCAAATCCATTTAGAATGGAAAGCACCATTTCCTTTTTAAACATTTTTTTATCTAACTCATAATCTGGAAAGTATTTCCTTTTTTTCCACATATAGAGATATCCATAGATAGCTCCAGCGGTAGAGAAATAAAAAATCACACTGTAGAGGGCGAGAAACAAGGTAAATTGCAGAGGATTATCAATCTGAAATAGGTTCATTTTTAGGCCTTATAAAAAGTATTAACTTAGAAATACTTGGGCCTAAAAATATTTACAAGTAAGGAATCACGTAAAATGGAAAGTTGTTACAGATTTGTTACAAAAAATGCCTCATTCGAGGCCTCAACCCTTTATTATTTTTTAATTCGACATTGACCTTTTAAATTATAGGGTTTTGATAGCCTTTTAGTATTAAATAGAAGCACTAGAAGTACCTTCCCATAACCCCCACGTTTTTTTGTAAAGAATCTACACTTTAGATTACAGCTGGCAAATCTTCCTGAGGTATCATTGGCCGTTCTGGCGACAGTATTACATGTATCCTCATCTACGATCATATCTATGTTTTGAGTGGGTTTAAAATCGTAGAGAATATTGAGCCGACCATTAAAACAATATCGTCCTGCACTAGACTTGCAATTATTTAAATCAAAGTAGATATCATTGTATTTGGCATTGAGAACTGCCAGAGACATACGATCTTTTTCACATTGTGCCAGGGTTGGACGGCAGACTTTTCTGATAGAGTTTCCCGCATCTCGTTTTGCAAAGGCATTGCTACAACAAAGCAGGCCAAATATTATAAACCACTTCATATATAACTCCTGATTCAAAGTTAATTTTCTAACTTTATTTTACTCCTTTTTTTTATGTTCACCAAATTTCAAACAGACTATGTTTATGGATTTTAAACAAATTTTATTGAGCACTCTCACAGGTTTCTTTGGTTTTATCGTAAATGAAATGCACGCTTTTAGACTTTGAAAGTCATCGCATCTACGGGCACCTAAAATGAAATAACTTAAGTTTAGTTAATTAATTGAGAAATGGCGCGGTTTAAGTTGCCGATATTTTTTCTCTTTTGATTGTTAATTTGGATTCTTTCACTCATGATCTTCATGCCACAGTGATCAAACATGGTGTTCATATCCTCTAGAACACGATTTCCCTTACTCTGACTCCAAGTGCAAAGAACAACCTTCTTTCTTTCAAAAGCATATCTCCAATTTTTACCAGGAGTTCCTCTTGAGACCCAGGCGATGGCATTGGCGAGAACCGGAGGAAGTCCACCGGAATACTCAGGAGCGCAGAAGACAAAAGATTGGGCATTATACATTTGCTTTCTAAATTTTTTAATTCTTCTCTTGGCCATAAGGCCTGGACTTTTTTCTTTAGAGGGATAGTAGAGGGGGAGATCGAGCTTTTCTAGCTCTACGATAGTAGTCTGGGCCCCTTTTTTATCAGCGATGGATTTAAGCTCATTTCCAAGGCTTACGTTTTTATCCATGCCGGCAACTAATATAAGAACTCTTGGACCTGCATAGAGGTTGGAGGTTATTAAAAGAAGTAAAAGGGTCAATTTTAGTTTCATAGATTTTCTCCTACCCATAGCTTAAAATAAATTAAAAGATTCGCCAAAGATTTAAATATGAAATTTTTTATTACTCTACTTATTCTAATCTCATTTAATGCCAAAGCTTCAAACCTCGCAAAATGCCAATTCTATCTTTTAGTGGACATTATTAAAATGTATCCGGTACAACTTGAAATACCAGGAATGGAAGAATCCAAGCTTAAAAAACCCAGTTTCAGAAATAAAAAGTCCACCTATTTTAGCCTCACTAGAGGGGTCTATAAAGACATCCCGGATGCTTTAACGGGGGCGACGGTAAATGAAAGGGCCTCCGCTGGAGCAAAGCTGGCCTTTGCTCCAATAATCCTTCCTCTGACGATTACTATAGATGCCATTTTTATCGCACCATTCCAAATTATTAGGGATTTGATAAATCTAAAACAATCAAAGGAATATAAAAAGGCCATAAAAAAATACGGCAAAAAATATGAGCAGGAGTATAATCTCGCCTTAAATAGAATCCAAAAGGCCTACGCAAAAATTAAAGGGAGTAAATGGAAGCTGGCCCTATTAAAAAAGAAAATGGAAGTACTTCAACTTTTTACTACCGTAAATAGAATTTCAAAATTAACTACATATCGATATAATAATGAATGGTTGGATGATTTTTACCTAAATTGGCTTTTGAAGAAGATGAAAGAGAACAAGTTGGTTAGTGATAAAGTGCAAAAAGATCCTGATGTCATGGAGGCGATCCTCAAGGATTTGACTAAAACCCTCCATGAGGGGAAATGCCAGAGCTTTCCTACTATAGAAAAATATTTTGCGGCATACCGAGCTATTTAACTATTCTTTTAACCAGTCGATTCATGGCCTGATGTAGCTCAGCCTTGTCTATTGACCCCCACCTATCTGGGACTAGGTCTTTTGTTGAAACCTTCATCCCGGCAAATTTAAATTGCGCCCGCATGACCTTTAATATTCTTTCACCCTTGCCCCTACTTTTGGAACAGATTAGGACCCCTTTTCCACTTAATGCGTAATTCCAAACTCCTGGTTTAATTTTTGAGGCCCAGGTTAGGGCATTTAGAGTTACCGGAGGAATACCACCATTGTATTCTGGCGCACAAATGATAAAACCTGAGGCCTCAGAGACCAATTTTTGAAATTTTTTAACTCGTTTTTTATCAAAATGGCCCAAATTATTTTCCAGTCCTGGGGTATAAAGAGGAAGTTTTAATTTTTCAAGTTCTACCAGGGTGGTAGTGGCACCAAATTTCTCACCAATAGGTTTTAATTTCTCTGCTACTTTCTTATTTACATCCTGGCCTGAGACCATAATTAGTAATTTAGGAACATCGCAAAAGGCATTCAGACTTAGAAAAGCGAACCCTATTAGTACGGTTTTAAACCACATATACTCTCCATACTATTTTTCTAAAATTGTAACGAAATTATTTTTAAAAGGCCTTTAAAATTTCCGCTGCATCAACAATATCTTCAAATTTGGCTATCCTTTGATTTTCCCAGGTCATAACATGAACTATCCTGGTGGCGTAATTAATACCCGACTCTATTGCCGTTCCCTCTAGATAACCTGCAACAATCATTTTATTACCTTCCTGTACAAAATCTTGGGGTATTACTTTAATAGAGCTATGATTTTCTCCCACAGCTTTAAAATATTCAGCGATCTGTTCTCTTCCTTGGCAAATGCCTTTTGTCCACGGGACGTTAGGAGGTGTAGACCATTCAGCGTTTTCGGTAAAACCTTTTAACACTGATGGTATATCTCCAATATTAAATTTCTGATAAAGATCCATCAAAATATCTTTTTCCATGCTCATAATTACCTCATCTTAAAAATTTATCTACTTGAATTTTACATCTAGGTAAGGTTAAAGGGATTTTTTGGGAGGTGGAATCAACGGTGGGGATGTTTTCATTGTTGATCTCAATGAACTTATCCACTAGTCCCCTTTCTTTGGTAAGTATTTTTACGGTATTTGAAACTTCGCTTATATTAACCAAAACTGTATCTCTTGGGATATCTCTTCCAGTTTTCCTAGCGCGTTCTTTAACCCTTTTTAGGATTATCTGCGATTTGGCGTTTACATAGATTATTTCTATCTTATAACCCTTAGATTTGAATTTTTTCATCAACATGCGGGTCCAGCCAAGATCTTTTAGACTTCCATCAACTATTATGTCTAATTTACTCTTGAAGGCAATTTCTTGGATGATCTCGGCGAGGTATCCTGATTCTTTGTGAACATAACCTGCGGCCCCGGCCTTTATTTCGGCAGATAAATTTTTTCGAAGATTGATCTGTTCTTTAAACTCCGGAAGATAATTTTTAATTCGGTCTGGATCCACCGTTACAAAATTTCCCTGGGGATAGGTACAAGCGTTTAATTTTTCCAAAGCGTATCCCTTACCTACTCCCATAGGGCCTGCAGTAAAAATAACTCTTGGTTTTTTTCTCGAACCGGTCAATTTAATGCCTTTCATATAATCACCAATTATTTTGTCATGAAACTTCTGCCGCCCTTTAGTATATATTCCATGATAAGAGTGATCTAATTTATCTTTAATTGCTTTATATTTGCCAATATTTAATCTCTGACTAGCTACAATATTATTTAAGCTAATCTTGTATTGTTTTATTCTTTTATCAAGTTTCAAGGCCTTTGCTTTATCTCTTTTATCAAGACTCCATTTCTCTTTTTGAATCTTTTCAAGGGCCTGATATTTGATTCCGAATAATTTACTTTGGGTTAGATATTGAATCTGCGAGGAGGGATATTGATTCCATTTGGTGAGCTTTCCCCAAGAATCAGTAGAGATAAATAAAATTAATATAAAGTATTTAATTTTCATAAATACTTTTCGGAGAGCTTAGTGATTTTTTAAGACTTGATTTCTTTAACTCTCCCCACTTGTCCATCCTCTAGCCTGACTTTAATTCCATGTGGGTGGTAAGAGGATTTGGTGAGGATATCTTTTACGACACCCTCTGTAAGATTTCCGGATCTTTGATCCTTTTTTAAAACTATGGATACCTCGGATCCTATTTTTATATCTTCTCGTTGGGTTCCATCCATTTTTGCTCCATTAAAATTTTTTTAAACTCAGGATGATCTAAGCTTAATGGGGGTAGCCATTCCCCGATATAAGTTCTTTTCCAGGTTCCCGGTTTTCCCGGATCCTG
>SMWT01000011.1 GCA_004356615.1 Deltaproteobacteria bacterium | reverse complement strand
GTCCAGCGTAATGAAATTTAGGCCATAGAACTGCCCATCTGTATAAATGCCTATAACTTTTCTCTTATGGCCATTTTCTGAGATCGTCTCGGGAGATATTTTATAACTTAATAATTTTCCATCTCTGTAAAGCTGGACGGGAATATCCTGACCTTTAATCTCCTGGAGCACATCCCGCAAACCAATAAAGCTAAATAGCGCTCTAGCGCCAAAGGAAATTAAAATATCTCCGGCCTTAAGCCCCACTTTGTCAGCGGGTGAATTCATCTTCACACTTTTTATGACCAAATCCAGCGGCAGATATCCAAGTTTTGAAAGGCCTGTAAAAAACTCTTCCCGTGATTTATAGGAGATGGGAATTTCTTTAATGGCCGGTGCTGCTTGCTCCGGAGTCTCGAAGTAATTAAAAAGATATAGTCTACTGGTAGCAAATCTCTCGGCCAGTATATCTAGCGAATAATGTTCATTTACCTTTTCCCGGGAAGTTGAGAGCAAATATTTTTTACCGAGTCTATCCACTAAAACGGGTTTTCGAAGTATGGGCAGATACTTGATAAGGTTTTTAAAAAACTCATCACCTGTTAGCTTTAAAGGGATGGTTTTAAAGGAC
Source organism: Deltaproteobacteria bacterium (assembly GCA_004356615.1). GTDB lineage: Bacteria > Bdellovibrionota > Bacteriovoracia > Bacteriovoracales > Bacteriovoracaceae > SMWT01. The sequence goes on along the minus strand of SMWT01000011.1, from coordinate 4,446 downwards.
TGATCCCGTTCATAGGTGATGGTGGCAATATTGTTTTTTCCCTCCATCGCCATTTCACCCAGATGCAAGAGCCTTCTGCCATTGTATTTGGCCAACACGTCACCGGTTCTAAGGCCCTTCTGATAAAGCGTGGTACCTACCGGTATAACTCCTAACTTTATTTCTGGGACTTTTTCACCACCGAAAATGAGAAAGAAAAATATAATAAAGGCAAAGATGAAATTGGCCATTGGGCCGCCGATAACAATCCAGAAACGGGCCCACTTTCCCTTAAAGGTGAAACTGTATTTCCTTTCACTAATGGGGATATCATCTTTAGCAAGAGGATCATCGCCAAACATTTTTACATATCCCCCAAGAGGAATTAATGAGATGGCGTATTCAGTCCCATACCTTACATATTTAATGATTTTAGGGCCAAAGCCGAGAGAGAACACTTCCACTCTCACACCAAAGATGCGGGCGAAAATATAATGGCCTAGTTCATGGAAAAAAACCAAAGGCCCAAGGAAAATAATAAAAATACCGATTTTTTCTAACACTTTAAGTTACCCTCTTATGTATAGATATTTTAACGCAAGCGAGAAAAAGGGAGCAAGGAAAATCAGACTATCCACCCGATCATATATTCCGCCATGGCCGGGAATTAAGTTAGAACTGTCCTTAATGCCAACAATTCGTTTAAATTTTGATTGCAGCAGGTCGCCAACTTGCGAAAGCATACCAAAAAGGGCGAAAAGGAAAAAAAGTCCCAGACCTATATCACCAATAAAATAGTTCCAAAATAGACCGCCCAGCGTTGCTGAGGTGAACATGCCACCAATGAGACCTTCTACCGTTTTATTTGGGCTCACCTTAGGCCAAAGCTTGTGCTTGCCCATCCATTTGCCAAAAATAAAGGCCCCAGTATCCATGCCAAAATTTATTATAAAAAGACCGACTATAAGAGTGATCCACTTATCATACGTAAAGATCGTTCCCAGGGCGATTAAAGGGAGAAGAAAAAATATCCCCGTTAAAAAAGAGAATTTTTTTAATTTCTCACTTTTAATATCTGCCTTAAAAAGGAAGTAGATCATGCCTATGTTAACCACCGCTCCTAATATAAGGGCCCCATCGATTAACATGGGGTTTTTGGGGCCAAAAAATAAGATTAAAAAAGGAGCAACAAGGGAAGTTTGAGAGAACAGGTATTCCACAGAACTTCGAGACATTTTAAAAAAGTTGGTAAAAACTTCGTCCACAATACCCATGGAGGCAAACATTATAGTCAGCAGTACAAATTCTTTACCTAAATAAAATAGCACCGCTAAAATTAGAACAATGGCAAGGCTAGATAGGATTCTTGTTTTAGTATTAGGGGACACTTAAACCTCTCTCATCTCGCCTAAGGTCTCTTTATTGATCCTTGCGAGTTTAGCAGAAGTCATCCAGTCATCGTTTGCATCGGCCATGCCAAAACGACGCTCCCTTTTAGCTACCTTTAGATAGATTTCCCTAAATTCCTTGGCGGAAAACTCAGGCCACATGGTGGGGGTGAAAAAAAGCTCTGAATAGGCCATTTGCCACAAAAGGAAATTAGATATTCTTTGATCTCCACCGGTCCTGATTAAAAGATCAACATCTCCCACCTCAAAGGACTCCGTAAGATTTCCCTCGGTAATGGGAATACCTTTTTCCACCAGGAGATTAACCCTATCGATAAGAGCGGTTCTTCCCCCGTAGTTGAAACAAAAAGTTAGGTTGAGTCCTTTCATATCTCTGGTTAGCTCCTCCATCTCCCAAATAAGTTCTTTGGTAGGCAGAGGAAGTTGTGAGATATCACCAATCACTTTAAATTTGATTCTATTTTTTAGAATCCGTTTTTTTTCTTTTTGCAGGAATTTTTTGAGCAGGCGAAAGAGAATTTTTATCTCATGAACAGGTCTCGACCAATTTTCCGTGGAGAAAGTGAACAGAGTCAAGTGCTTAACTCCAAGACTCTCTGCTTCCTCAACAATATCTGATACTATTTTTGATCCTCTAACATGTCCCCATACACGGATATGTCCCCGGGACTTGGCCCAGCGTCCATTTCCATCCATTATAATGGCGACATGGTTTAGAGAGTCCATCATACCTCGAGTAGTTCTTCTTCTTTGGAATTAATAATTTTATCCACTTCAATAATATATAGATCGGTGACCTTTTGGATTTCTTCATGATATTTTTTGGAAATATCTTCTGAAAGCTCTTTACCTTTTTCCGCTTTTTTCACCACTTCATTTTGATCTCGTCTTAGATTCCTAATGGCGACCCTGGCCTCTTCACCGTATTTTTTAATATCTTTAACTTGTTCTTTTCTCCTTTCCTCCGTTAATGCGGGAAAAGGAATTCTAATAAGGTTTCCATCATTTGATGGTGTGAGCCCTAAATTGGCACCCATGATGGCCTTTTCAATTTCACTTATTAAGCTTTTATCAAAGGGTTGAATCTGCAGCAGTCTCGCTTCAGGAGTTGATACCTGCCCAACCTGACTAATGGGTGTTGGAGATCCATAGTAATCAATTTTTACATTATCAAGTACTGAAGCCGAGGCCCTGCCAGTTCTTACTTTAGTCAATTGATACTTTAGCGAACCAATTGCCTTGGTCATAGTTGTTTCAAGTTCTTGTTTAATTCCATCAATCATGGAAAACCTCCACAGAATTTACATTGAATTTTATTTTAGATTAGTGACCAGGGTCCCTATCTTTTCGCCCTCGACAACCTTGCCAATATTACCATGCCTGGAGACATTAAACACTATAATATCAATGGCATTATCCATACATAGGCTTATTGCGGTGGAATCCATCACTTTTAACCCTCTGTTTAAAACATCAATATAGCTTAGCTCTTCAAATTTAGTTGCCTCAGGATGAAGAACGGGATCCATGTCATATACACCATCAACTTTAGTGGCCTTAAGAATAAGGTCAGCATCTATTTCATTGGCACGAAGTGCCGCAGCAGTATCAGTGGTAAAATAGGGATTCCCTGTTCCCCCAGCAAAGATGACAACTCGTTTCTTTTCTAAGTGCCTCATCGCCCTTCTTCTGATGTAGGGCTCTGCAATTTGATTCATTTCAATGGCCGATAAAAGTCTGGTTTCAACACCAATTCTCTCCAGCGCATCTTGCATGGCAAGAGCATTGATGATGGTAGCGAGCATTCCCATATGATCGGAAGTAGTGCGATCCATTCCGTTAGTGGTTCCCGCCACACCTCGGTGGATATTTCCTCCACCTAAAACAACACCTATCTCAACTCCCGACTCTTGAACCGCCTTAATTTCACCAGCAAAGATATTTAGGATTTCCGCATCAATGCCTTGGCCTTGACTACCGGATAGGGCCTCCCCGGAAAGTTTAAGGAGAATTCTTTTGTATTTCATCAAATGGCCTTTTATAAAAAAAAGGGACCCGATAGGTCCCTTTAAAAGATTTAATGTTTACCTGTCATCTTAGCGACTTCGTCGGCCAGATTGTCTTGTTTTTTCTCAATCCCTTCACCGAGGTTGTATTTAACAAACCGTCTTACAGAGATCTTTTCTCCAAGCTTCATTGTTAAATCGTTGATCAAATCTTGAATTGTAACATCTGGATCCTTAACGAATTTTTGATCATAAAGACAAACTTCTTGGGCCAGCTTATTTAGTTTCCCTTCAATTATTTTAGGGATTATTTTTTCTGGTTTACCTTGTTCTAAAAGTTGGGCCTTATAAATTTCAGCTTCTTTATTTTTAAACTCTTCATCCATTTCATCGGCACGGATAAATTTTGGATCAGAAGCAGCTATATGCATGGCCACGTCTTTGGCAAAACCTTTGAAATCGTCACCTTTGGCAACAAAATCCGTTTCACAGTTAACTTCAACCAATACGCCAATTCTTCCACCATGAATATAGGAATGAACAACACCTTCAGCGGCGATTCTACTTTCTTTTTTAGCGGCCTGGGCCAGACCTTTTGTTCTTAAATAGTCGACAGCTTTTTCACTATTCCCACCACATTCAACAAGGGCCTTTTTACAATCCATCATTCCTGCACCAGTTTTTTCTCTAAGTGCTTTTACATCTACTGCTGAAAAACTCATTATTTTTTCTCCTCTATCTTTTCTTTAACTTCGTCTTTATCCGCCGCTTCCTGAATCTCTTCAGCCTCCTCTTTCAAATCGATATCTTGTTCAAACTTAGAAAGAATTTCTTTTTCAAGACTTGCATCTCTATCTGATTTATCTGAAGTTGCCATGGCCTTACCTTTGGCCTTGGCCGCGGTAAATCCTTCGACTACGGAGTTTGCAAAGTAATCAGTGAAAAGAATAATTGATTTAATAGCATCATCGTTTCCAGGAACAAGATAGCTGATCCCTGCAGGATCGCAGTTAGTATCAATAAGAGCTACTACTGGAATACCTAAAACGTTC
>SMWT01000161.1 GCA_004356615.1 Deltaproteobacteria bacterium | reverse complement strand
TTACTTGATAATTTAGCTCAGCCTATCTTCTATATCTCTTTTTTAGCTTTTTATAATTTTTAAGATAATAATCTTTTAGTTCCCGATAGTACTCTTCCCGATCGGCCTTTCTGGCAGCAACAAGTTCCTGAGTATTTTTAATGAAGGCCTGTGAATTCATCACCTGTCGGGCAGTCTTCTTAAAGAGATTATAGAACTCTGGACGAGTACGTCTTCTTTTGGGTGTTGGGACAATATCCTCGATGGATTTGGAATAGATATCCTGCAGTCCCACCATCATATCATGAATACCAGGATCATCTATTCTCCAGAAAAAATCGGGTCTGGTAAATTGACGCCACTTTCCACCAACAATGTCCCCATCATCATCGGTGTAAATATCGTATTTATAGACTATGGTTCTAAGTCCTTTTTCCGAAGGAACTCTTTGTTTAACAGGCCTAATTTCTGTAACCCAAGTAACCGTGGTTTTTACTTTGTGAACTTTTCCCATGACATTTAGGCCTTTTAAGGGAAGTTTCTTTCTTTTACTCGAGTTTAGAAATTTAGATTTATAAGCATAAACCCCTTGGTTCCAAACTTCTGATCCACGGGTTTTATCCATTACGAAACCCTCTTTTTTAAGCCCGATCATATTAGTTAAGGCGATATGAACTGCTCCCGGGTTCATATCATTGCACCTTTCATTTTTTACCGTGCTTAAATAAACATCTTCTGGCATCAATCCTAGAGTTAGCAGCTTAATATACCAAGGAAATTTTACGTTACACCTACTACCTAAAAAATAAGACTTCTTTTTCTTACCAAAAAGATGAAGGTTATATGTAAGTAAGGCCTTGATATCGGAGGCATAGAAGTTAATATGCTCCCCATTTTTTCCCTTCACATTAATCATATTAGGAGAATTATATAAAATGGTGGCCGGTGCCCAGGCATGACAAAGCCCCCACCAAGTGGGAATATTTTTCTTTGTCATAACTTTAGTTCTCTTTCTTTCAAGTTTAGTTAGAGTCCAGTCATAATCACCTTTATATAAATCAAATTTTTCTGCAGGAGAAAGTAGATCAATTTCTTTAGGAGTTAATTTTTTTGCATCAGGGTGATCATACTTTATTCTATTATCACGAAATGGGTTCACCCCTTTAGATTGCAGCCATCTAAAAGTAATACCTCCTCTATATGTTGCCCAATAGTCGCCACTCCAGGGTTTTCTTTTTAGTTTTCCTGCAATGGGAAGGGCACTTATATTGGATTCGTATTCAGTAATTAATTTTCCAGGATCATCTCTTTTCATCCAAGTAGACTTGGCATGGCCAGGTTGAAATAAAAGAAAAGCAATAAGGAAGAAAAATCGGGCGATCATAGAAATCCTTAAAAATAGTATTTTTTTTAATTGTAGATTTTTATATTGGCGATTAACAAGAGCCTTATGCCTGACAAGATAGCTTTGATTACGCTGCAGCATAACGGATGTCATTTCACGTATAGACGATAAAGTGATATTTTAGATGCCTATGAAAACAGCTATCTTTTTTATTTTCTTATTTTCCTTTAATTCCCATGCCATTGATTTGAAGGCACTCTTGGCCAAGGTAGATGATCTCTATCGGAGCGAGCAAAGTGTGGCCAAAATGGAAATGGAAGTGGTGACCCCTAACTGGGAGAGAACCATGGAGATGGATGCCTGGTCTAAGGGAACTGATAAAACCCTGATTCGAATTCTTTCCCCCAAAAAGGATGCTGGAGTTGCAACCTTAAAACTCAAAAATGAAATGTGGAACTATTTCCCCAAAATTAACAAAATTATTAAAGTTCCCTCATCTATGATGATGGCATCTTGGATGGGGAGTGATTTTACCAACGACGATTTGGTAAGAGAGTATCGCTATAGCCGAGACTATAAGGCCTCCTACGTCGATAAAGGTGATTACTACCTCATAACGTTAATACCAAATGATGATGTCGTTACCGTTTGGGGAAAAATCCAAGTGGAAATGGATAAAAAAACCGAACTTCCCACCAAGGTCTTCTATTTTGATGAAAAAGATAAAAAAATTAGAAAGATGGAATTTAAAGAGAGAAAAATCATCGATGGCAAAAATATCCCCATGGTGATGGAACTGGTTCCCTTAAATAAAGAGGGATACAAAACCATGATCCGCTATAAATCTCTAAGTTTTAAGGTAAAAGTTAAAGATAGTGTCTTTGGCCGAAAAAACCTGCAAAAAAGGAAATAGAGTGCTTTTTAAAATTTCCTTTCGAAATCTGTTTCGTCAAAAAAGAAGAACCTTTCTAACTGTCTTTATGATGATACTCGGTTTTACTCTGATGTCTTTTTCTGTCGCTCTCTCAGAAGGAGGTTATGGGATTATCATACAATCCTTTACCAACGCCAAAACAGGTCATATTCAAATCTATAAAGAAAATTTTATTGATGTACCTAATCTCTACAAAACTATAAATAATATTGAAAACCTTATAGAAAAGGTAAAAAAAAAGAAAGCTGTTGTTGGTGTGGCCCCGCGAATTTTAAGTGGAGGCCTTCTATCCTTTAAAGAGACTTCTGTAGGGGCGGCGATCACAGCAGTAGATTTTAATAAGGAAAAGGAAGTCTCCACCTTAGAAAAGAGAATTGACCGAGGTAGGTGGTTTAAATCTTCTGGTTCCTATGAAGTTTTAGTAGGCAAAAACATTGCCAGCATTCTTGAGGTGGAATTGGGCTCAAAAATTGCCATTATTTCCCAAGGTGCCGATGGCTCTATTAGTAATGACTACTTTACAGTATCAGCAATATTAAAAAAAAATGCCTTTGACGACTTTCAAATCTACATGGATTTTAAATCCGCTGGTGAGTTTCTGGCCTTGGAAGGAAGGGCACATAAATTAGTTATACTCCTGGATGATTATGAAAAAAGTAAAATGGTTGCCAAAACTTTGCAAAATGATGTGCCTGATAAGGTAACTGTGGCACCTTGGTTTGAAGTTGAAAAAGAGTTTTATAAAGGAATGCAGGCAGATAAACAGGGAAATAGTATCTTATACATCATAATTGGAATTGTGGTTGCTATTGGAGTGTTAAATACCATCTTGATGTCTTTTTTAGAGCGGAAAAGAGAATTTGGGATTTTAAAGGCCATAGGAACAAGTCCTCGGAATATTTTCGGACAAATAATGGTTGAAGCAATGCTTCTATGCTCCCTTGGAATATTCGGTGGGCTTATTTGTTCATATTTTCTTAATTGGTATTTTTCAATTCATGGAATAAAATTTGAGGAAATTGAATTTGGCGGTATTGTTTTAAACGAGATGATGACAACCCTTCAACCCTTGGTCTTTATTATTCCAACCGCCATTATCTTTTTTAGTACTCTCTTAGTGGGGCTCTATCCAGCAATTATGGCAGCGAGGGTGACTCCTGTTGAAGCTATGAGGGCAAATTAAATGAATCTAATCCTAATAAAACTTGGTATAAGAAATGTTTTCCGAAATAAGAGAAGAACATTGCTAACCTCTCTGGCAATTGGCATAGGTCTTATGTCGTTAATTATTGCCGACGGTTTTATTTTAGGAATGAAAAACTACATGATCAGGTCCGTAACAGATGATTATCTGGGGCATGGACAAATTCATCACACAAAGTTTTTAAAAACAAATAAGGTAAAATTCATTATTGATAGTCCGGAAGAAGTGGAAAAAAAACTCTCTGCTGATGCCAAATTAAAGGGTTACTCCCCCCGTACCATCTCTTCAGCGCTTATTGCTTCTGCCGAAGGCTCGGAGCAAATATCATTAGTAGGAATAAAACCAAAATATGAAAGTATTTTATCCAAGATTAAGACCTTCACCACAATGGGGAATTATCTTGAAAAAAATGATAAGTCCCATATTTTAATTGGAAAAAAATTAGCGAGTAAACTTAAAGTGGGTATAGGGGATAAGGTGGTGCTCACTCTCTCCCCTATAGGTGGTGGAGACTTATCCCAGGAACTTTTTCGGATTAAGGGAATCTTTTCCTACGGCTCTAGTGCCTTTGACAATCATATGGCCTTTATAAATTTGGGTAGGGCCCAACAAATGCTGGGGTGTAAAGGCTGTATTCATGAATTCGCTCTTAAATTTAATGATCTTGTTAATTTATCTCTTCTCTTTGAGGAGTATAAAAATAAATTTCCAGCAGATGGCCATCTTTTTGAAAACTGGAAAGAACTGATGCCGGCATTAAATTCAGCGCTTGAGCTAACTGATATCTCCATGGCATTCCTTGCGGCCTTTCTCGCCATATTAGTAGGTGCTACAGTGGTGAATACTTTATATATGGCCCTTTATGAGAGAAAGTTCGAATTTGGTGTTCTTCTGGCCATCGGAACCAGAAAAAGAGTTCTATTTATCATTATCATTGTTGAATCAATAGCTTTGGCCATTGGAAGTATTATAATTGGTAGTATTTTAACTATTATCTTTGGTGGAATGTTGGCCTATTATGGAGTTGATTATGGTGGCGTTACCTATGCCAGTGTGCCTCTAAGAGAGCCCATTTATATGGTGTTTTCTCTTAAGCAGTTTATAATTTATCCCCTTGGGTTAATCATTTTCACCATTCTCATTAGTTTTTATCCCATATGGCAAATACTTAAAATTCCTCCCAGTAAATCATTAAAAATAATTTAGAGGTGTTATGGAAAATATATTTGAATGTAAAAAGGTTTCTAAAAATTTTGGTAAAACCAAGCAAGTATTAGTTCACGCTCTTAAAAGCGTGGACCTTGAAATAAAAAAGGGTGAATTCACTGCTATTATTGGGCCATCTGGTTCGGGAAAGACCACTCTTTTAAATATCATGAGTGGACTAGATAACCCCACTCACGGAAAGGTCCTATTAAAGGGAAATGACATTACTAAAATGGATGGCAATGAACTCTCAGATTTCAGGAGAGATCATATAGGCTTTGTTTTTCAGTCCTATAATCTCCTGCCAGTTCTCACCGCAGAGGAAAACATTGAGTATATTTTAATAATTCAAGGAGTTCCCGAGAAGGAGAGAAAAGAGCGAGTCCAAAAGGCGTTAATAGAAGTAGGCCTAAAGGGGCTTGGGAAAAAATTTCCTAACCAACTCTCCGGTGGCCAACAACAAAGGGTAGCGATTGCTAGGGCCTTGGTAGGTAAACCAGATATTATTCTGGCAGATGAGCCTACGGCAAACCTTGATTCAGTAAACGGCCGGGCATTACTAGACATGATGCTAAAGTTAAATGAAACTCTGGGGGTAACATTTGTATTTTCTACCCACGATCCACTAATTATGAATGAAGCAAAACGTTTAATAACACTTCATGACGGAAAGATAGTTGAAGATAAAATTCAGTAAACTTCTATTAATTTTTCTTATTTCTCTCAATGCCTTTGGTGATGCCAAACTCACGGGCTATGTTAAGGCCTACCCGCAATATTTCACCAATACATTTGTGGATGACGAAATAAATGATTTTATGCTTAACCTGCCTCTACGCGCCTCATTTTTTTGGGATATGAGCGACTTTTGGGGATTGGAATTCTCTTGGCAGCTAATTCCCATGGTGGGGCAAAGTAGTGTGGGACTTTTTAACCTTTTAACAACTATCACCTTCGATTACCGCGCCATCTACACCGATCCACTCCTGGTAAAACCAAATGAAAATAGCGATACCAAATTTATTCTTTTTAATAACCCCGATCGTTTTTTTGTCTCTTACTCTTCAGATAATTTCACAATGGAAGTAGGCCGACAAATTGTGGCCTTTGGCTCTTCAAGGTTTGTCAACCCCACCGATGTGGTCACGCCATTTGGATTAAATACTATTGACCGGGAGGTCAGGCCTGGAGTGGATGCCGTTCGCCTGAAGTACTTTTGGGGTGATTATAATTTAGACATCGGAATGCTATTTGGTAAGGACAGGTTGCTTAAAAAGAGTGACGTTTCTATTAAAGAGAGTGCCATCTTTGTAAGGGCGGTGGGAACAGCTGGCGGAAATGATTTTTATCTCATGTATCAGCGCTTTAAAGAAAATAACCTTTTTGGTGTAGATTTCACTGGCGGACTTGGTGGTGCCACCATTTGGGCGGAATATTCTTATGTTAATAGTAAAAAGCAAGATTCAATTGATTACTCTCGCTTAACTGTAGGTGGACAATATTTCTTTGTAGGAGAATGGTCCATATTTGGCGAATATCACTATAATGGAATTGGTACTAACAACCAAGATGAATACTTACCTTTAAGATTTAACGTCTCCCACAGAGACGCCAACCTCTTCCTTATAGGGAAGCACTACTTGGCACTTTTTGGAACCCATAAGTTCTCAGCTTTAAATGACATCTCTCTTGGCGGTACATGGAATTTAATTGATAGTTCGCTACTTATAAACGGCCTATTTACCTGGAACAACCTGGAAAACCACTACGTTGATGTCGGCCTTTTTGCCGGAGTTGGAGCGGAAGGTGGGGAATTTGTAAGATATTTGGATTCCTATTACCTCGCCTACCGCTTTTATTACTAGAATACCCTACTCTTTTTATTTTTTTATTACATCTGTAATTTTTAAATTTAGAATAGAGGAAAGCTTTAATGGAGTCTTTGATGAAATACCTATTCCTCACTTCCTTACTACTTTCCTCGGTGGCCATGGCCGCCCTTTCGCCTTCTGAGCAAAAAAGATATGAAAGGATGCGGATTATGGTAAATGAAAAAGTCATTGCTAAATTAGGGGGAGAGAAACCCATTAGGGCCTATAGATATGTTAAAGGAAAATCTGAATACCTGGTTGAATCGCTAAATTGCCAGGCCTTGGTTAGCATTTCCTATAAAAGATGTTCCGGCCATAAAAGAGGTGCGATTTGGATGGGGCCCAAATGCTTTGACATTAAGGTAGTAGGTGCCGATATAGGAGGATGCAGGAAAGCTAAGTCCTGCACCTCCCTACTTAAAAGAGATGGTAAATGCTGGTAGCTACTTTTTGTAGATAAGTCCCGCTATTATACCTTAACCTATTGCTTGAAAATAATGAGTACCGATCCAGTTAAAGAGGTTAGATATGACGAAAATTGAAGACAACATGGACTTTTACAATTTCATTCAATACGGACAAGTGTCAACGGAGCATGAACATAAAAAAAGAGTGCTTGAAGCGCAAGACATTATGACAAGAGAGGTGACCTCTTTAAAAGAAGATGATTCCATAGACTTATTTGAGGAACTGGCCAAGTTAGAAAGGATTCGCCATGTTCCTGTAGTGAACAGTAATAATAAAGTAGTTGGACTTCTTACCCATCGGGATTTTTTTAATATTTTAACTAAAAGATCCCAGGCCGGGACTGAAATAAAAATATCCGACATAATGAAAAAAGAGGTTAAGACCATAAGCAAAGAGGAATCTTTAGTGGAGGTGGCCAAAATCATGTATAAAAATAATTATGGATGCCTGCCTATTACTGAAAACAATGTATTGGTTGGAATAATAACTGCCAATGATTTTTTAAAATATTTTTCCCAAAAAGATTTATTTCTTAATCGAGAAGAGTAATGGAAATATTTATTACCACCTCCATTTTTATTCTAATTTTTTTCCACCTGATTTTTTTATTTGCTGTTATGGAAAAAGATTTCAGTATCGTTGATATCGCTTTCACCAACGGTAAATTTCTTAAATCCTCCACCGGTTCCAGAAACACCAACCATTACTCTAACTTTTCTGTGCTCTTTTCCAAATTCTTCAGCAACGGCCTCGGTAATTGGAAATACAGTACTCGAGCCATCTACTTTTACAGTTCCCTTAACTGCAGACTCAGCACTCATAAAGGGGATTAAACTTAAAATCCCAACCATCATTAAACTTAGTAATTTCATTTGGACTACTCCATTTTTTTAAGGTTGAACTACAGTTGAGTTTCTAGAAAAAGGATAAAGCTTAATCACAAACTATATTGTTTTGACGTCCTCCCCTCCCTAAAGGAAGGGGATTCCTAGTTGTGAATTTCACAACCAGAGGTTACTGCTTCACGGATTCGACCAATGTCGACATCTCCACAGTCTCTTTGGGCACGCCCTGCCCTGTCTATGTTTTTTGCGGAATTGGTATCGGCATCTTCAACATGTCCGCAGTTGAGGCATTTGAACTTTTTTCCTTTTCTATTATCCTTGGATTTGAAAAGACATTCACTGCACCTTTGACTGGTGAATTTTGGATCCACAAGCTCAAGATATCCACCACTCCATGAACATTTATACTCCAACATACGAGCAAAAATACCCCATCCTTGAAAGAGGATCTCTCGGTTGAGTCCAGATTTTGCTCTGACATTTTTGCCAGGATTAGTGATTGTTCCCTTTGCCGACTTTGACATGTTTTTGATCTTCAAATCTTCAAGCGTAACTAGTCCGTGGTTCTTGGATAGCTTTGTTGAGATCTTATGAAGAAAATTATGTCTGATCCTCGTTATTTTTGAATGTAATTTCCTGATTTTCTTTTGCAGTATTTGCCA
>SMWT01000160.1 GCA_004356615.1 Deltaproteobacteria bacterium | reverse complement strand
AAATTCAATTTAAGTTTAGGGAATTTGATATAATTGAAAAGCCAGGAATTGCTCCAAGGGGACTGTTCACTAGGGCAGCTAAAAAAGGACTTGCCGATAACACTAAAAGAAAAATTAAGTGGTTACTAAACTTTATAGATCAAAATTTATGAAGCTCTTATTTTGGTTAGTAATTTTATTTAGTTTCAACTCCTTTGCCGAAATTCATTACACCTGTGGCAGTGATAGTTGGAATAGGTTGGAGTTTCAGGGAAATATGTTTTTCGTGGAAATCGAACTCGTTTGTGAGACTTCGATAGATATTAATACCAAGGATAAAATCAAATCTTTAATGATTTCGAGATTTCAAAAGGCATCTGATGTTACCCAAGTCCATGAGGTTGGTGAGAGAGATAATGGAACCTACATAATCTCAAATCTCAAGCAATCTATTGAGGGCCGTGGAGATATGAATGTTAAGTTTGAGCATTTTGTTGAAAGTGGTAATGGAAGTATTAACACAACCAGCAAATCACTTGATATTCAAGCTACAGGATATAGCCGCTTTACCAAAGAAATAATCAGAAAAAGAATCATCTCAGAGGTTAATGACAAGATTCAGTTTATTTTTCGTGATTTTAATAAAATTCAAAAACCGGGGATTGTCCCGAGATCTTTTTTTGAAAGGTCCGCCAAAAAAGGGTTATCAAGTAATACCAAAAAGAAGGTCAGCTTCCTGATGAATTATTTAGATCAACATCTTTAGGGAGGGACCTTGAAAGTTATACTGGTAAGACACGGCGAAGCAGAGCTGGCCCCAGACGGGGAGAAGCACCTTAGCGAAAAGGGGAAGGAACAGGTTCACTCCCTGGCCAAACAACTTTCAAAGCTAAACTTATCAGTAGAGGAAATTTATCAAAGCGGGAAACCTCGCGCCTTAGAAACCTGTCAAATATTAGTAGAACACCTTTTCCCCGGGCATCAAATCCTTAAATCTGATGACCTAGAACCTGGGTCAGATCCCAGTATTTGGGGTGAATTGCTAGGTTCATATGAAAAAAATATCATGCTGGTTGGCCATTTGCCGTATATGAGCGAGCTGGTCGCCTATCTACTAGGCCCAGATAAGTATATGGAATTTAAACCATCTGATGCCGTTTGCTTGGAAAAGGACGGCCCTTCCATGTGGAATTTGATCTGGCAGAAAGGCCCTTGATAAAACTTTCTCTTTAGTTGTAGTCTTTGTGATCAAACTAACAATTAAGGATGGTTATGAAAGTAATAAAATTAATGTCTATTTTGTCAGCTCTTATGATGGCCTTTACTGCCAACGCAGTTGTGTCCGCAACAATATTACAACAGTTTAAACTTGATAAAAATTCCGGTGTGGTTACTTGGAAGGGGAGAAAATTTACCGGAGAACACCAGGGAACACTTAAGATTAAGAGTGGAAATTTAGTTTTTGATAAGCAAACACTGGTACAGGGAAAAATTGTCATTGATATGGCCTCCCTTAATTGTACGGATATTAAAGATCCAGAGTACAATACAAAACTTATTCGACACTTAAAGTCAGAAGATTTTTTCTCTACCCAAAAACACCCCTACGCCACTATTGATATTAAAAGTGTTCTTCCCGCAAAAGGGGGGGGGCATGAAGTGCATGGTAACCTAACGATTAAAGGTATAACTCATCCCGTTATTTTTAAAGCAGATATCAAAAATGAAAAAAAATATATAAAGGTAGCGTCAAACTTAACTTTTGATCGAACCAAGTGGGATATTCGCTATAAATCAAAAAAGTTTTTCAATTCACTAGGCGATAAGTTCATTTATGATGAAGTAAACCTAAATATTAATTTCAAAATTAAAAAATAATCCTCATGAGGCGAATTTATTCGCCTCATTTCCCTCAAAAAATTGATAAATATCATCTTCCTTGATAAATTATTAAAAACTTAATTTATTAAAAAGGATAATATTATGGACGTTGCGCTGTTTAATATGACTGGTTTGGATTTTCTATTTCGTTGGATGCACTATCTTGCTGGTGTTTGTTGGATAGGTTTTCTTTGGTACTTCAACTTTGTTCAAGGCTCATTCTTCAAAGAAAGTACAGGCGATACTAAAAAGGAAGTTACTCAAAAATTAGTACCCAATGCCCTCTGGTGGTTTAGATGGGGCGCCATGTTCACTTTTTTAACTGGTGTTTTACTTCTTTTAATGAAGGCCCATATTGCAAAATCTTTCGGCGTATTTAACTCTTCATGGGGAGTTATGATTATGACAGGTGCTCTGATGGGTATCTTGATGTTTTTAAATGTTTGGCTGGTAATCTGGCCTGCTCAAAAAATTGTGATTGGTGCTGCTAATGGGGAAAACTTAGGTGATGCAGCAGCTGCCGGTGCCAGAGCAGGACTTGCATCAAGAACCAATACTCTTTTTTCTATTCCTCTCCTTTTCTTTATGGGGGCCGCAAGTCACCTAACAGTACAGGGAGCAGATAGCAGCACGGTAATGAAATCCATGGCGGCAACAGGGGCGGTGATTCTTTTACTCGAGTTAAACGCTCTCAAAGGAAAACTAGGGCCTATGGCATCCGTTTCAGGAGTTATTCATATGGGTATTTGGCTAACTGTTGTTCTATACGGACTCATCGAAATTATTTGTTAGGATAATTTAATGAATCTTTTTTTTAAGGGCCGAAATTTTCGGCCCACCTTTCTTTTAATAGTTTTAATTTTATTTTCTTGTACCAAGGATAAAAGGCTCGAGGGCAAGTCTGAAGCGGAAATTAAGCTAATTGATAGAGGTAGAACAGTTTATATGACTACTTGTGTAGTCTGCCATCACCCGAATCCAGCACTTGATGGGCCTACAGGCCCTGCCATCAGTGGTTCTTCTCTAGTACTTATAAAAGAAAAATTACTAAAAGGTGGATACCCGGAGGGTTATAAAGCAAAAAGATCTACTCACTTAATGCCCACTTTTATTGAAGAGCATGAAAATGATATAGATGCCATTCATGCTTTCCTAAATCTCTAATTTTGCGATACCCTTTTAGGGTTTATGGTAAAGATTATTTTATTTTTAATTCTCTTCTCTTTTAATTCCTTTGGACAAAGGCCCAAATGGATTACCCATGTGGGTAGTTCTTGTCCTAAAACAGAAATTTGCGCTGTAGGGGTGGGGGCCGATCTTAATCAGGCAACCACCAGGGGTAGAGATGAGCTGGCCAAGATTTTTAAAGTTAAGATTGCCTCCGATACCTTTATCAAAACTAGATCGGAAACGTTAGGTTTTGAAGGAGAGGTCTTTGAAGTTTCTGAGAAAAACGTTTCAGAATTAACTGATGTGGCGCTTAAAGGCTCCTATTTAAAAAACTCTTTTCAAGATGGAAGCAAAATTTTTGCTTTAATTGCTCTAAACCGAGAAAGCGGCGCAAGAATCATAAAAGGCGAAATTAAAGTATTAGATGAAAAAATAGAAAATCTTTATAGGGAAGGAAAAAGAGGTTCAATATTTAAAGCAATAGCTCTTTTCTCCCCGCGCGAAAAATTAGAGGCCAAACATGATTTTTTAGTGGAGAGAAAGATCACTCCAATAGTCAGCTTAAAAAGCGTGCTTAAAAAAAGGGATCAGTTTCTAAAAAAGAAGGTGAGTATTTTATTTAAAACCAAAGTCCCTAAGGAAATAAAAGATTATTTCACCTCTTTACTACTAAAAATGGGCTATAGAGTTGTAACCTCGAAGACGAGCAAATACAATTACTCCGTAGATCTTTATCTAGATTGGGAAGAAGAATATTTAAAAGTACCCGGCTTTGTTAAATATAGATTTAATATCAAGCTTTATTCTTATAATTTAGTAAGGATCAAGATTGGTACACTTATGGAAACTACCATGGAAAAAGGACGCAATTTTAATCAATGCTATCGTCGTGCCAAGGATAAATTTAAAAAATACTTACTTCAAAATATTAACGATATTAATTTAGATTAAAGGAGTTTACATGAAATGGATATCACTTTTAGCTCTACTTATTACCATTGGCTGTTCTTCCACCAAGGATGATGTGGCCGATAAAAAACATGAAGATTTAGAAAAAAACTACAAGGTTCGGGATGCCAGTTCAAATTACCGTCCAGGTTGGATTGTGAATGCAAACCTCTGGGCCAAAAAAAATGGCGTAGATGTCACCAAGTATCGTTATTTTTCATTTGAGACCGGCCCTAAGGTTGACCGGGATATCGCCTGTAACATGGCCAAGGCCAATTCCAAGGTTGATATTGCAGGGGAGATATCTTCTTATATCGAAAAAGAGCTACTATCCAGGCAAGAGGGAGACGCCTTTATAGATGAAAATAGTCCAGAAGATAAAAAGTTATTGCACTTTGTCTCAAACGTATTGGTGGAGCGAATTCAATCTAATCTTCACGGTGTTGCAATAGGTAAGACTTACTGGGAAAAAAGATCTTATGAGAAAGACCTTGGTGCCAAAAAGGACTTTACTGCCTATACCTGTGCAGTATTTGTGAAAATCAATAAAGATGCCTTAGCGGAAGCGGTTGAAAAAGCATCCAAAAGAGTTGTAAAAGAGGCCAGAAAATCTGGTAAAGATAAACAAGTAGAAAGGATTCTAAAAGATGCCCCGGATGGCTTTGAAATACAAGGGACCTAAAAGATGAAAGTTTTTCCATTTATCGCGTTAGTATTACTAGTTAGTTGTTCAAGCTTCAAGGCCGAAAGAGTTGATTCCGAGGAATCAGATAAAAGGGCCATGGAGATTAGTGATAAATGGAATCAGACTGATAGCGAGCGAGTGGTAAAAAAACTGGTGCTGGGAATAAATAAAAATATTTCCTTTGCCAAGTATAAATCCCAAAAAAGAAAACCTAAGATTTTCATTGGGGAAATTCAAAACCTCACCAGTGAGGCCTATTTCCCCATTAGAGATTTAAATGATGAACTCTTAACCGAATTTCACAATTCTGGGGAATACATTTTAATAGATGCCTCTTCTCGGCAGGCCATCTTAGATGAACTTACCTATCAAAATGATGGCATGGTGGATGAGAGGCAAGTAAAACAAATCGGTAAGCAAGCGGGAGCGGACTTAATTATTTTTGGAAATGTTTACATGCATCAAGCTACCAGAAAAGGAAAAACCATCAAGCAGTATTCCATTAATCTTCGTATGACCGATATTGAAACGGGTATTGAAGTAGTAAGGGTTCGCACCAAGACATCTAAGTATTCCGTGCAAAGTAAAAGTGGATGGTAGATAAAAAGACCTTATGAAATTAATCCTTCTATTGGTGTTTCTTAGTTCCTGTTCCTCTTTTATGACTAAAGAGGATCAGCAAGTTCTAAGGAATGCCCATAGGACCGGCCAATATGATAAGGCCTTAGAATATCTAAAAAATTCCGATAATTATCAAAGAGATGAATCCAAACTACTGCTTTTTTTAGAAACGGGACTCATTGAGCATTCTAAGGGGAACTATCAAAAATCAATTGCTGATTTTGAAAAGGCAAGAGAAGTTTATAAAACCCTCTATACCTCAAGTTTTTCAAAAAATGTTCAATCACTAATCGCCAACGATAACTATGATCATTTTTTTGGCGCCACCTACGAAAGATCTCTTATTCATTTTTTCCTCGCCCTAAATCATTTCCTTCTGCATCAGGATGCTAAACTTTCAAAAAGTGAAAAAAGAATAGAGCTATTTGCCGCGCGGGCAGAAATCTTATCTTGGGATAGCTTTCTTAGTGAACAAATTGGTGAAAAAAAAGGGAGATCTGTTTTTAAAAATGATCTACTGGCCAGAGTCTTTGGTGGGTTTGTTCATGAATCTGTAGGGACGAGAGAAGATTTGGAAGTAGCACTGCAACTCTATAAAGATGCGGGAGAGATCTTATTTAAAAACTACAATGCCTATCAGGTCTATAATGGTTTATATAAAAAATTTGTAAAGGATTTTGATAAACTTCATGGGTTCAAAACAGAGCAAGTGAGAAATAACTATGTAAATGAGACTTCGTTTCAAAAAGAATTAAAAGAATTTTTAAATTATAAAGTTTTGGAGCTCTCTAAAAAGAAAAATAAGAGGGCCTATAAAAAATTAGTTAGAAGTTTAAAACCCAGTAAAGAAATCTTAAAAAAATTAAAAGAAAAAGATAATATAACCATAATTTTGCAGAGGGGAATCATTCCCGAAAAAGTGGCCAAGGTGGAGTACTTTCCGCTGGGAACCATTATGGCCTCCCAGCGTTACCAGCAGCAAGGCCTTTATAATTTTGCCAGTCGGGATTTGCGCATAGGTTATGCTCCCTACCACTACCGGTCCTATGGTAATAACTATTCCTTTGGTAGTGCCCTCGCGATCAAATTTGAAGTACCGGTAATAAGGTATAGGCCCATAAGGGAAAAAATTACCGTTAATATTTTAGATTTTAACGGCAAATCACTGGGAGAAGAAAAAATGGTACTGATTTCTCCTATGGGAGAAATTGCCGAACAGGCCCTGGCAGAGGATGCCCCCGCGAGATATCGAAGAATCGGACTTAGACTGGCCACTAAGTATGTAACGGCCATTGCCGCCTCCTACGCTACTTATATGGGACTTAGACAAAGGTTAGGGGCCGGATTGGCCAAGGCCATTGCCGTAGGGCAATTTGCTATTGCCTCTAATATGATTCAAAAGTCCGAGAAAGCAGATATTAGGTATTGGGCCACTCTGCCAAATGATATACGGCTGGCCAGTTTCTACCTTCCCCCTGGTAAATACCGTCTGCGGGCCAATGTGAAAGAGGAGGAAAAATCCTTTTTACTGGGAAAAATAGAGGTTGATGACTCAGGTCAGATGAAGCTTTTCAGTTATCGAAGGTTCTATTAGGAATTTCATTCCTCTTGTCTTTTTAATTTTTTAAAATATTTAGATAATACCGATGCGAATCTATATGAGATTTGCTGTTTTTATCTTTTTTATAACTTCTCAGGCCTTCGCCGGTAAATTCTTTGATAGAAGGAGTAAAATCCTCTTTAAAGAAGAGAGATATTCTTTTAATGAAAATTGGGTAAAAAGCGGGGTGAATGAAAAGGAAAGTATAAAAATATTACTGGGGCTTATTCTTAAATCTGGAATGGGAAAAAAGATTATTAAGAAAGCGCAAAAAAGGGCGCAGACTTATGGCCAAACTTTATTTGATGTAATTTCTATTGGCGAGACCTCTCTAACAGATACCACCTTAATTAGAAAGTTCAGGAGAAGTGGGCCTTTAAAAGTCATTTATGAAACCAGATCTCAAGTTTTTATAGACAAAGATTTAAATGTTAAGGATGCAGCTCTAGATTTGGCCCATGAATTAACTCACTTCGCTCTGCGTAGCGCATTTAATCCCTATAGTGAACATTTTGGGCCAGTGAGTTTTATTAAATCTACCGTTGAGGGAACTGGTGGAGAAATTGAGGCCTTTTTAGTGGAATGTGCCGTTTTAAAAGATCTCTTTTCCTCTCAGATCTATTTTTCTTCCAATTGTCCTAGGGTTGGAGGTTCTAAGAAGCAGGGAGTCGTTGAGTACTATAAAGTAGGGGCATTTTATGAAAAATTTAAGGATAAGTTTAAGGATTTTCCATATTTGAGTCCCGAAAAACCGCTATTTATCTCCTCTGTCTACGGGATCCCGTACCCTATCGCTGCCTTTAGAGAATATAAATCCATCATTAAAAAAGTCTGTAGCAACAATCGAAAGCAATTAGGCCTAATTGAAAAAAATAAGTCCCCCGAATTCTGGCAATTAAAACAAAAAATTGAGTCACGTTGTCAAAACATTTATTCGCTTCTTCACATGCCAATTCATTGACTTAAACGAAGCATGTGGGTAAAAATAACCACTTAAGATTGTACTAAATTTTACTATGTTGGAGGGCCTATGCAAGACAGCGTTGTGCTCATGAAACTTGATGATTTCTTTAACTGGGGCAGAAAAAATTCTCTCTGGCCCATGACCTTTGGCCTTGCTTGCTGTGCAATTGAAATGATGGCAACAGGTGCTTCTAAATATGACCTCGAACGATTTGGTTGTGGTGCCTTTATGGCAACTCCTAGACGGTCTGATTTAATGATTGTCGCAGGAACCGTAACGCTTAAAATGGCGAGTAGGATAAAAACCCTTTATGAACAAATGGCCGAGCCAAAATATGTTTTGTCCATGGGCTCATGTGCAAATAAAGGAGGC
Source organism: Deltaproteobacteria bacterium (assembly GCA_004356615.1). Taxonomy (GTDB): domain Bacteria; phylum Bdellovibrionota; class Bacteriovoracia; order Bacteriovoracales; family Bacteriovoracaceae; genus SMWT01. The sequence goes on along the minus strand of SMWT01000160.1, from coordinate 6,428 downwards.
CCCTACTGGCAACATGGCTACCACGTCTTAAAGGGTGTTGATGAAGTTATTCCCGTAGACGTTTATGTTCCAGGCTGTCCCCCAAGACCTGAGGCCTTAATTGAAGGCATTATGACTTTGCAGAAGAAAGTGGCCAACGAAAGACTGCTAAGAGACAAGTGGGTGAAAAATGCATGAGGAATTAGTTCAAATAATTAATGGGGCAGTTCCAGAAGCTAAGGCCCAATTAAATTCTGCTGAAATTGGAGATAGCTCCATCACAGTTGATTCTAGTGCTATCTATAAAGTTTGCGAAACCCTTAAAAATAACGATAAATTTAACTTCAATGTTTTGCAAGTAATCTCAGGAACAGATTTTTTACCTGAAGGAGAAGAGGGATATTTAGAACTCGCTTATATTCTTGCCAGCTTCACTAAAAATCATGAAGTGATTATTAAAACCAAACTATCAAGGGGTAGTGATGACAATCTTCCCAAGATTGATTCCCTTTGTAAGCTTTGGAGTGCTGCCAATTGGTTGGAGCGAGAAACCTACGATATGATTGGTGTGGACTTTGTCGGCCATCCCGATCTTAGACGAATATTAACTTCAAGTAATTGGGAGGGGCACCCCCTGCGAAGAGATTATGTGGTGCAAGAGATTTTCAATGGCATGGTGGTTAATCCCCCAGAGAAAATGAATTTAGAGGATCAACAATTTGGCGTAAAAACCAACGCGGATTCGCTATCTAATAAAAATCCCATGGGAATATAGTTATGACCTTTGATTTAAGTGAAGAAGAAAAAATAGAAAGCCCTCAGGGTAGTGAAGAAAATATCAAATCTGAAATTCTTACAGTAAATATGGGGCCTCAACACCCCGCTACGCACGGGGTTTTGAGAGTTGAAATTAAAACCGACTCAGAAATTGTTACTGAGGCAATTTCCCATATTGGATATCTTCATAGATGTTTTGAAAAACATGCCGAAAATATTGATTATCGGGGAGTAATACCTTTTGTAGATAGAATGGATTACGTCGCTGCCATGAATATGGAGCACGGCTATGTTATGGCCGTTGAAAAATTACTAGGCACTGAAGTTCCAAGACGTGCCGAATATATTAGGGTTCTAGTAGCTGAACTGCAAAGAATCGCCTCTCACTTGATGTTTTTTGGAACTTATTCCATTGACCTTGGGGCCTTTACTCCGTTTTTATATGCCTTTCAGGAAAGAGAATTTATTCTAAGGATCTTTGAAGAACTCTCTGGCGCTAGACTGCTCTACAACTATATTTGGATCGGTGGAGTTTGGAATGATATAACAGATGGACAGTTAAAAAGACTTTCTGGTTTTTGCGATAAAATGGAACGTGAAATTGATAAATATCACAATCTTGTAGGACTTAATAAAATCTTTGTTGAAAGAACTGCCCGTGTGGGAGTGATGGATGAAGATCTATGCTACGACTACGGTCTTACAGGCCCTATCCTTAGAGGTTCGGGAGTTAAATGGGATCTTAGAAAAGATCGGCCTTATAGCATTTACTCTGAATTTGATTTTGATATTCCTGTGGGAACTGGTGAGCATGGAGTCTTAGGGGATTGTTGGGATCGCTACTGGGTTAGAATGCGTGAAATGCTTGAGTCCATAAAAATTATTAGACAAGTGCTAGAGGGGATTGAGGCCGGCCCAGTGATGGGAAAGGTTTCAAAAATTATAAAACCTCCAAAGTCTGAAATTTATTTAAGAACCGAGTGCCCACGAGGAGAGCTTGGTTATTACTTAATAGCGGACGGAGGAAAGGTTCCTTATCGAGTTAAGGTAAAGTCCTCCTGTTTTACCCATGTTTCAGTGCTATCCGCGGTCGCTCCAGGCCTGATGATCGCCGATTTAGTTGCTACAATAGGAAGTATAGATATTGTTTTAGGTGAAGTAGATAGGTAAAGGATAAAAAATGAGTACCATGACGCCTCCACTAACTTTTAAATCTTATTTTTCAAATATTTGGACGGCCGTCCGTACCGTCTTTAAGGGACTGACCATTACCACCCGCTATATTTGGGCGGAAAAACCGGTGACTATTGAATATCCGGAAGTACGGGAAGTTCTGCCAGAAAATTCTCGCTCCAGACTGTATAACGATGTGGAAAACTGCATTGCCTGTAATCAGTGTGCCACTGCTTGCCCGGTAGATTGTATCTATATCGCCTCCAACAGACGAGATAAGGAGGCCCCTAAAATTAAAACCAAAGATGGGACGCCAATTCGTCTTGATCTCACTCAATACGTCATTGACACCTCCCTTTGCTGCTACTGCGGTCTTTGTACTGTTGTTTGCCCAACTGAGTGTTTAACTCATACCACTGATTATGAATTTTCCCAGTACACTCTAGATTCCATGAAATACGACTATCTAGAGGATGATATTAGGGCCTGGAGAGATCGAATCGTTAAATAATCAGTGCTTTTTTTCGTCTACTAAATCTAGTAATTTCAAAAGCTCTTTAGTGACCGCAAAAGGATCTGAGAAGTCATTTATTCCAAAATCCCTTAAAACTTTTTCATCCTCTGGTGGAATAGGCCCAAAAGGGTCAAGTTCTCGGCAGATTTTAACCAGTTTTGATTTTTGTTCTTTATTTTTATTTTCCATATGTGAAAAATTTTAGGAAAGGTTTTCTTATAAGTAAAAAAATAATTTATAAAAATGAGTGATCTTTTTCTTCCTTTGGGGCCTTTGTTATTTTGCTATTTTTAAGTTTAGTCCTTTCAGCTCGCTTAAAAAGGGACAACTGCTCTTTTTGAAAATTTTTGATATTGAAGAGGAGCTTTACTGTGGTCAAATCCCAGGCATTTATGCGTTAGAGGAGTATAAATTTTTTGGCACTATTTTTCATGAGCTTTTAGAATATTCTAGAGTGTTTGGTCTTCCCCCAAACTCTTTTATTCCCCGTTTAAGAGTTTATCTAGGACGCGATTTAAGATTTGAAAAAGAGGTGGAAAAAATATTTTGGGAGGGAATGGCACAATTTCTCTTAATATTTATTATCAGCTGGGCCTTTAAGTTTTATGCTGCCACTATTATACCCTCTTCAACCAATTACTGGGCACTGATACTACAAATCTCAGGCCCCATAAGTTTTGTATTGGCCTTTTTCTTTTTAAGAAAACAGATTCTTTTGCCCTTTAGTCCTTATTTTGGGGCCTATTATAAACTTTGGGCGCTCCTTAAAGTTGGCTGCTCCACTGGTGAAATACTGGGAAAAAGTAAGGTTTTAGAATTAAGGCCCAAGGCCTCTGCTCTAAAGCAAATTCACCGCAAGATTAAAAGGCCGCTTAAGTCCTGGGAACAGCAAGGGACTCCCATCGCCCCCCTTATTGAACTAGTGATGGAGGAATTATGGGAGGTTTATGACCAGGAGTTCCAAAGGTTTCATAAGATGTTAAAAATTATCAGCTTTTTAATCTTGGCCTTTTTTTACCTTGGGGCCTATTTTATGCTGGTTTGGGGCAGTTTAGCGCCATTTTTGATTGATTTGGAAGGGTGAGTTCAGTACCTTAGGTTGATTAAAACTAATAAGGAAAAGCAATGGCAAACGACAAGCAAATAATCTATTCCATGTCCCGGGTGGGGAAGGTCTACCGGCAAAAACATGTTCTAAAAGATATCAACCTCTCTTATTTCCTAGGCGCTAAAATTGGAGTATTGGGATTAAACGGTTCTGGAAAATCCACCCTCCTTCGTATTATGGCCGGACTTGATGATGACCATTTAGGCGAGACAACGCTAGCTAAAGGATACACCGTTGGTTACCTGGAACAGGAGCCAAAACTAGATCCGGATAAAACAGTAAAAGAAATTGTTCAAGAGGGTGCCCAGCATGTGGTGGACCTTTTAAAAGAATTTGATGAAGTTAATGCTTCCTTTGAAACCACTGATGATATGGATAAGCTGCTGGCCAGGCAGGCCAAACTTCAAGACCTTATAGATGCCTGTGATGGATGGGATTTAGATTCCCGTTTAGAGCTTGCTATGGACTCTCTTAGATGTCCTCCCGAAGATCAAAAATGCGGAACTCTCTCTGGTGGAGAAAAAAGGAGAGTTGCTCTTTGTAGACTGCTTTTAAAGGAACCAGATATTTTACTTTTAGATGAGCCCACCAACCATCTCGATGCAGAAACGGTACAATGGCTTGAACTACATCTTAAAGATTACAAGGGAACTATTATTGCTGTTACCCATGATCGTTATTTTCTAGATAATGTCGCCGGTTGGATCTTAGAGCTCGATAGGGGACAAGGGATTCCTTTTGAGGGTAATTATACCAATTGGCTTGAGCAAAAAACCAAGAGACTGGCACAAGAGGAAAAAACGGAATCTAAAAGACAAAAATCGCTAAAAGAAGAATTGGAGTGGATCAAATCCAATCCCAAGGCCCGTAGAGCAAAATCTAAAGCAAGAATCAATGATTATGAAAAAAGAGTGGCAGAGAACAAGGAAAAATATTCAGAGACTAATGAGATCTATATCCCGCCAGGGCCTAGACTTGGAAAAAGTGTAATTGATGCTGAAAATTTAGCAAAAGCTTTTGGAGATAAAGTTTTATATGAAAATTTAAATTTCAAACTACCCCCCGGGGGAATTGTTGGAATTATAGGCCCAAATGGCGCTGGTAAAACAACATTATTTAAAATGATGATGAATCTGGAAAAACCGGATAGTGGAAATTTGAAAATAGGTGAAACAGTTAAATTATCTTACGTTGATCAAGGTAGGGAGTTAGATCCAAATTCTACAGTTCTTGACGTGGTTAGTGGTGGAACTGAGTTTATTACCTTGGGCGATCATCAAATAAATGCTCGAGCTTATATCTCAAAATTTAATTTCAAAGGTGATGACCACAAGAAAAAAGTTTCTGAACTCTCTGGTGGAGAACGAAATAGAGTTCACCTTGCAACGATGCTTAAAGAGGAAGGAAACGTTTTACTTCTAGATGAGCCGACCAATGATTTAGATATAAATACCCTGCGAGCTCTAGAAGAAGGATTGATGGATTATGCTGGATGTGCCGTTGTGATATCCCATGATCGTTATTTTCTTGATCGAGTGGCCACTCATATCCTTGCCTTTGAAGGGAACTCCCAGGCCGTTTGGTTTGATGGGAATTTTTCTGATTATGAAGAGGATAAAGTTAAAAGACTTGGTGAAAAGGCCCTAAGACCTTCAAGACTTGTTTATAAAAAATTAAAAAGGCAGTGATATTGAATTTGGTACTAGCTAAAATTGGCGGCAGCTCGCTTAAAGGCCCTGAGGATTTTAAGCATTGCCTTAAAGTATTAGAAAATACTCCTTCTATTAGGGCCATAGTCATTAGCGCCACCTTTAACACCACTAATTTACTGGAAGAACTAGCAAGCAAATCAATATCACGCGATTTCACTGGGGCAGTAGAGGTTTTAAAAGAGCTTAAAGACGTTCACCAACACCTTGTGAGTTCCCTTGAAATTGACTACCCAGTGGAAGGACTAATACTTAAGGCGCAAACTATTGCTCTTGATTTTTTGCAGAAAGAAAAAAAATGTAGCAGAACTATGGATGCTCTCTATTCGATTGGAGAACTTCTATCTGCAAACATCTTTGCCGCTTATTTAAAAAAAGTTTATCCAAAAAAGAAGATACATTTTTTGGATGCGAGGGAAGTGATCGTAACGGGTTCACAGTTTGGAAGTGCTAGACCTCTTTTTGGTGAAATAAGAGACAGGGTGGAAAAAAAATTAAGGCCTCTTCTTTGCGTCGATTCACTCGTCATTATTCCCGGATTTATCGGCCAGGATCAACAAGGTAGGACTACTACCTTAGGGAGAGAGGGATCCGATCTTTCGGCCGCCCTTTTGGCCTCAGCTTTAAATGTAGATGAACTGCATATTTATAAGGATGTTGCAGGAATCTATACCGCCGATCCCAAGTTAGTTGAAAATGCGAAGGCGCAAAAGCGTTTAAACTTTGCCTGCGCCAATACCCTGAGTGAATATGGTGCAAAAGTTTTATTTCCTCAGGCGCTAAAACCGGTTATGGATAAAAATATAAAGGTTTTTATTGGGTCAACTAAAAACCCAGGCATTGGAACAGAAATTGTTAGGGGAGAAATTTCTGATAATTTTAGTGGGATCACCCTGAGGTCTTCATTTTGTCGAATAGACTTAGAGCCTCAAAACCCATCCCAAAACTTTAAAGAAAATGTTTTGGAAATCTTGGCCGAGAAAAAAATAACTCCAGAACAAATTATTTATTCAGAAAAATCTTTGAGTTTGATCCTTGCGGCAAATATGAATTTACCACAAGAGCTCCGAGATCACTTAAGGGAATTTTGTAAAGTCTCTCAGGAAAACCGGGTTTCTCTTACAACCTTGGTGGGTAACGGACTTAAAAAAGGCGAGAAACTTATTTT
>SMWT01000159.1 GCA_004356615.1 Deltaproteobacteria bacterium | reverse complement strand
CTTTATTAGAGAAGTTATTATTAAGCTCAGGCCTACCCATTCTAGTCATCAGGCCCCCCTTCTTCGATTTTCAAGCATTTCATCCCAAATTCTTTTTCGGCGGCGAGAGTCCTGGTCAAGTTCCTCTCGCTGAAACATATTTTCTTCAAACCGCTCTGCTGCAGCCTCTTTACTATCACTCATTAAGCTGGCCATATCATTGGCCAAAGAATTATTACTGCCTGCTAGTCCTACTTTAAAATCTGAAACCTTAATACCGGCAGATTCAAGCGCCTTCATTAAGGCAACTTCATTGCCTTTAAAAAAATCTCGGCCCGCTTCTGATTGAGCGAGGATCTCCATATTTAACTCACCATTTTGCCCTAAGGATTTGGCCATAATACTAAACTGCCCCAAAGTCCCATCCCTTAAGGTTAAGCTGAGCTGTTGGCCATTGGTGATGGTATTTTTGGCAATCAGTTTAGATATCCAATTAAATAACTGTTTGGTGTTGTTAAATTGTAGCTTCTCGGCGGTTTTTGGTGCCTTCGTTTCGCCCAGTTCGCTTTTAGCATCGAGTAGCGAAAGAACACTACCCTCTTCCGCTTTTTCAAATTTTTCCTTTTTAACATTAAAAATCTTACTGAAAGAATTTAATCCCTCATTTTTTTCTGCAGTTTTAGAGATTTCTCTTTGGGATAAAAATAAATCGCTAGATTCAAGTTTTGCTGTTTTTTTATCCCCCTTTAACTCTTCTAAGGGTTTATTTTTAAATGCTTTTAAATTTTCATCTTCTGTTTTCAAGGGTTCTTTGGGTGGTTCTTTGGGTGCTTCTTTAAAATCAAGATTAAGTTCCTTAACCTCTTCCGTGGACTCCACTACTTTTCCTCCAGGAAGTAAGGTTAATTGAATTTGGGCAATCCCTCTTTTTTGCATTTCCTCTAAAAAGGAGCCAAAGTCAGCTCCACCCTCTTCTACCGGGGATACGGTCTCCCCATTTGGTTTAATCTCTGCAGGGTTAATATTTGAAATTCCACTTGCAATCATTTTTTCTGCCCATTTCCAGTTGTCTGTCTATCTTTTCATAGTCAAAAACTGTTTTTGTAGTCGGGCAGATATTTCCTTGTCCATCTGATTGAATAATTTTGAGACCTTAAGTGGGTCAAGGCCCCTTAAAATTTTTATGGTGATGTCTGGATCCTGAACAGTAAGAACTGCGGCCGCTTTGTCGGCCTTCATGTTGGAAATGATTTCCACCATATTTTTTATGCGATTTTCCTCACCTTTTTTGATTTCATCGATACAGCCAATAATTTTATTTTGCTTTCCGGTTAAAAGCTTAATTCTCTTTTCAAACTGCTTAATCGACATGGAAAGTATTTTTTCTCTTTGTGCTAGCTTGTTCTTTTTCGCCTCAATCATTTCCTCTTTATCTAATAGTCCCTTAAAGTACTTAACAAGTTTTTTAGAACCCAGGTTTTCCATTTCCTTTCTCATCTCTTTTCGCAAGGCGGCCCTAAACTGTTCTTCTGTATAGGTCTTGGGTTTTTCCTGAGCGGTTAAGCTCAAACTAACAATGCCAAAAATTATCATCCACTTACTCATGACTTCTCCCATATTTCATAATGGTGTAATCATCTAAATCATTTTGTTCTTTTTTAAAGATCTCATCTTTAAATTTCTCAAAACTTTTTTCTTTTAATTTATCGATGCTTTTAAATTCACCTTCCGCTTTTCTAAGCTCCAACCTTCTAAAATTCAATTCTTCATTTAAGTTTGAAAGCTCAGTTTTTTTGGATTTAATCATCGCCTCCTTGCCGGCGAAGTAAGCAGGGAAAAACTGAAGGGTTCTTCCATCCACCGTCTCTTTTAAAAGCTCCTGCATTTCGCTATATCCCATACCTATCTCTTTATTAAGTTTCTCAATTTCTCTTTTAATATACTCCATCTTTGTTATCACTTTCCCTAAATTAATCTTCGCCTTTTTCTCTTCAAATTCTCTTAATTTTAAAACCGTATCTAGTCGAAACTTAAACTTTTTCATCTATTCACTACTCGTCAGTTTTTTCTCGGCGATTAAAATTATTTGTTCCAACTGATCATACAATTCACTAATGCTCACCGAAGTTCGCTCTTCTAAATCCTGCTTCATCAGTGTTTCAAATGAGTCAATGAGCTCAATCGCTAGGTCCACTTTGGGATTGGCACCTCTGACGTAGGCCCCGACATTTATTAAATCAATGCTGTCCTTATAAGCGGCCAAAAGGTCACGCAGCCTTGAGGCCAAGGCCTTGTGGTCAGCTTTAACCACCTGGTTCATCACCCGTGATATAGAGCTTAAAATATCCACTGCCGGAAAATAATTTTTTTGCGCCAACTCTCTAGTTAAAATTATATGGCCATCAGCTATCGCCCGAATGGCATCGGCGATAGGCTCATCCATATCCCCACCTTCCACTAGTACCGTATACATTCCAGTAATGGTTCCTGATCCTCTTTTCGTTCCCGCTCTTTCTAGAAGTTTAGGTAATCTTGAAAATACTGTAGGGGTGTATCCCTTTTGGCCTGGAGGTTCTCCTGCTGCAAGAGATATTTCTCTATTGGCCATAGCAAATCTAGTTATCGAATCCATCATAAACATAACATGATTGTTTTTATCACGAAAATACTCGGCGATAGTGGTAGCAGTATAGGCCGCCTTCATCCGAATTAGGGGTGAACAATCAGAAGTTGCCACAACGACCACCGATCTTTTTAATCCCTCAGGGCCTAAATCCCTTTCAATAAATTCTAAAACTTCACGGCCCCTTTCACCTACTAGCGCGATCACTGATACATCAGCGTTGGTAAATCTTGCCATCATGCCTAAGAGTACGGATTTACCCACACCGGAGCCAGACATAATGGCCAGTCTTTGACCCTGTCCTGCAGTCATAAAAAAATCAATTGAGTGTATTCCCGTTGTTATGGCGGAATTGATAGGAGGACGATCTAGAGGATTTATGGGGGTGCCATAAATAGACCTGGTCTCAAAACTCCCCAGCAGTTCCCCTTTGTTATCTAGCGGCCGGCCCTGAAAATCCAGTACTCTTCCCAACATAGAATCAGAGATTTGAATTTCTGTAGTTAAGTCTCGCAAATATACTTTTGTTTCTGAATTGAGCCCGGATATTTCCTCATAGGGCATGGCCAGACATTTTTTTCCCCTAAGGGCGATGACTTCTCCGAAGCACTTTGGGCCATAATCTGTAACAAATTCCACCCGACTACCGATAATCGCCTGGGGCAGGCTGATTTCATATACCATCCCCTTATTGGAATGAATTTTTCCAATTTTTTGAAAAGGCAAAGTATTTTCAAATGCCTTATTGAGTGGGTTCAAATCCAAATCAGTTTTCATTTCCCTCATCTGTAAAATCTTTATTAAAAACACCTATTTTTTCAAACAGCTTATCTAGGGCGTGAAATTGTTCACTCGTGGAGCTTTTTATCATGCCATTATCCGAGTCTAGTAACATTCCCTTTTCCGGTAGATCATGGTCTATTACCAACCTAACATTTTTAAGCTCGCCAATTTTTTTCTGCAGGGAGTTTAAAACTTCCGGCATCTTCTCAAAATCATTTTTATTCACTTGAATATTTAAATTGGTCTGGGTTTGTAACTCGGATACAAGTTTTTCAAGTAATGTTTCTAGATAATTTCCATCATCTTTTAATTCTCGCAGAATTATCCATTGGACTAAGTTTTTAACCATGAATAGAAGCTGATTCTTTTGCTCCTTAAATAATTCTTCCTTGTGGGTGAGGAGCTCATCAACAAGGTTTGTTAAAATATTTAACTGCTTCTCGGCCTTAACTTTGATCTCAGCAGCGATTTCTTCCTTACCGGCCTTAAGTCCTTCTTCATGTGCCTTTTCAAAGGTCTCTTTTTCCACGATCTTTAATCTGCCTAAAACCTCACTTTTAATCTTTTCTTTTCTTTCCTGCTCCCTATGATTTTTTCGCTCCTGTTGCTCCCTGGCCAAGTCTAAAATATTAAACCCCTTAGCATTAGCAATTTTCTCTTCCCTATCTAGTTCCTCCAGCCTTTCCTTTTGTGCCAAATGATTTGGCACAAGCGGGGAAAATTCCACAGTCTCTACGTCTCCCTGCCCTTTACCAGAGAGGGGATTGAAAACGAAATCTCTAATTTCCAATTGATTTTTTTCCATGCCTGCCCCTAGGCTATTGATTTATCCGACTCGGCCGCATGAATCATCTCATGAATCACCTGTGCTGCTTTGGCCGGGTTCGCTTCTATCTCGGAGACAATCTTTTCTTTCAAGAGGTTTCCTTCAATCTTTTGCGGATTTATCTTCTCTTCTATTTGCGGCAGGACATCTTCAAGTCCTGGTAGTTTCTGACTGGTTTGTACCTTTTCCAATTCCTCCAGTGTTTTAGGTAGGAAATCTTCAATAGATTCAACAGTATTATCGGTCACCCACTGAATAAATGGCTTAACTACAAAAAAGAAAAATAAAGTGATGGCCAGACCTATGGCCAAATATTTAATAATATTTTTAACCAGTTCTCTATTGGCATTTTCTCTAAGCATTACCTGGGCCGCTTCTATATCTTCTTTTACAAACTCCATACTTTTAATAGTGAGGTCATCTCCTCTTTTTTTAACCAGCCCTAAAGTTGAGCTTACAATGGCGCTAAAATTATCTAAATCACTTTTCGACCAGGCCTCATAGATTAACACCTGTTGGCCATTTTTCATGATTGGTTTACCATTTTGATCTAATTGAGGAACCCTTCTACCATCTATCATTACCGCAACACTGATTTTGGAAAGTCCGGCGGTAGGCCTTTTCTCCTTGGTGACGATGGAAGGAATTTGATAATTTCTGGTAGTAAGTTCTTTTTTTACCTTGTTACTGGTTTCCGGAATACCTGGTTGGGGGAGCTCGCCTGGCAGATTACTTCTAGCACCGGGAATTCCTTGCGGCGAAGGCCTTTTTCCATCTAGGGTTTGTATGTTCCTAACTTCTGAAATCACTGCGGGGTTTTCTGCATCGTACTCGGTTCTGGTGGAAATGGATTCAGTAAAATCCATCGACACGGAAACTTTGGCGACAATTTTTCCCTCGCCTACAATCTTTGATAGGATCTCTTCGATTTTTTCCTCGTATTGGCGAGATAACTTGGCCTCAAGGGCCATACGATTGGCGGTATATTCGGTCATGCGATCGCCGATATTTTCAGAAAGCTTCTTGCCCCGATCATTTAAAATCACTACATTTTCCGGCCTCATGCCTGCAACTGCCGCCGATACCAATGAACCAATTCCTGTTATCTCCTCGGAAGTAAGCCTTACTCCTCGATCGAGCTCCAGCACAACCGATGCTGAAGGTGCTTTATTCTCTACTACAAAGGGACTTGATTCGGGGATGGATAAATGAACCCGGGCGCGTTTGATCCCGCGAATATACATGATGGTCTTAATTAACTCACCCTCTAAGGCCCTTTTTCGATTTATTTTTTGTACAAAGCTGGTGGTTCCAAAGCTTTGTTTATCTAAGATCTCATATCCCAAAGTGCCGGAAAAATTCACTCCCAAAGTGGCCATCTGGATCCGCCACAAATCAACCATGTCTTTAGGTATTTTTATGGTTTTTCCATCATTGTCCAGTTGATAGGATACTTTCTTTTCTTCTAGCAAAATACTGATCTTTTTAGCGTCTTCTGAATTTAAATCGGTATAAAGTGTAGCATAGCGGGTTTGCGAGGCCCAGATGATAATCCCAATCATACCAGCGAGGATAAAACCGGCGGTGACGATTGCCCCCACCTTCCGTGAATTATCCAAACGGGAGAAAAAGTCAGTGAAGTTGGAAACTATTCTCTGTATAAATTCTTGCAACGCCTACTCCCTTACACTTGCATTTTCATGATCTCTCTATATGCATCAATCACTTTAAGTCTAATTTGGTTCATGGTTTTAAAAGCAATTTCTGCTTTTTCCACTGCCAGCATGGTTTCATGAATATTTTTACTTTTTCCCGTCACCAACTTTTCAATGGCAGTATTGGCCTTGTTTTGCAGGGCATTGACCTTGCCAATATAACTCCCGAGAACTTGGCCAAAGGTTTGCTCACCTTCTTTTAGCGTAAGCTCTGTAAACCCTTTAGTGGGGTCAATCTTGGCCTTCTTAATCCATGCATTTGCATCCATGTTTTTTATGATGTTTGATATTCCTGAGTTTGTTTCAATAGACATTATAAACCTCGCTTATTTGTTTATCTTCCGATCTCTAAGGCCTTTAGGGCCATTCCTTTTGCGGTATTTAAGGCCGCGATATTTGCTTCATAACTTCTTGTGGTGGAAATCATATTGGCCATCTCTTCCATTACATTAATATTAGGATAGGCCACATAACCTTGCTCATTGGCATCAGGGTGCCCGGGCTCATATTTAAAAATAGGCGGTCGATCAGTTGAGATAACCTCAGTTGCATGAACCTTTTTAGCATTTTCCCCAATTTCCCCTTCTAAGATTTCACTGAAGGATTTTCTCGCCGGTTCTGCGCCGTAGACCACTTCTTTTCTACGATAAGGCCCACCTTCGGCAGTCCGGGTGGTCTGGGCATTGGCGATATTAGAGGAGATGGTGGCCATTCTTTTCCGATTGGCGGCCAGTCCTGAAGCACTAATTTTCATACTTGATAACAAATCCATCTATTACCTCTCTGAGCCTACGGCATATTTCATAAGCCCTAACTTTTTATTGAGCAACTGGACCGAGGCATCGTATAAAATTTTGTTCTCGGCCATCCTTACCATTTCATCGTCCCGATTTACGGTGTTTCCATCTTCACTCACCACACCGTTGGGATCTTGGTAAACTTCGGCCTGCAGATTATTAAATCCTCCGCCTCCAACGCCAAAGTGTCTCGGATCATCAACATCTAGGTTTTGAAGTTCATCGAGATTGAGGGCGCGAGCGAGTGCTTCTTCAAAATCAATCCGTTTGGCCTTGTAACCGGGGGTTTCTGCATTAGCTATATTGCCAGATATAATCTCTTGTCTCATCTGTCTGAGATTTAAAGAAGTCGACAATGCTTTTAAAGTTGAATCTTCAATATTCATCGCTACCTCAAGTTGATGAAAAAGGCCGAACCCTTGTTTCTATACTCATTGATTTTATTTCTTAGAGTTCTGATAGAAACACCTAATATCTTTGCCGCCTGGGTTCGGTTTTCGCTGGTGTGAATTAGCGCTTTTTGAATCAAGAGCTTTTCTGCTTCCTTTAACGACATGAGACGAATACCCATATTATCATCATCATTAACCAGACTAACCGCCTTCTTCTCACCAATTTCTAAATCTTTTTCAGAGAGTGTGGCCTGATCTGAGTTTTTAACGGAGTTTTCAATTACCGTTTGTAGCTCTGCTAGGTTGTGAGTCCAGTAATGGCCTAAAATTTTCTCCATCGCCGGAGGACTAATCTCCATGGTTCCTGTTTCATTTACGCAGTACTTGCCGATAAAATACTTGGTTAGCATTTCCAGGTCTTCTGGTCTCTCTCTAAGGGGTGGCATAAAAAAAGCAGTTCCCGAAATATGGGTGTAGAGTCCACGATAAAATCGTCCTGCTCCCACTAGTTTTGAAAGATTTTTAGTGGTGGTAGCAATGATCCTGACATCGAGGTCATAATCTTCTAGATCCACTAGAATTTTATGAATTCTCTTTTGAAACTCATCCTCTAGCCCATCAATACTAGCAAAGATTACAGTGCCACCATTGGCCGCTTCCAGTGCTCCCTTGGTAAAGCGTCCGGTCTCTTCATCTCTAAAACCTAAAATGGCGTTTTCAACCTCTTTAGAACCTTTTGCACAATCCACCACAATCAAAGGATTATTAGTGCGGTTGGAATTCATATGAATGAGATTACCCAATGACCTTTTACCGACACCAATTTCACCAACAATAAGTATAGTGGCCTTGGTAACGGCCACATTTTTGGCCATTGAAATTGTTTTTTCAATTTTAGGATCGCGACCAAACAATTCCACATTAATAGTTTCCATTAGACCTCCTGTCTTTCCTGTTCCATCCTAGAACAAGAAACTAAAGTGTTTTACTCTTTATATTTATTAAGGATATCTCAGATCTTGCTAACTCTTTTATGTAGCTCGAAATGTTCTCTCCTTCTACTAACTCGTTAAATATATCTTTTCCCTTTTGCATTAGATTTTCATCTACATAGGCCACGCCTAAAACATACTTGATCCTCTCCTGATAAGAGGATTCTTTAAATTCCAGAAAAAAAGAGGCCACCGCGGACTCTAGATCTCCAAGATTTTTCTCTCCCGCTAATAGTTCAATATTTATGTATTGGATCCATTCCTTGACCTGCAAAATATTTTTATCTTTTTTCCCATTATTTTTGGTATCCGCCAGCAAGGCCTTGGAAACCCTTTTAAATTTTTTATAGAATCCTTTTTGATAGAGGGAATCCGTATAGGATTTTAAAAGCGTGGCGATATCCTCGCTGGAATGCCCCCTTTCATCATTTTCTCCCGCCAGGTATTGCTCCAAATATTTTATGGCGTTTGAATATTTCTTTTCAGCGTAATCCATCACCCCTTTAAAAAAATAGACCTTGTTATCTCCTGGATATTTTTTTTCATATTCGGCAATAAGTTTTTTTACTGCCTGAATATTTCCCAGTTTGATGTTTTTAGTGATCCTAAGGTCTAGGAGGAATTTCTCTGGGTAAAAATCTTTAGATCTTTCAATCCATGAAGGAAAGGTCCTTTTGGGTTTATTTTCAAAGGCCTTAAAGTCCTGATATACCTGATCAAATATCTTATAAAGCCCAAGATTTACCAGCGCCTTGCCCACAAAATAGCTCATGAGCGGATCAGGAGAGGTATTTTTCTCATAATCCTCTTTGTGCTTTTCATAGAGCATAAGCAGTTTTCTATACTTTTCTTCCTTAAAATATTTTCTAATCAGGCCATTTATCACTTCTGCCCCGTCCGCCATAAAGACTCTTCTTTTACCTAGTGGCAGGGATTGCAGGGGAATCGCCTCAAGATAGGTCAATGCCTTGTTGTAATGCTTATCTACAATAAATGTTCGAAGCCTGGTGAGCCATAATATGCTTTTTAAATCACGAGTTAGATTAGTATTATCAACGCCTCTCACTTTTAAAAAGGCCCTGGTCTCAATATCCTCGCCACCTAGGTCTCTTTTTCTAACGGTGCGAAGTCCTACATATCTGATTCTCGCCTCTAAGCTAGTCTTAAAATCCGCGGAGTGATCGATGGTATCCTTGTAAAGGGCAATTGTTTTTTCCGGATCCCTGCCCAGCAAATCACTCCCAAGCGCTATTCGCAAACGGGCCCGAGATGCCATTTTGTGAAAAGAATAAAACTTTATAAACTTTTTAAAGATACGGATAGATTTTTTAAACTTACCTTCCCGAAAGTAGGCCTCCCCCACATTAAATAAAATGACCTCATGAACAGGATCAATTAAAGATCTCTTATTTTTTTCAAAAAGTTTTATCGTCTCATAGGCATCGTTATCCTTTAACAAAAGCGCTAACTTAACTGCTAAAAGTTCCTGGGCGGAAAAAAATTGGTTGAACTCTGAATTATCGGTAATACTTTTTATTTTTTCTTTTTGCCAAAACTCACCGGCCAAATATAAAAGCGCCTTGGCGGCATAACTGCTCACCTCCACATCGGAGTATTGTTTACTGTAAAAGTAGAGTTGCTTGGCGGTTTCCACCGCCTTAATATAATTTTTTTCACTGAGATAAAGGGCGGTTAGATATTTTAAGATAGCTCTTTTAAGGGGATATTTCTTAGTTCTCTTATAAATACTTCTTAAAATAGTTAACGCGTATTTGGTGGATTCAGGTTCTGCTTTTTGCAAGTTAAGTTTTAAAAAGGCATTGGCCTCAAGATATTCGTTAAAATCGACTTCCGAGTCCGGCCCATATTTTTTACGGTACAAATCAATTGATTTTTTCATCAATCCATATTTCTTTTTACGATATAGATTGATGGAAAGCTGCAAATGAGCGTCTTTTTCATCTTTTATGGAAGGAAGATCATTAATAGGATAGAAAAAATCTGGCGTTTTCCTTTTTAAATTCAGCGCCTTTGGAGGTGATAGAGTGATGGCCGGATAATCCCAGATGAAAGAAGCACCGTAGCGGAAATCACGAAACTTTTCATTTGATTTTTTTGCCACCTTTTTAACCTTTTTAGGAGAGGCAATGGCGGCAATCTTTCTCGCTAGGGGTTTCTTATAATTTTTGGTAATAACCTTTACCGGTTTACTGGTAAGCGAAAGCTTGTCTTCATTAATCCAAAAATCCAAAATAAATTTCTTTTGCCTTTCCCTATAAAAGCTAAAAATTTCAATAAAGCTTCCCTTTAGCTTCACTTCAATGCTTGGGGTCTGGTTCTTATGGATAGGGGCATTGATGTTAATGCCGGTGATGTATTCCTTATTTAAAGGCAATTTAATAATTTCTTGCCTCAATTTATTAAAGATAACAGGAGATATACTCCTTAGAATTACTAAATTCCTCTTCTTTTCAATAACAATTGAATCTTTAGGTACATTAATATCCCACCTTAAATTCCGTTTCATCTTTTTTTGCACCAGCACCTGCTCAGCTAGCGCAAAATTTTCCTGAAGGGAAAAAAAAACCAGGGTAAATGTCAAAAATAACTTACATTTTTGTGACATGAGTTGAAACTTCCTGTTTCAAATTACCTGTTTAATGGCCATCCTATTAAAATCGCTGCCATGTGTCTAAATTTTACTACCTTTTGATTTTTTTAAAAGGAAAATTTTTCACGGGGAAAATTTTATCAGTTGGGATTTTGACAGGATAAATATTTACAAGGCCTTAGGTTACTTGATTATTTGATTCCCGTTTTCTTTTCTTAAGTTTTTCTACCAGAGTAGTTCTGTTTATTTGCAATAACTTAGATGCACGGTTTTTATTTCCACCGGTCTTTTCCAGCGCCTGCTTGATTAGAGAATCTTCAATATCTCGAAGCAGGCCTCTTAAATCGATACCTTTTTCCGGCAGTGAATAGGGTACGCTACCGAAAACCTCTCCTTTAAAAAAATTCTCGGTTAAATGACTGGGAGTGATTAAACTTCCCGTGTGTAAAAGAACCAGCTTTTCAATTAAGATTTCCAGCTCATAGACATTTTCCGGCCAGTCGTAATTTGCCAGAATTTCCAGACTGCTCTCATCAAATTCCACACTTTCACACCCATGAACTCGGGAATACTTTTCACCAAAATGTTTAATTAAAAGAGGCAAGTCCTCCTTTCGTTCAAAGAGAGGAGGCAGGCCGATCTTTTGGCCAAAAAAACCTAGTAGGTCTTTTCTGAAATCTCCTGAGCTTACAAGATCAATTAGGTCCCGACTGGTGGAGGCGAGAAGTTTTACCAGGCCCTGTTCATTTTTTAAAAATTTTGAAAGTTTTGCCTGAAGCAGTAGGGGCAGTTTTTCAATATCTTTTAAAAAGATCATTCCATCCCGGGCAAGCTTTCCATCCTCTGGGCCGAATAATTCATTTTCCAACACCTCTTGGGTGGCAGTGCTGCAGTTAATGTATTCCCAGGAGGATAGATCAAAGTTTTTTAAGATTGCCTGGGCCACGGAGCTTTTGCCAGAGCCTCTTGGGCCGGTGATCAAAATAGGTTTTGGGCCGCTGCAATTATTTTTAATAAGATTGAAAACCTCCTGCATCGGTCCTGGGCCACCCACTAAACCGAGAAAATTTTCTTTAATATCCGCCCTGTCAGTCAGCCCAAAAATATTTCCCACAACACCCTTTAAGCTATTGTGGGAAATAGGTTTTTGCAGCGATAGGTGATCTCCCGCCCTTGGCGAAGCGGAAGCGAGAATCGTTTTAAAAGATAAATTCTTTCTTTTAAGTTTTTCAATCAACTCCATCCCGGCAAAGCTATCTTCGGTAATAAGTAGAAAAAGACCTCTCGGTGCTTTAAAGTTTTGCCAAAAAACGCTTGAGTCTTCAAATTTAAAAACATTTAAAGCAAACGCCTGCTCCAAAGATTCTTTTATCATGCCACTGGCGTGGAAATCATTTAGAACAACGTAAATGGAACTCGCTTGATCTTCAAGGCCTTGGTGTAGAAAATTGTAATCTTCCAGCATATATAAAATGGTAGCTGAATTATTTTTTCGGTGTCAAATTATCTTATGAATTTTAAAAAAACGTGAGGCGCATTATCCGGCCCACCGGCCCAAATATAAAATAAAGTGACAATAAAGGAAATTAAGACTAAAAGGCCGAGAATTGCCGCTATTTTGCGATAACCTTTAAGCCAGTAGATATAAGAAAATTGGCCGGCAATAATAAAAGTAGGCACTGACCAAAAAGGTGTGTGCCTAAGCAGAAATAGAATCGGTTCAATGCCCATAACTTAAAAGAATCTTGCTCTAAGCTCATCAAGCTTATCGAGTTTTTCCCAAGTGAAACCGTTTTCTGATGTTCTACCAAAGTGTCCGTAGGCAGAAGTTTCACCGTAAATAGGTCGAAGAAGATCTAATCTTTCAATAATCGCCTTGGGTCTCATATCAAATATTTCATTAACCGCTGCATTGATTTTGGCCGTATCAACCTTATTCGTGCCAAAGGTATCAACTAAAAATGACATGGGTTCTGCCACCCCAATAGCGTAGGCAACTTGAACCAGACATTTAGTCGCCAGTCCTGCGGCAACTACGTGCTTGGCCACATGTCTAGCGGCGTAGGTTGCAGATCTATCAACTTTAGAAGGATCTTTTCCCGAGAATGCTCCCCCTCCGTGAGCTCCATGTCCGCCATAAGTATCAACGATAATTTTTCTACCGGTAACCCCACAGTCTCCCATAGGCCCTCCGATAACAAATTTACCAGTTGGATTGATATAGAGTTTTGTCTCCGAAGTCCAAAGATTCTGCGGGACAATTCTTTTGATGACTTCTTCTCTAATTCCCTCTTCAATTTCTTTATGGGTAATGCCATCTTCGTGTTGCGAGGAAACTACGATTGCGTCAATCGCGGTCACTTTGCCATCAACGTATTTGGCAGAAACTTGGGTTTTTCCATCAGGCCTGAGAAAAGGAAGGATTCCCTGCTTGCGCACATAAGTTAATCTCTCGGCCAAACGATGGGCCATATCGATGGTAAGAGGCATAAAGCTTTCTGTTTCATCAATAGCGTAACCAAACATAAGTCCCTGGTCACCGGCACCTTGTTCAGCAAAGGCCCCTTCACCTTCATTTACCCCTTGGGCAATATCTGGCGATTGTCTATCTAGTGAAAGTAAGATGGCACAAGTATGGCCATCAAAACCTTTTTCACTGCTGTCGTATCCAATATCTATAATCTTTTGCCGAACAATATCTCTTTTATCAATTCTATGTTTAGCGGTAATCTCTCCCGCAACCACTGTCATCCCGGTAGTAATCATGGTCTCAATAGCGACCCTTGCATTGGGATCCTTCGCAAGCAGCGCATCTAAAATAGCATCCGATATTCCATCGGCCATTTTATCAGGATGGCCCTCAGTGACTGATTCTGAAGTAAATATATAATCCTTAAGCATTAGAGCTCTCCATCTTAAATTTAATATCCCCGAACTGTACCTTGGCAGGCTTAGTCCTTCAATGCCTTATTTAAAGATTACACGCCTGATTTTAAATGCTTAACAAAATCAGATTCCCACAGTCCC
This sequence comes from Deltaproteobacteria bacterium, assembly GCA_004356615.1. Lineage (GTDB taxonomy): Bacteria > Bdellovibrionota > Bacteriovoracia > Bacteriovoracales > Bacteriovoracaceae > SMWT01. The sequence continues at coordinate 28,880 of SMWT01000159.1, read as the reverse complement.
AAACAGGTGCTGTTGCTTAAGATAAGAAGCAGACTATTGTCTGTGATCAAGCTATCCAGCGTCTCTCGCAGGGAGGTTAGACCCACTACCACCGTGGCATTTTGATGAGTTCCGGCCAGCTTGGCAAGGTCCAGATTTTCTCCGTTTGGGACCGTGGTGTCCCCAGGTTTTGCCAGCAAGATTTGGGGGATTTTCCTTATGGCCTGGGCAAATTCATCTTGAAAAATATGGGATCTGGCGGTGGCCGAGGCCAGCTCTAAAACCACTAGGATATCTTTTTCCGGATACTGGATGGCGATCGCCTCGTAGGTCATGGCCACCGCTCTTGGGTGGTGGGCAAAATCATCAATGACTAGTGAGCCTTTATAATAACCTCGCACCTCTTGTCTTCTTTTAACCAAGTTGAGATTTAAAACTGCCGCTTTTACTTTATCGACTTCTACTTTCTGCTCTAGAGCAAAGAGTATCGCTGCCGTGAGATTTAAAATATTATGGTTTCCCACCAAGTTGGTTTTATAAGTGGTGCCTCTTAGTTCAAACTCAGTCCCCTGGTGATCCATGGCCTTAATCTTTGTTTGATTTAAGTCTATCCATTTCTCTAATTTCAGCTCGTTTATCGCCGGATAGCTCATATTGGCGATGATGGGGGAGTTGATACTTGGTAGGAGCACTTTGAACTGATCTTTGATCTCTTCTAGGTTGTTAAAAATATCAGCGTGATCAAATTCCAGCGAAGTTAAAATAAAGTGATCAATCTCATAGGACCTAAACTTGGAAAATTTTTCAAAATAGCTACTATCGTATTCATCTGCTTCAATAAAAAAGTAGCTTCCATCTCCTAGTTTGCTCGATCGCCCCTCATTTAAAACGCCACCGATTAAGTATCCCGGATCAAGGCCCAGCTGCTTAAAAATTTGCACTAAGAAATAAGTGGTGGTGGTTTTTCCATGAGTTCCCGCCACGCCAACAACGTTTTGATCCTTTAGGATAAAAGCACCCAGGGCGGTTGGAAAAGAGGTAAAAGCAGTCCCCGATTTTTCAATCCTGCGGGCATCTTCGGAATTTCTCCCCACTACATTCCCCACAATAATGAGATCAAAATCACTTAATTTAAAGTCTTGTTTGCTGTAGAGTTTGATACCGCTACTTTTAAGATAATCTCCCATGGGGGGGTAAAAGTTTTGATCATATCCCTCTACCTCATAACCTTTTTCTTTTAGCAAAAAAGCGGCCGCTCCCATGCCGGTGCCACAAATGCGGTAGAATAATATTTTTTTAATATTTCCACTAAGACTTGATTTATCTCTATATCCACTCAGATCCATTTCCATAACTCTTCTCCTAACTGGCGGCGAAGTTCATTTAAACCCCTGCGATCATACCAATAGTTTTTGGTGGCGTTGGTTAAAATCACATGGCCTCTTTCTTTTTCCCCATCGATCCAAAAGGAGGTTCCGGTAAATCCTAAATGGCCAAAAGTTAACAGTCCATGTCCCTTACCGGCGAGAGATTTCTCTCCCGGTGTATCCATCCCTTCCACAAAGCGATCTCCCTTACCTTTTTTAAGCGCTTGGGTGACCTCCCCCACAAAAGAGGTTTTATCATTTAGACTTATAAGACTTTTACAGACTCCCCCAATGGTTCCAAAAAGGCCGGCGTGGGAGCAAAAGCTATCAATGATATAGGCATTATCATCATGGACCTGGCCGGTAATGGGCAATCCTTTTCTCATACCTGTTACCGGGGCGGTTTTTACCAAGTCCTTCCAAAAAAGCAAATCCTTATCCCAATAAAAGGAAGCGAGCTCTTGGAGCGACTTGCCCGATTTTTTTTCCAGCTCCAGCATCAATCTTAATGCGCCAAAGTCAGAATAAAGGGTAGGCGATTTTTTTAGGGGAAAGCTAAGCAGCTCCTCACGCCAATTATTTTTAGACAAACGGCCCCAGTCAGGAAGACCGGCCTGATGATTCAACAAAAGATCGAAGTCTTTCTCCCACAGCTTGGGATGGCCGAATTTTACGCTGGAAAGTGTGAGGGGTTTGGTGAGTGAGGCGAGATCAAAAAATAGATCTGGCGTCACTTCCCTCGTTTTATAGGTAGAAGTTTTAAAATCAAGCACTCCGACTGCCAGGCAGTCGAAGTTTTGCGCCTTTAGGTATTTTTCAATGGGCATTCATTAAGGTTGCCTGAGCAGCAGCTAACCTGGCAATAGGCACCCGGTAAGGAGAACAACTCACATAATCAAGGCCTACCCGGTGGCAGAACTCAATTGATTTGGGTTCTCCTCCATGCTCGCCGCAAATTCCCACAGAAAGCGAAGGATTGGCGGCCCTTCCCGCCTTATTGGCATAATCTACTAAAAATCCCACTCCCTCTTGGTCCAGGGTGACAAAGGGATCTTCTTTGAAAATACCGGCGTTTTGATAGTGAGTTAAAAATTTACCAGAATCATCTCGGGATAGTCCGTAGGTGGTCTGAGTTAGATCATTGGTTCCAAAGGAGAAAAAATCAGCTTCCACCGCTATTTCACCGGCGGTGATAGCAGCTCGGGGAATTTCAATCATGGTGCCGATTTTATAATCAACGCTTTTTCCCGTCTGCTCAAAAATCTCTTGGATGACCGCTTCGGCGTTTTTCCTTAGCAGAACCAACTCACCTTTTAGCGCTACCAAGGGAATCATAATTTCAGGAATAACCACAATGCCTTTATCTTGCGCCTCAATGGCAGCGAGAATAATTGCCTTAACCTGCATATTGTAAATTTCTGGATAGGAGACACCAAGTCTACAACCTCTATGTCCCAGCATGGGATTAAACTCAAAGAGATCCTTTTCCCTGGCCTCGATATCACCAAGTGTTAGCTCTAAGGAATTGGCCAGTTCCTGCTTTTCTCCCTCCGTATGAGGTAAGAACTCGTGCAGTGGAGGATCTAGTAGTCTAATATTGACCGGTTTACCATTCATCACTTCAAAAATTCCAAGAAAGTCCTCTTTCTGGAAAGGTAAAAGCTTATCCAGCGCTCTCTCTCTTTCTTTCATCGTCTGAGCAAAGATCATCTCTCTGATGGCCAAAATTCGCTCTGGCGCAAAAAACATATGTTCAGTTCTACAAAGGCCAATTCCTTCAGCACCAAACTTTAAGGCCACGGCGCTATCGGCCGGATTATCAGCATTGGTTCTAACTCCTAGAGTTCGAATTTCATCGGCCCACTCCATATATTTTGAAAACTCGCTACTTATGGTTGCTTCAATAGTCGGCAGTATTCCATCAAATATTTCTCCCGTGGCACCATCGATGGTGATAGCATCACCTTCCCTTAATTCTTTTCCCTTAATGGTGACTTTCTTTTCAGTGGAAGAAATTAAAAGCGAGGTACAGCCTGCCACACAAGGTTTTCCCATGCCACGAGCGACAACTGCAGCGTGAGAGGTCATTCCACCTCTAGCAGTTAAAACACCCTCGGATGCAACCATTCCCGTAATATCTTCTGGAGAAGTTTCACGTCTTACAAGAATTACCTTCTCCCCTTTTTCTTTCCATAAATTTGCCTCTTCCGAGTCAAAAACTATTCTCCCCGAAGCCGCGCCTGGAGAGGCGGGAAGTCCCTTGGCCAAAATAGTTTTAACCGCATTAGGATCAAGTCTTGGGTGAAGTAATTGATTGATGTCTTCCGGGTTGATGGAAAGAATCGCCTCTTCTTTGGTTTTTAGCCCTTCATCAACCATGTCCACAGCAATTTTTACTGCCGCGGCAGAGGTTCTCTTACCGTTTCTGGTCTGTAGGATATAGAGCTTGCCTTTTTCCACAGTAAATTCAATATCCTGCATATCTTTATAATGTTGTTCTAAAATTTTATAAACATCACAAAGTTCCCCGTAAGAATTTGGCATCAGCTCTTCCAGGGTTCTGAAATCTCTATTCGAATCATTTTTGGAGAAATCATTGATGGGCATTGGAGTTCTAATTCCCGCCACTACATCTTCCCCCTGGGCGTTAACTAAAAATTCGCCAAAAAACCTTTTCTCTCCTGTGGAGGGATCTCTAGTAAAACAAACACCCGTGGAGCAATCATCTCCCATATTTCCAAACACCATGGCCTGAACGTTAACTGCCGTTCCCCAATCGTGCGGGTAGTGGTGAATTTCTCTATATTTTTTAGCTCGAGGATTTTGCCAGGACTGAAAGACCGCACCAATGGCCTGCCATAACTGTTCCATAGGATCCGTGGGAAAGCTTTTTCCAGAGTCTTCCAGAATTATTCTTTTATAAGCGGCCACTAGATCTTGTAAATCTTCGGCGGTGAACTCGGTATCTTCGGTTACGTTTCTCGCCTCTTTTAAATCTTCCAGAGTAGATTCTAAAACGGCAACGTTGAGTCCCATAACCACGTTGGCATACATTTGAATAAATCTTCGATAGGAATCCCAGGCAAATCTGGCGTCACCCGTCTGCTGGACAAGTCCAGCTACTGTTTTATCACAAAGACCTAGGTTTAAGACGGTGTCCATCATCCCCGGCATGGAAACTCTAGCTCCCGATCTAACCGATAAAAGCAGAGGGTTGGTATGATCACCAAATTTTTTCCCAGTGAGGGTCTCAACTTTTTTCAGCGTCTCTATTACTTGATTTTTGATTTCATCTTTTATGGTATCCCCCGAATTACCAAAGTCCAGACAGGCCTCGGTGGTAACGGTAAACCCCGGAGGAACGGAAAGTCCCAGGGATGACATCTCTGCTAGATTGGCCCCTTTACCGCCTAGGAGATTTTTCATCTCACGGTTTCCTTCGGTATTTTCGGCATTAAAACTGTAAACCCACTTCATGGACTTCTCCTAATGTTTAAAGCTTATCCTTAAGATAATTTTCCATCTGATCTATATTTACCCTCTCTTGGGCCATTGAATCTCGATCTCTAATTGTCACCGCTTGGTCTTCTAAGGTGTCAAAATCCACCGTCACACAAAAGGGTGTTCCCACTTCATCTTGTCTGCGATATCGCTTCCCGATTGAACCGGATACATCATACTCTGCTTTGTAAGCTGATCCTACATTTTTGAAAATTTTTCTAGCAATTTCTTCTAGTTGAGACTTTTTGGAAAGCGGCATAACGGCGACTTTAACCGGTGCAAGTTTGGCATCAATCTTCATCACCGTTCGCTCTTTTTCCTTATCCCCGGCATTCTCCAATCGGTAGGCATCAGATAAAACCGCTAAAAGGGTTCGGTCACACCCCACTGAAGTTTCAATAACATAGGGGATGTATTTTTTATTTCCATCCGCCTGGTCGATATAGGAAAGACTTTTTCCCGAAAACTTCTCATGAGCACTGAGGTCAAAATCAGTTCTCGAGTGAATCCCCTCAATCTCTCCCCAACCAATAGGAAATTCATATTCAATATCGGTGGCATCGTCTGCGTAGTGGGCCAGAGAATCAGGGCCGTGGGGTGCCCATCTCAGTTTTTCTTCCCGGAGGCCATTTTTAAGATGCCAGTTCCAACGAATTTCCTTCCACTGTGCCATCACCTCTTTTTGCGAACCTGGTTTTACAAAAAACTGCATCTCCATCTGTTCGAACTCTCTGGTTCTAAAAATAAAATGGCCAGGAGTGATCTCATTTCTAAAGGCCTTACCAATTTGGGCGATGCCAAAAGGCAGTTTTTTTCTCATGGTGGATTGAACATTTAAAAAGTTGACAAAAATTCCCTGAGCGGTTTCCGGCCGAAGATAGATGGTACTGGAGCTATCCTCCACAGCACCAAGCTCTGTCTTAAACATTAAATTGAATTGTCTGATGTCAGTGAACGAATCTTTGGAGCCACACTTTGGACAGGGTTTACCCAGATCAATATTATCGGCCCGGTATCGCTCCTTACAGTTTTTGCAATCTACTAGCGGATCGGAAAAACCATCAATATGACCTGAGGCCTTCCATACTGTTGGATGCATTAGAATAGATGAGTCCAGCCCCACTACATCTTCCCTGAGGGTCATATCATTCCACCAGCTCTGCTTGATATTATTTTTGAGTTCAACTCCGTAAGGGCCATAATCCCAGCATCCGCCAATTCCGCCATAGATTTCGGAACTTTGAAAAATAAAACCTCTTCTTTTACAAAGAGCGGTTAGTTCCGCCATGGATTTTAAATTGGATTCTGATGCCACAATAATCTCCCTCAAAAAGGCCAAATCCTACATCACAGGGGTTTATTTGATAAGAAAAAAAAGGTAGTTGCAGTGCTTATTTTTGACCCAAGTTATAAAGCTTGAAATATTCCCCACCTCGATCCATTAGTTCATCGTGGGTTCCGTGTTCCATCAACTCCCCTTCACTTAAGACATAAATATGGTCGAAGTCTTGGATGGTGGACAACCGATGGGCCACGGCGATAACCGTTTTGTCTTTCGAAATTTCATCCAGTGCTTTTTGCACCATCCGTTCGGACTCATTATCCAGCGCCGATGTGGCCTCGTCGAAAAGGAGGATATCGGTATTTTGTAAAAAGGCACGGGCGATGGTGAGTCTTTGTTGCTGACCGCCTGAGAGTTTAACTCCCCGGTCCCCGATCATGGTGTCATATTTTGCTGGCAGCCGATCAATAAAAGGCCTGGCGTAGGCCACGTCGATGGCCTTTTCAATTTGTTCCATTGAGTAGTCTCTCCCCAAGGTTAAATTTTCCAGGATAGAGTCATGAAAGAGAAATATATCTTGGCTGACTAGTCCAAAGAGCTCTCTCAGTCCCTTTAACTTAATTCTATCAACAGGTATCCCATCAATTTTTATCTCACCTAATTCGGGCCTATAAAGTCCCAATAAGAGATTGATCAAAGTGGATTTACCAGAGCCGGAAAGCCCTACCAAGGCGACCTTTTGACCTTTTTTAATTTCCAGGTTTAGATTTTTTAACACTTGGTGATTGCCATAAGAGAACGAGAGGTTTTTAACCGTAATCTTATCTTTAAAAGCAATTTGCTCCATATCCCCGTTGTCCACTTCTTCGGGAAGATCTAAAAGTTTGGAGATTCTCTTTTCCGCTGCATCGGCCTGACTCAACTTAATATTGGCCTGGGATAGCTTTCTGATGGGATCCATAAAAAGTGCCATGGCGGTGACAAAGCTCACGAAATCCCCTGGGCTCGTGGCCCCTGACTGAATTCTATAGTGAGCAAAGACAATAATTCCTGCAAAGGCCAGGCCTCCCACCAACTCCACCAAAGGGTGGGCCATTTCTTCGACCCAGGTGGTTTTCATTAGGGATTTAAAAAATTTATTCTGGGTGCCTTCAAAGCGTTTTAGAATATAGTCTTGCAGGTTGAAGGCCTTGGTAATTTTTTGACCGCTGAGTCCTTCACCAATGTTGTGAGTAAGGTTACCAAGTTCTTCCTGCACATCTGCCTGGTTTTTCTTCACACTTTTTCCACTCTTGCTAAAAATTATAAGAAAAAGTGGAGCGACGACAAAAATGACCATGGTCAAGGCCCAATCTCTATAAAATGCCAGTCCCAGTAAAGCGATGGCATAAAGGGGCTCGCGAATGAGGTCCATGGAGGCCCTAAAGCCCCCGGAAAAAGTCTGAGTGTCGTTAATAATATTAGAAGTTAAAACCCCCAGCTTGTTTTGATTAAAATAAGCGATGGGCAGTCTTTGTATTTTTTCATAGATATTAGATCGTAGCTGGCAGGTGGCCTTATCCACAATGTAGCGGATCCAATAGAAGTGAAAAAACCTGGCGGGAAAATTAATGATCATCAGAAGCATTAACAGACCTGCCAGCATCAGGGTCTCTTCCATGGTCCCACTTTTACTTAATCCCTTGTCGAAAACGGGTTTAACTAGTGCCGCCTGGGCCCATTTAACCGCCGCTAAGATTATCGCAAAAAAAAGTGCGCCAAGCGCTTTTTTCCAATGTGGTTTTACGTAAGGCCAAAGGATTTTGACTAAGTGTGTATGCATCCGTGGGACTCTACATTAATTACAGCACCATAGGCAACGCTCTAAACTGCCTTTCCTCAAGATGAAATTGATAACAAAAATGCCCTAATAGCAGTTGGCAGAGAGACTTAATACTTTGAAATTCAAGGGTTTTAAAGGAAAAAAGATTATCAGTTGCCATTATGGCCGACCCTGATTAACAAATTATGCCATCCCTTCAAAATAAAGATCATTTGAATTTATTTCAATATAATCACCGATTACCTGAAGAGTTGAGCCTTTAATCATTTTTTCAGGAAAGAGGCAAAGGCAAATATTTTTTGGATTGGCGTTAGACTCATATAAAAAACCTTCAATTGGAAGTTTTCTTAAATGGTCACTTAAATAATGGGTATAGTATTCCAGCCCAATATTTGAGAATTGTTCCCAGGGACCTTTAAAGTAATTTTTAGAAATCCTAAAATTTTTGTAGAGATTTCCAGAACCTGATAGATCGAGAATCCTTTGCAGGTTAATTTTTATTCCAAAGGTAGTCATGGCAACTAAGTTTTTAGAAAATCGAACTTCCTCCATTGCGGTTTTATAGCTCTCAGCAAGATAAATGGTAGGTTGACCTACCCGATGAAACCTTGCAAAACTTTTTAAAGAACCTTCAAAGCTTAAAGGTATTTTTGAATAATCATAGGTAACGGCCCTGAACCAATTGTCTCCCGTTATTTTTTTAGTAGAAGTTGAGGAAAGGGAGTTATGGGGCCTCTTGGCCAAAGACTCAAAATAATTTAAGATTTCAAGTTTATGTTCCTTAATCCACCTTATTTTCTGATGAACTTTATTTTCTTCAAGACTTAATCCGACAGAAAAATCCTGAATAATCTTTGATAGATAATGGTGAATAGATTCTTCTTTCATGTTCCCATGGCCTCTCCGTATTCCATTTCACGGATATTTTTGAAAACAGTAGAAATATTCTCGTTATCAATTTTCATAAATTGAATAGGGGAAAGACCCCAATACTCTGCTTTTGGCTCATCAAGCCATGACTTGATTTGCTCTTCATTTCCTTTGCTTATTTTCCAAAGCAGGACATAGATCCCCACAAGCTCTACCACTCTCGATTTAGTATGAGGGGAAGGGGGGCCTGATCTACTAAGGGTGCTTACACTTACTCCAGAAATTTCAGCAAATTCCTTTCTGGTCAGGCCATAGCTATCTACTAAATAAGGTAAGTTTAAGGCCCCATTATCATCATAAATGGGGGCATTGCTTAGGGTGAGTGTCGTCATAATCCTCCTGTGTAAGATACTCTTATATATCGTATTTTAGCATATTTCTTAAAGAATTTTTGCATGAAAAAACCATAATATTTAGATATAAAACACCTTAAGTTTGTATTTTCAGTATCTTAGGAAGATATCAGAGCACCATAGGCAACGCTCTAAACTGCCTTTCCTCAAGATGAAATTGATAACAAAAATGCCCTAATAGCAGTTGGCAGAGAGACTTAATACTTTGAAATTCAAGGGTTTTAAAGGAGAAATCTTGATAGCTGCTAGATCTCACCATATTTAAAAATTGCCAGGCATCCCGGCCCACTCCTTCAGATTGTGGGCCCAGGCATAGGGAACAGGAAAATCCTCCCTGTTCAAAAACCAGACTCATCTGGGAAACATGCTCTAACTTTCTATCACAAAATATACAGTCCCCCATTTTAGGAAAAATACCTTGATCCTGAAAAACTTTTCCCAGAAAAAGCAGCAACTGTTCATAGGGGTTAAAGTCTCCCTTTTTTAAACTGTCCTCTAGAAAAAAAACAGCGTTGGAGAGCACTCTAAAAGGGCCGTCGTGCTCATCACTTTCTGTTTCAAGATGATCTTCCAGGCAAAACTTGGCAACAATTTCAAAATAGAGGCTCATTAGGGAGAACGCTTTGTAATCTTCTCTTATTTTTTTAGGTGCCCAGATAAGGGACCATTCTTTAGCGGGATAGAGGTGTTCACCGTATTTAGCTCTTCCTAGTTCTACCGCGAGCATATGCCCGAGATCGGCCAAAGAAGATGTTCGTTTTTTCCCCGCTCCCCGGGCACCGTAAAAAACAACAGATATTTTTTTGCCATTTCTAAGTAAAAGTTTGGCGATAAAATGTTTATCACCAAAAGGAATTTTAGAAATGAGCAGGCCTTCTACTTTTACTCTCATAATTTCAACAAGTTTATCAGACGCAAATAAAAATCAAAGAGGAAGACTCTTAGCTTAAATTGCCCCGCAAACTTATCCTGATGAAAGAGTTCAAAGGGTTCTCCCCGGCGTCCTCCTCTTCCTACCATTTGAATCCAAAAGTTTAAATCCAATACTTTAAAACCAATGAAGATCTTTTTTATGGAGGGTAGGTTGACACCATGACTTAATGCGCTGGTAGCAAAAATACACTGTGGATTTGGCATCTTTTTCAAATTTTTTACAAAATGGGCCACCTCGCCTCCTTTGCAACCCAAAACATCAACACCTCTTAGGGTAAAATACTCCACATAAAAATCCACTTCAGATCTATATTTGCAAAAATAAAGGATCACTCCCTCGCCTTGCATTTCAAAGAAAAACCTTCTCATAAACATATTTTTAAAGGGTAGCTTATAAATATGTATCGGATGATTTTTTAAAACCTGATTTCCCAGATTTATTAGAATTAAATTTTCCTGACTATTTTTAAAATCCTTTTGCCACTGCTCTATCCACTCATCTCCAAAGGTGGCACTTAAACCTAAAATGGCAATCCCCGTCTCTGCCAGCCCCATGGCGCTCTCCCACAAAAGCGGCCTAAAATCCCACCCCCAAAAATAAAAAAGATGAAACTCATCCAAAACCAAAAGGTATTTTTCGCCCAGAGAAGAGAGCTCTAAAAAATAATTCTCATCCATCATCTCAGGAGTTAACACTAAAAGCGCTTTTCTCTTTTTAATGAACTGATGCAATTTACCCCGCTCACTTCTTTTAGAAATATATAAAATGTTTCCAAGCTCTTCAGAAGCTTCAGCGAACTCCATGGCCAAGGCCTTAAGGGGGGAGATAAAAATAATTTTGCGATCAAACTCGCTGTATAGCGATCTGAGTATCCGGGTCTTGCCCCAACCCGGCGGGGCCAGCATCAACAAGAAATTTCCCGGCGATAACAGGGTATTTATAAAAGAGACGTCCATGACTCTCTCTATGAAAGCCAAGGATAGAAAGGATCTCTTTAAGTACTTGAAATCCCTTAGGTATTTTTTCCCATATTGAAATTTTTCTAGGCAAAACCACCTATTTTTTATACTCACTTTAGATGAACCGCTTTCTCATTTTCGAAAATGAAAAATTATGCCCCAATATTTATGAGGTCAAAGACCCCTCCAGACTAGAGCACCTTAAAACTATTTTAAAACTGGGGGTTGGGGATATGTTGAAAGTGGCCCTAGTAGGCCAGGGAATCGGTAAGGCCTATATCAAAGATCTCTCTGGTGACTCTCTCACCCTGCTCGTGGAAAGCATCGAGGCCAAAAATCAGGCCCCATATGATTTAATCATCGGTCTCTCCCGTCCCCCGACTATTAAAAAAATTCTCGAGCATGCCACTACGCTTGGAGTGGGAAGCTTTGATTTTTTCAAGGCCGACTTAAGTGAGAAATCCTATCTCGATTCCAAAATTTTTGAGCAGGAAAAGCTGGAAAAATATCTCTGCTGTGGGATCTCCCAAGCGGCCATCTACCATCAATTGCCAAAAGTAGAGCTGCATCAAAAGATCTTAAATGATTGGAAAAATCGCGAGCAAAAGTTTATTCTCTCGCCGGGATCCACGCGGACCTTTTTAGATGTGCAGCTAGACTTCTCCAAAAGGATAACTCTGGCCATAGGCCCAGAGAGAGGTTGGACAACGACAGAAGTTGAAACGTTTAAGCAGATGGGATTTATAGCAATTGGCATCTCCTCTGCCATTTTAAGAGTAGAGACTGCCACCTTTTCCAGTCTGGGCCAATTAGAGCTTTTAAGGACCAAATAATTTATGGAAGTATCAGGAATCACCTTTATAAAAAATGCTCTCACTCTTGAATATCCCATTAAGGAGGCGATTGAGAGTATCTCTCCACTTTGCGATGAGGTCATCATCAACGTGGGCTTTGACGATCCCAAATGCGAGCAGGATGATGGCACTTACGTCTATTTAAAAAATGCTTTCCCAGGTGACAAATACATCTTCTTTAAATCCTGGTGGGATCCAAGCAAAACTGATGATGGGGAAATCCTTAGCGAGCAAACAAACTTAAGTCTTAAAAAAGCGCGGGGAAAATTTATCCAATACATTCAAGGCGATGAAGCGGTTCATGAAAAAGATCTCGATATTATCTATGATGGCATCCAGGAGATGAAAAAAAATCCCCATATTGATGGCCTGATTTTCAGATACCTGCATTTTTACGGCAACGTAGATATCATCAAATACACCAGAAATACCTACCGCAGGGAAGTCAGACTGGTTAGAAATAAAAATGTTAAATCTTGGAAGGACGCTCAAGGATTTAGAACCCTTGATGGAAAAAAGCTACATTGCAAACAAATTGAAGCACGAATCTTTCACTATGGCTGGGCCAGAAAAGAACAGGTGATGGATCAAAAAGTAAAAAGCTTCTCCAAGCTTTATCATGGGCAGGATCACGAAGAGATTGGTCACACCTATCAAAATATGTGGGGCCTTAAACCCTTTAAAAACACCCATCCCAAGGTGATGAAAAAATGGATTGTGGAAAATAGAAACGATGTGGATCTATTATCCCTAAAATATACCTTCTCCTTTAAAGATTTCGGTTTAATGTTTTCTGATTTTGTGGAATCATTAACCGGTTATCGAATTGGTGAATATAAAAACTTTAGGCCTATAAAATGATTAGAAAACTTGAAAAACTCTTAGACGAACAGGTGAGACCTGCCCTTAAATCCCACGGCGGAAACGTGGAGATTATCGATGTGGACAACAATCAGCTTTTTATTAAGATGACGGGCGGATGCCACGGCTGTAGCGCTTCCATCGAAACGGTAAAACAGGGAATAGAAACCCTGGTACACAAACATTTTCCAGAGATCACAGAAGTAGTCGACATCACCGATCACGCTACTGGTTCCAATCCCTATATGTAGAGATGAATCGCCCTGCGCGCTTTTTCCACGCGCGCTAAATCTATCTCAGCGACGATTAATTTTTCCCCCTCGTGGGCATCCGCTAACACTTCCCCCCAGGGATCAATTATTAAAGAGTGGCCATAGGTTTCCACTCGCTCATTATTTTTTCCCCATTGGGCCGCGGCCACCACAAAACATTGATTTTCAATCGCTCTTGCTCGCAGCAAAGTGTGCCAGTGCGCTATCCCCGTGGGAATGGTAAAGGCGCTAGAGATGGAGAGCATATTAGCTCCCGCTCTTTTGTAAGATGAATAGAGCTCGGGAAATCTCAGATCAAAGCAAATGGAAAGGCCGATTTTAAAAGCGCCTACCTCAATTAATTTTTCTTCACTACCGGCGCTGAAGAGATCTCTCTCATCAACGACTTTAGTTCCTAGGTCGCAGCTAAAGAGATGTCTTTTATCGTAAAAGTCGATCAGCTTCCCCTCTGGATCAAAATTGTAATTTCGATTAACAATGCTATCCCCAAGTTTTGTGGCAGCGGAGCCGCCGAGGATATAGAGAGCGTGATCCTTGGCCAGATTACTTATATTTTTAAAGTGCTCATTTTCCCCTTCTACTAAATAGGGAGTGGCGGTTTTTCCATCACTTAGGGAGTAGAAGGTTTCCGGGAGAAAAACCGCTTCTACCTTTGCCTCTTTCGCTTCGCGCAAAAATGGTGCTAATGTTGCTAAATTAAGCTTATAATCCAGTACAGAACACATTTGAATGACGCCTATTTTCATGATAACTCCTAGAATCACACTCTAAAACGGAAAGCTTTTGTGATCAAGCTTGCACTTAAATTTATCTTTGCCGGAGGACTTCTTTATTGGCTCATCAAGAAAGGAGACCTGGAGTTTGCCACCGCCGGATATGCCCTCACCCAGCACTCGGGACTGGTTCTTCTAACCATTTTGATGATCGTCTTTTCCGCCGCAGGTACCGCTTATCGGTGGAAACTACTTTTAGAGATAAAATCCAAACCTCTTCCCTTTTTTGAAGTACTAAAGCTAAATTGGATCGGACTACTTTTTAGCTCCATCCTTCCCGGCGCCGTTACCGGAGATTTAGTTAAAGCGGTCATGGCCAAAAAACTAGATGATCGCCTCACTAAAACCTATCTTTTAATGTCGACCTTGGTGGACCGGATTATTGGTTTAATAGGCCTTTTATTTCTGCTGGGGATTTTCACCATAATTAACTACAGTGATCTCATTACCATCTCCCCGCTGATGAAAAGACTTGTTCATATGAACCTCTTGCTTCTTTTGGGCTCCATGGGATTTTTCATCACCCTGTTTATGCCTAAAAATCAAAAAAACAGATTTCTCCGACTCGCCGATAAGATACCCTTGATCGGACACCAAATAGAAAAGACCCTGGCACAAATTTGGGCCATGGGTGAAAATAAGATCGTAATTTTAAAATGTCTTTTTATGTCCATGGTTTTTCAGGCCAATAATGTCTGCGCTATTTATTTAATAAGTAAACCATTTTTCGATGCTCCTCTCTCTCTGGGCAAGGCCTTCACTTTTGTCCCGCTTGGACTTATTGCCACCGCAATTCCCATCTCCCCCGCTGGCATGGGCGTGGGACACGCAATTTTTGGCACCCTATTTGGTTACTACGGTATCTCTGGGGGCGCCTCCATGTTTAATCTTTATTTTCTGGCAATCGTTTCTGTTAACCTTATGGGAGTTTTCCCCTACCTGTTTTCCACCAAGAAGGAAAAGCTCACGCTTGAACAGGCCTAACGCTTGTGTTTAAATAAATAAAACACACCAAGGAGTTAGGTTTGAAGTGGATAATTCTCTTATCATTATTTTCCATTGAAGCAGGCGCCAAGTCTTGGAACTACCGCAATAATCCCCACTGGCAAATTGATAAAAACTATGAATACCGGCTAAGTAAGCTTCCCAAATCCGGAGAGCTTAAAACCTATCCCTGGACGGGAAACTATTGGCCGCATATGGACGGGGGAATTACCTATCGTTGGAACCTGAAAGGGGTAAAAGATAGTAGCAAATATTGGGACTACCCCCTCCATGATATGAAAAATATGACCGGAGTGGATCTAAACACCCTATCTCCGGCCGAAAAATACGACCTCTACCTGGGAAATCTAAATTGGGACACAGTTAAAAGTGAAAGGAACTACTCGAAAATCAACACCCAGATAAAAAGCTCTCCCCAATACGATCCAAAATATAAGATTGATGACTGGGCAGGAATTTGTAATGCCTGGAGTGAGTCCACCATCACCTTTGATAACCCCAAACCAGTAATGATAACCGGCAAACTAGGTCATCGAATTCCCTTTGGCGCCTCAGATATAAAAGGACTGCTCGCCTCTATGCTGGATATGGATAAAGTGAGTCCCGAAAAAACCATCGGCGAGAGATGTTTTGACGACTTAGACGCCCTATGGGCGCAAGTTAAAGCTGGCAAGCTAAGCGAAGATGAGTTTTATGGAGTCAGCGAACGAGGTGAATGTGGTGATGTGAATGCGGGTGCCTTTCACGTAGTTTTAACCAATCAAATTGGACTTTTAAATCATGGTTTTATGATTGATGTGGACCGGGGAAGTCAAGTTTGGAATCAACCAGTCTATAGTTACTCCATTGAAAGGATGAAACAGCTGCCAGAAAGAACTCATGACCGTGCCGCCAAGGGAACGGAAAAAGTGGTCTATGTGCATGTGAAAGTTCACTACGTCAAAGAAATGCACCAAAGCTGGTTTTCAAAAATACCCCATAAAGGCTTTGGGATAAAAGATTATGAATATCTGCTTGAGCTGGATAAAGACGATAATATTATCGGCGGCACCTGGAGCTCTTACGAGCGGCCAGATTATGCCTGGCTGCGAGATTCCCGAAAATGGAAAGGCCCTTTTGCCCCCCTTAAAAAAATCTATACCGCATCCACCAGGCAAAGTGGCCCAGGCATTAACAACCGCCCCTATATTGATGGTGAAAAACCCAAGTGGCCTGCTATCGCCCGCTATAAAAAGTGGGCCAAAAGAGCTCCCCCCAAAAAAAATTACGTTTGGCCAAATATCACTCTTTTGAGAAAATGGAAAAAGATGACCTTTAAGAAAGGCCCTAATCCATTTAAGTTAGTCTATTACAAGGGCAAATGGCCTAATCCCATTAAAGCTGATTTGAAGTTCTTAAAAATAGTGGAACAAGGTAACTTTGGAGCGGCAAAAAAAATGATCGACGCTGGTGCCAGGATCAATGTTGTAACCAAAGATAAGAGAAATGCGCTCTCAATCGCTGCCGGCAGACGTGATGATAGGATGGTCAAGCTACTCTTAGCAAATGGCGCCGAGTTTTCCATTGAGGCCCAAGATGCCAAGGGACGAACTCCGCTCATGGTGGCGCTAAAATCGCGGGGCAAGGCCAACAACCGACTGCTTAAAATTGTCAAAGAACTCATAAGCGTTGGGCCTGCTCTGGAGATAAAAGATAATCAGGGAAATAACGTACTCTTTTATGCCGAGAAATATAATAACAGTCCCCTGGACAGCAACATGTATCAGATGATTAAGTCTTATAAAAGAATCTGGGACTAGGGCCCATAGACAAATATTTTTGCCGGATCTAGGTGGTTGTAGCTTCGCCACCGATTATAGAGCGTTTCGATTTTAAGTAAAAATTCTTCTTTTTTATCCACATCATTAATTTTAGCGATACGTCTGGCCTCACGTTTTAAAATGGATTTCACTTTACCTGGCAGGATAAAAAATCCTGGTAAGAGGTAGTGTCCTTCCTCCAGGGCAATAAATCTGCCAACGATTATATCATCTTTGGTTAATCCCGGGGGCATAACGCCTTTTGGTAGCAGCACTTTATCTTTGCCGATAAAATCCTTAAAGACACACCGGCCTCTTAAGTTTTTTCCCGAAAATTCAAAGATGGAGTATTTAAAATCTTTAAAAAAAGAATCCTTTGCAGTGTAGTCTTTTAAAATTTTAGATTCACTGTAGTTGAAAAAGTACCACTCATAAAAAGAGTTCATCCGCTGTTCAAAGTTTTCATGGTCTGCATGAATCGAACCAGTGAGGTCAAAAAACTCATCCTTGGCCTTTAAATAAACTCCTTTAAATTTATCCTTAGAGTAATTTAAAATGGCCTTATCAAAATTTTCCCTAATTTTAGTTTCCATTAATTATCCGTTTTTAAGACTGCGAGGAAGGCAGATTGGGGAACTTCCACAGATCCAACCATCTTCATTCGCTTTTTACCCCTCTTTTGTTTTTCCAGCAGTTTTCTTTTACGGCTAATATCGCCACCGTAACACTTGGCCAAAACATTTTTGCGAAGTGCTTTAACTGTTTCACGGGCCAGGATCTTGGCCCCAACCGCCGCTTGAATGGCAATATCAAATTGTTGCCGATTGATCAGCTTTCTCAGCCTTCCAACCAGTTCCCGTCCCTTAACTTGAGCGCTTGATCTATGACAAATTAGCGAGAGCGCATCTACCGGATCGTTATTTAATAAAATATCAAGTTTTACCAAATCAGATTCCTCATAACCCACCACTTCATAATCCATACTGGCATAACCTTTTGTCATGCCCTTTAATTTATCATAAAAATCAAAAACCATTTCCACTAGCGGTAGATCATAAATTAGCTGGACCCGCTCAGTGGTGATATATTTCATATCCTTTTGCACTCCCCTTCGTTCACTGCAAAGTTTTATAACATTGCCCACGAACTCGTTGGGGACATGGATATTAATTTGCACAATAGGCTCACTAATGGATTCTATTAAGGTCTGATCGGGAAGATCCGCGGGATTATCCACCATCATCTCTTCGCCTCTGGTGGTCTTCACCATATAATTACAAGAGGGGGCGGTGCTGATAAGATTTAAATCAAATTCCCGCTCAAGCCGCTCCTGAATAATATTCATATGCAGGAGCCCAAGAAAACCACATCTAAATCCCAGTCCAAGAGCGTTGGAGTTTTCCGGCTCGTAGGTAAAAGAGGCATCATTGAGCGCTAGTTTTTCCAGCGATTCTTTTAAAATAGAATGGTCCACACTATCCACCGGAAAGATGCCACAAAAAACCATGGGCTTACTTTCCTTAAACCCCTCCAGCGTAGGAGTATCAGTATATTTAGCACTAATAATGGTATCGCCAACTTTAACATCGCGAATGGTCTTAACCCCACAGATGATCATGCCAACTTGACCCGCACCGAGCTCTTTTACTTCCGTAAAAAAGGGGGCGTTCACCCCCAGTTTTAAAACTTCATAGCTTTCACCTGAATATTTAAAATGAATCTTTTCTTTAAGTTTAATTGTTCCTTCAAAAATTCGAACTAAAACCACCACCCCTTGATAGGTATCAAACCATGAATCAAAAATAAGCGCCTGCAGCTTGTTACCTCGCTCACCAGTTGGTGGGGGAATTTTTAAAACAATGGTTTCCAACAAATCTTCTATGCCTAGGCCTGATTTGGCAGAAACCTCACAAGCATCCTGCGCTTCGATGCCAATGATTTCTTCAATTTCGTTTTTAACTCTTGGGGCATCTGCATGTGGCAGATCGATCTTGTTGAGCACTGGTATAATCTCTAAATCATTTTCCAGCGCCATATAAACATTTGATAGTGTCTGCGCTTCAACCCCTTGGCTGGCATCAACCACTAAAAGTGCTCCATCACAACTAGCGAGGGATCTACTCACCTCGTAGCTAAAATCCACATGTCCCGGGGTGTCGATTAAATTGAACTCATAGTCTTGGCCGTCTTTTGCCTTATAAATAAGACGAACCGTTTGCGCCTTTATGGTGATTCCCCGCTCCCTCTCAATATCCATATTATCTAAAAGACGATCTCTAGACTCTCTAGCGGAGACGGTACCGGTAAACTCTAAGAGTCTATCTGCCAGGGTAGATTTACCGTGGTCGATATGAGCAATGATGGAGAAGTTTCTAATATATTTATTATGCATAGGTTGATTTTCTACCAAATATAAGTTGCTTTTAAAATATCATTTATGAATGAACTTGGACAGAATGAAGCACTAAGTCATCATCTCTTTAGAGAGCACCATCAGATAATAATCCATGGATTTCTTTTTTCCCCGAATAGGGATAATAGTGGCAAATCCCTTAAATAGGAGATCTTCCTCTTTTACTTTAGGTTTTTTCTCTACAACTTCCCCATCTTCTTCGATTTCGATTTTAGATCCATTTTCCTCTTTATCACGTTTATCTTTTTTGGGAATAACCACTTCTATGTTTTCAATTTTAGATTTTCGCTTAAGCGCCAGCTCAAAGGAGGAGACGATTGATTTCGGGCAGGGAGTTTCTTTAAGCTCTTTGCCAATAACATCCTCACTCGAGACCTCCATTAAGGCATAGAGCCGGTTGTTCATATAGACAACTTTACCTTCAGCATCGGCCACCAGAATGGGTTTTTTAACAATGTTGGCCAAAACATCAAACTTTCTATTTTCAACTTCAATGCGCTCAGTTCTCAGCTCATCGAATTTCTTGAAGGAGGCAATCATCTTGTTCATCTCTTGCGCGATCTCACCAATTTCATCCTTTTGGGTGTAATAGATGGAGACGTCAAAGTTATTCTCTTGCAACTCGCGGATGGCATCTTTAATCTTTTTAAAAGGCAGCGCAATCTTACCGGGAATCACTAGTCCCAGGATGATGGAACCTAAAAAGGCGATGATGAGCGTAATCATCATATTCCTTTTGGACTCTCTAATAATCGATTTGATTTTGTTATCCCGCTCACTTGACTGTAGCAATTGAAAATCTTGAAACTCCAGATAGGTATCCAAGATTTTATCCGAGAGTTCTCCAACAGTACTTATTCCGGCCGTATCTCGGTGAAAGAGTGAAGCATTGGACAGGACCGTTTTAAGGGAGTCCACATAGGAGAGCATCTTGACGATCACCCCCTTGATATCTGAATCACGATAGTAGGATTCCAGTTTTTGCAGCTGCCAGGTAAAGGAGTCACACAAACTAAGTAGTTTCTCAACCACATCCGGGGTGCGATTTTGTGCCAAAATTCTTCTTTGATATTTTAAAACCATTACCGCAGAAATTCTGATTTCATCAGTTAGAAGCGTTAATTGATTGGATTTAAATGTTATCTCTTCGATTTCTTTATTGAGGGTGTTTAAAAAGTGAAAAACCGTAAACGATAGAATAAGGACCACTAATGTGGCCACAATAAAGCTAGCTGCAACTCTATTTCTAAGCGAAAGGTTCAACTATAGCTCTCCCAAATCACTAAACAGGCGGTTAAAGTTCTTCTCACTGCCAACGACCACCACAACATCATCTTCTTCGATTATATCCATTGGCATAGGGCAATCGTTGATTTCAAATTTGAAGGCCGCTTTACCATCTTCGGTAATATAGGGAATTTTCTTTTGTAGAGCGACGATATTAAGTGAATAATTTTGACGGATTTTAGACTCCACCAGCGTCTTGCCAGCAAATTTTCTACCTAGCTTAACTTCCATAACGGAATAACCGGCGGCAAAGTCGTATCTTTCAAGTACGTGGGGAGCGACAATATTAGAGGCGACGATCTCTCCCATCTCCTCTTCCACGCGAATAATCTCCGAAGCACCTATTTCCTCTAAAACATGTTCATGAACGGTACTGGTGGCACGGGCGATAACCCGGCCTACCCCCATCTTTCTCAGCATAGCAACTGCCATAATGGAGTTTGCGATGTTATCTCCAATGGCCACAACCGCCACATCAACATCAGATATATTAACCGATCTAAGAGATCTCTCGTTGGTAACATCTAGAGCGACAGCGTGGGTAACCCTATCTTTTAGGTTGTCCACCAAAGCATCATTTTTATCAATGGCCACAACCTCTGCGCCTTTGCTATAAAGGGCGATAGCTGTTTTTGCACCAAATGTACCAAGACCTATGACTGCTACAATCATAACTTACGCTCTCCTCTCAATAGGACATATTATATCAAAGTGGATTAAAGGATACATGGGGGCCGTTTTCTCCTATCCAAGTAAAACCCGACCATCTGGGTAGTCGAATTTTCCTTCCTCTTTTATTCTTCCACCAACGGCCAATACTAATGTCAAAGGCCCAATTCTTCCTATCAACATTAGCAGGGAGATAAATATCTTTCCTAAGACGGAAAGTGAAGGGGTAACTCCCAGGGTAAGGCCTACTGTGGCACCAGCAGAAACCGCTTCAAAAAACAGTGGTAAAAAGGTCTGTTTGGGCTCTAGCTTCATCAGGACCAAGATAAAAAAGGAAATGGTCAAAATATAGATAAAGGTAAGAGCAGTAGCTCGCACAACCATAGGGCCTGGAATATTTCGATCAAAGATCGTGACTCGTTGCTTTCCTTTCAGCGTGGTAATGATTGACTGGACCAGTATACTTAGCGTTGTGGTCTTCACCCCACCGGCGGTTGAACCGGGAGAGCCCCCGATAAACATAAAAAGCGTCATGCCATATAAAGTGTAACCATGGAGATTGGTCATGGGGATGGTATTAAACCCGGCTGTTCGAAGGGTTATACTTTGAAAAATAGAGACCTGAATCTTTTCCCATAAGGTGTAGGCCTCAAGTCCATTAACAAATTCCCCAAAGAAGATAAAAAGGGCGCCACCTACGGTTAAAAACAAAGTAGTGAGTAAAACTATTTTAGTATGCAGGGTAAGTCTGACCAGAGCTCTTTTATTTATAATAGCGTCTCTGCACTCCCGCAGTACAATAAAGCCCACACCCCCAAGAGTAATCAAGACACAAATGGTTCCAGTGATCAGAGGGCTCGTGGCAAAAGATTCAAGACTGGTGTCAAAGAGTGAAAACCCAGCATTACAAAAGGCACTAATAGAATGGAAAAGGCCATAATAGAGGGACTCACCAAATTCAAAGCCTTCGTAGCTAAAGGCAAAGGTTAAAATAATAGCGCCCCATAGCTCGATGAAAAAAGTATACTTTATGATGTTAACAATCATTAAAAAGAGCTCATCAAGCGAGGCCACATCTAAAAGATCTTGCATCACCACTCTCTCTTTCATCCCCATGGCCTTACCAAGCAGAATCGCCATGGAAGAATACAGGGTCATAATGGAGAGGCCACCGATTTGAATCAAAATTAGTACCACTCCCTGCCCAAACCAACTGAGGTCACTAGCAGTAGAGATAGTTGATAAACCGGTTACACAAGTTGCGGAGGTGGCGGTAAATAAGGCGTCGATAAAGCTTAAGGCCTTAGGGCCTGTACTTGCCAAAGGTAGCGCCAGTAAAAAGGTGCCAATTAGAATAACCCCGGAAAAGGATAGAAACACCAATTGGGCCGGTCTAAGCGCAAATAATTTTAACAGGGTATTGCGAAACTTCTTATCAGAGCTTTCCTTAGCATCTTCGTCATACAAGGACAGAATACTGGCCAGTAAGTGAACACAGGAGAGCCAAAAGGCAAATTCCTGATCTCCCCAGGTAATTACCAGGGGAACAAAGACTACTAGTGAGATAATGTGCTTTCTAAAAAATACTTCAAACTTTTCTGATTGCAGGTAATTAAAGATCAGACAAATAAAGATAACGATGGGTATCAGCCAGGTACCTACATCCAGGACAATATGGACCATATCCATATCCCAACTGACGGGTATATTGTTGGCCATATTTAGCGAGTAAAATAAAATAAACGTCCCATTGAAAAACAGCTCAAGTAGGAAGGGAAATTTATTTAAAATATTGGTCATAGCTTATATAATAATCCCATACGGGTTTTCATTCACTGGTAGCTTTTTGCCCACCCAACCTATACAATTATGGTCATATTGAGGAGGAGAATCGTGAAATCATTTACCTTACTATTTTTAGTTTTCCTTCTGTCCTGTGGCAGCAATGGGCTCACAACCAGAGAAAAAAAAGCAGAGCTTTATTATTCCCATGGAACCTCAAAACTGCTGGATAAGGAATATACCCTGGCCCTGGATAATCTCTTACAGGCAAACGATCTCAAACCGGGTGATTCTAAGATCAACAATAACCTGGGAATGACCTATTATTTTAAAAAGCAATACGCTCAAGCGGAGCATCATTTACAGCAGGCAATTGATATCGATCCCAAGAATTCTGATGCGCGCAATAATCTTGCCTCCCTTTATTATCATCTAAAAAAGTTCAAACAAGCGGAGAAGGTGTATCTCGGTATCTTACGCAACCTTATCTACAAGCACCAATACCGTATTCACTATAACCTAGCGCTACTTAAGCTTAAATTTAAAGATCGCGGAGCGGCCCATAAGCACCTGCTACAGGCCGTCAAGATAAAAAATGATTACTGCCCCGGGCATATTCTCTTAGGCCAGTTGGAAAAAAACAGTAAAAATTTTGAAAAGGCGTTGAAGCATTTTGAAGATGCCCTTAAGGGCACTTGTTATAATATTCCCCAGTCCCATTACCTAAAAGCGCTCACCTTAATTGAGCTGGAAGAATACGAAAAGGCCAACGATACCCTTGAACAGTTAAAGATTAAGTTTTATACCTCTCCTTACTCCAAACTTGCCGGGGACCGGATGCTGGAAATCGCCCATAAATCCCGTCCCGATAAAAAGAGTTGGGCCAATCTTCTTCCCTCCCAGAAAAAACTCTTAAGGGAGCTAGAAAGAGAAAGTGAATTTGAAAAGGCCTATAAGGCCTCAAAATTTTAATTATGAGTGAAACAACTGTTGGTACATATTTAAAAAAGAGTAGAACCGCTAAAAAAATATCTTTACAGACGGTCTCTCATAAAACAAAAATATCCACCACTCAACTGGCAAACCTGGAACAAGACCGCTTTGATCTTTTACCCAGCAAACCCTATATCATAGGTTATCTAAAATCCTACGCCAAGATTTTAGGCGTTGACCAAGAGATACTTTTAGAGCTCCTGGAAGCAACCTATAATTCTCCCACCAAAGAGAACTTAAAATACTTCCCGGTAGGGGAACAAGTTAAATCCGGATCCATCACCAAAATCGCCATCAGTGGAACCCTAGTCCTGGCCATCTCCGTCTGGGCCATTTTCTTTTTTTACAACAAAACCCAAGATAAACTTACCGAGTTAAAATCCATCACTCCCCAGGAAGTGACGGCAGAAACCCCGCTGCAAGCAGATGCTCAGGAGATCGCTCCCCCCAAAGAGATCGTCGCCACGCCGGGGCCTGAACCAGAACCGCCACCACAAGTAGTAGCAGAACCAAAGACTGAAGTAGAAGAAAAACTGACCTTCTATACAATTACCAAAACGCTCTATTCCTATAGAAAAGATGGCGCCCAAGAGACCATCGATAACTATCTGCCCATCAAGTATCAAAACTCGGTCAAGGCAGGTAATCAAAACGTTTTTGTTAATGCGGTCTACGGCGACACCTGGCTCACCTATAAAGCAGGTGATGGTCCCATTAGAAAGTTTGTGCTTAAAAAAGGCCGCTCAATTTTAATCAGAGGTAAGGCAGTTAGAATTTTTCTGGGCAATGTTAAGTCCACTGAGATGTTTTTAAACAACCGTCCCCTCAGCATAGATTCTAGAACCGGGGTTAAATCTCTGGTCTTTCCTCAAGAGGAAAAAGGCAATTACCATCTACCACTTTTTGTTTTTAAAGATGACGGCTCAGTTATCACCAGTGAAGAATTCTTAAGCGCTAATTAACCCAGTCCATGCGGCGATAAAACCAGTAACCCGCCACAAAGAAAAAGAGGGTGGGAACAAACACCGCAACACTTGGCCATAAAGGGCCATTTTTGGCCAAAGAGATACCCCAAAAAAATAATGCATAGTAGGGAATCAAAACCATCATCGCTAAAAGGGCCGAGTTTTTATCCTTTCCCCTACCATTTTTAATGCCCACACCAAAACCAAGAAAAATGCATCCAAGGATCACCAAGGGAGTATTAAATCTCGACCAGTACTCTAAAAGGTTCACGTGATAATCTTTTCTCTTGCCCTCAATATCTTTTCCGGTTTTAAGCCTCTCTTTATAAATAACCTCAGTCCTTTTAATCTCTTTTCTTAGATCCTTATTGGATTTTACCGAGGCCTTATTATAACTGCCAAAACCAGGAACCTTTTTAAAGGCGGGAAAAGTGTATTTATCAAAGCTGATCTTTTCAAGATCCCCAGTTTTTTCACCCAGTCTTACAATAGAGCCTTTGGTAAGCTCAATTTTAAGATCTGCAATATTATTTTTTCCGCCAACTAGCGCGCCACCTTTGGAAAAAATGATTTTTTCTTCTCCCGTCTTTTTATCTTTCATAAATAAAAAGAGATTACTCATATCACGCCCATCTTCTGAAACAGAGCTGGCATAGATGGTAAGGCCTGGAATATCGGCAAAGAACTCTGCCGGCCTAATTCTATTGAGCATGGCACTGGAGGCAAATTTAATTAAAGAGTTTCGCACTTCTCTTTTAGCAAAAGGAATCACTTGGCGGTTTAAGCTAAATAAAGTTCCCGCGATCAGTAGCCCTAGTACTAGAAAGGGCATGAAGAGCCTTTCTTTTGAGGCGCCAAATGCCCGCATGGCCACAATTTCTGAATCCTCACTTAATTTATTTAAGGTATAGATGGTGGCCAAAAGTACTGCAAGCGGCATGGCAAAGGGTAGAAACATCAGTCCCATGTAGGCGAGTAAATGCAGCAGGGAATTCCAGTCAACTCCTTTGGCCACAATATAGGGGGTAAATCTAAAGAATTGGAAGGTCATCAAAAAGAAGACAAAGAAAGCACTCGCCATTACGAAGGGCGGGATGAATGTTGCTGCCAGATATCTTTGGTATATTTTAAACATATTCTATGATACTACCTCTCAAAATAATCTATTATAAGGAGCCCCTATATGAAAGTTCAGCTTAAATTCAACGCTAAGAGTTACTCTAGTTCTCAATTAGTGTTAATTTCCGCCTTCAAAATAAAGGACAAAGATGAGGCCTCTCTTACTGGTTGGCCTGCTGATTTCCAAGCGGCCTTTACTTTGCTTAAAAATTCAAAGAATTTCAAGGCCAAAATGGGCCAAATCTTTTATTTTTCACTTGCTGATGGAACTACCGTGGCCGCTCTTGGCATGGGAGAGAAATCCAAGGCCACATGGGAGAACCTTAGAACCGCCATGGCCAACATCTATAAAGCTTCTAAAAACAGCTACACAGATATGTCCATCAACCTTGATAGCTTCATGCTCAAGTCAAATCTGGAAAAGACGGTCTACACTATTAACGAGGCGTTACTGCTAACTGCCTACACCTTTGATAAATATCTTTCTAAAAAAGATGAATCGATACTAAAGACGATAACTCTCGACTCTAAACTGCCAAAATCTAAAGATAGAAAAGCTGCTAAAGCACTTCAAGATTCCACCAATGTTATTGAGTCCGTAAATATCGCTCGTGATTATGTAAATGAGCCACCCAATGTGCTGCACTCAGAATCTTATGCCAAGTTGATTGAAAAAGACGCCAAGAAAATTAAAGGTGTTAAAGTTAAAATTTTTGGCAAACCTGAGCTTAAAAAAGAAAAGATGGGCATGTTTTTATCCGTCAACGCCGGCTCCGCGCACCAACCTCGCATGGTGCAACTGACCTATACGCCTCCAAAAGCTACCAAGAAACCAAAGCACATCTGTTTTGTGGGAAAAGGTTTAACTTTTGATACTGGTGGATACTCGCTTAAGCCTGGCGGGTCCATGATGAATATGAAATACGATATGGCCGGATCGGCCACTGTCTATGGCGCCTTCAGAGCAGCGGCACTCCTTGGAGTAAACGCCAAAATAACCTGCCTATTAGGTATGACTGATAATGCTATCAACGAATTCGCTACCGTGCCAGATTCAATCGTCACCGCACGTAATGGTAAAACGGTAGAGATTTTAAATACCGATGCTGAGGGAAGACTGGTACTGGGAGATGTACTCTCTTTTGCCTCCGATCTTAAACCAGATTGCATTATCGACGCTGCCACGCTTACCGGTGCCGTCCTCGTGGCGCTTGGACATGAAATCTGCGGCGTGATGGGTAACAATCAAAAACTAATTGATAACATCTTAAAGTCCACTAAAAACGCTGATGAGCACGCCTGGCAACTGCCCATAATCGCTCCCTTTAGAGAGGATATGAAATCTAAAATTGCCGATCTTAAAAACATTGGTGGTTCGCGCTTTGGTGGTTCCGCTAAAGCTGCCGCGTTCCTGGAAAACTTTGTGGATCCCAAAATCCCTTGGGCCCATCTTGATATTGCAGGTTGTGGAGATTCCCAAAGTCATCTCGCCTACTGTCCCCCCAAAGGGCCATCGGGTTGTATGATTAGATCGCTGGTTGATTTCATCGCTAATGGCAAAATTTAGTATAGTTCTCGTACATCCTGATATTCCCGGCAACACGGGGAGTATCGGGCGAACCTGTGTCGCCCTCAACATAAGACTGATCCTCATAAAACCCCTCGGCTTCTCCCTCGATGAAAAATCCCTAAGACGCGCCGGACTTGATTACTGGAAATATGTAAACCTTAAAGTCTTTGAGAACTTCGACCAATATATCCAAGAAGAAAACCCCCAAGACCTCTTCTTCTTCTCCAAAACGGTAGACCAAAACTACTTCCAGGCAAACTACACAAAGGGCTGCCACCTCATCTTCGGCTCAGAAACAAAGGGTCTCCCCAAACCCATCATGGAAAAATACCAATCCCAAACCTACTCGCTCCCCATGTACAGTGAGCATATAAGATCGCTAAATCTCTCCAACGCCGCCACCGCCGTGGCCTACGAGGCGCTAAGACAGTTAAATTTTTCAAGCTAGAAATCAATTTTTTCACCACCCCTTAAATTCATTTAATAATTTCATTAACTTAAATATTTATTCTCAACCTCTTTTTTGCAGATCTATCCCCAACTACTAACACTTTACAAGGTAATATTTATGTGTTACGATAAAGCAAGAAGAGTTATTTATTACGCTCTAGAAAATGGGAAGGAACCATTTAGGGAATGGGTCAAGAAACTAAATATTAGAGAACAGGACATAATAATGACCTATGTTGTCCGGGTCAGATCTGGTGGGGCCAAAAGAAATATAAAAAATCTTGGTGATGGGATATTTGAAATAAAAATACAATATGGCCCAGGTTTTAGAATCTATTTCGGTAATCAAGGAAGAAATATAATACTACTTCTCTTGGGAGGCGACAAAGGGAGTCAAAAAAGAGATATCTCTTTAGCAAAAAAATATTGGAGGAATTATGTTTCGAACTAGTAACTTTGATGAAGATTTAAGCAGGAATATGAGAGATCCCGAGTTTGCCAGGGGATTTTTCTTATTACAAATGAATTTTCCAGATGAAGACCCCATGACAATAGAGGAGACCCTTATTTTCACCATAAAATCAATTGGAACCACAGACTTTGCCAACCTCGTAGGAGAGCGAAAACAATCCATTGATAAATTCCTAAAGGGCGTGCGAAAACCAAAGAGAGAAACCCTCGATAAGTTCTTAAAACCTTTCGGACTAAAAACGGTGCTTTCAGTCGAGGAAGTGGCCTAAATACCTCTAAAAATAGATGCGATAGGCAAGCACTTAATGGAATCAATTTCCTGATACTCGCCACCTAGATAAAATAGATATCCTTTTACCGGATTTTTATGACCCTTTATAAAATCTTTTAAATTACGAAGATCTTTTTTTCCAATAATCTTGGAAGATTTAATCTCTATCGCCTTTAGATGATCTTCCTCTTCTAAAATT
>SMWT01000158.1 GCA_004356615.1 Deltaproteobacteria bacterium | reverse complement strand
TTATCGATTTTATCTCTTGGATGTTAATAATTTTAATACTTGGGTCAAAGTTTAGCTCGACGTAGTCCCCTTTTCTAATCATAGACGTTGCCCGGCGAACTCGGAGTAGTTTTTTTTGGTTGCCTTTTTTTAGCCAAACTCCTCCATTTTTAAGGGCCAATTTTATCTTCTGCTTAGAGAGGTCGATGTTTTGCGATAAAAAATCGATTAATTTGATCTCTGATTGATCGACCTTCTTTTTAAAAGTTATTTTCATAATGCTTGTAGCAATCCCACTTCAGTTAATTTATGAGATTATTTTTTAACAAATTTTATGGGATAGTTTAAATGGAAAAACCAGTTATTGCCGATAATAAACCCCAAAAAGTCCATGTGGAGAAGGGAAAGAACTATTTATGGTGCGCCTGTGGCAAATCTGCAACTCAACCCTTTTGTGATGGCTCCCACGTAGGAACTGGATTTACTCCAGTTAAATATGCCTCTGAAAAAGATCAGGATGTTTTCTTTTGCATGTGCAAACATACGGGAAATAAACCCATGTGTGATGGAACACATGCTAATTTGGGAAAAACTCCAAATTCAGCTAAAAAGGCGGGTACTCCTGAGGCAAACCCCACCCCAGAAGAACCAACTGTAAAATATATTCATGATCTGGCCAAAGATGGCCTTTCTAAAATGGGCCATGACGGAGAGATGGGTGCTATGGGAGTTCCCTGGCCTACCCTTCCCAAATGGGATGATATCCAGCTTTTAACTGCTCAGCTCGCACGCCAACCCCTATTGGGCGATGTGGAAGTAGCTACAGAAGTAGTCATAGGCCCAAAGGCCAAGAAACCCCTGATTTTAAAAATTCCTCTTTTTGTCTCTGATATGAGCTTTGGCGCACTTTCCCAAGAAGCAAAAACGGCTCTGGCCAAAGGGGCCGAACTCGCAGGTACTGGCATTTGCTCTGGTGAGGGGGGAATGCTCGCGGAAGAGCAACAAGGCAATTCCCGATATTTTTACGAACTGGCATCCGCCAAATTTGGGTACCATGAAGAACTTTTAGAGAAGGTGCAGGCCTTTCATTTCAAGGGGGGACAGGCGGCGAAAACGGGAACTGGTGGACATCTTCCAGGTAATAAGGTTTCTGCAAAAATAGCCAAGGTAAGGTGTCTAACTGAAGGTGAGGATGCCATTTCACCTGCGACCTTTATAGATCTCCATACCGCAAACGACTTTAAAAAATTTGGAGATAGGGTTCGTGAGATCACGGGGGGAATCCCCATCGGTTTTAAAATTTCCGCCCAGCACATCGAAGATGATATGGAATTTGCCCTTAAAGCAGGTGCTGACTATATCATTTTAGATGGAAGAGGTGGTGGAACTGGTGCAGCTCCCCTACTTTTTAGAAATAATATTTCAGTCCCTACTATTCCCGCTCTAGCTAGAGCAAGGAAGTTTTTAAATAAGAAAAAAAGAGATGATGTAACTTTAATTATTACCGGCGGGATTCGCGTTCCCGATGATTTTATAAAAGCTCTAGCACTAGGAGCTGATGCCATAGCTCTTGCTAACTCTAGCATGCAGGCAGTTGGATGCATTAGTGCTAGAATTTGCAATACCAACCTTTGCCCCGCCGGAGTGGCCACTCAAGACCCGGAGCTTAGAAAGCGCTTAAATGTAGATGAATCTGCCAAAAAACTCGCTAGATTTTTTGGTGCCTCAGTAGATTTAATGAAAATTATGGCCAGGGCCTGTGGCCATGACCACTTGAGTAAATTTAACCAAAAAGATTTAACTACCTGGAAAAAAGAAATGGCAGATCTATCAGGGGTTGAATATGGTGGAATAATGGACTAAAAAAATGGTGGGCGATGACAGGATCGAACTGCCGACATCTACCTTGTAAGGGTAGCGCTCTCCCAGCTGAGCTAATCGCCCCAAAATTGAGTGACCCGAGATTAAACAATTCTCCTGGGCCTGTCAACGAATGCGGTGTATTAAGCCTGGTTAATTAGCGACATCTCGAGTTTCATCGTCATCCACGATTTTAAAGTTCACAACTTTTAAGAATGTCTCTGGTTTTTCCAGCTCAAGAGCGAGCCTTAATATATCGTCCACTTGTTCACAGGGACAGATTTCAAGGCCTCCTTTTATTTCATCAGGAATCTCTTCTAGATCTTTTCTATTACTTTCAGGAATTATAATAGTCTTAATTCCCGCAGATTTTGCGGCCAGCATTTTTTCTTTTAACCCACCAATTTGCAAGACTCTTCCCCTAAGAGTTACCTCGCCGGTCATGGCAACATCCTGTTTAACAGCAATTCCCGTAATGGCCGAAGTGAGGGCGGTAACCATAGTAACCCCTGCACTTGGGCCATCTTTGGGAGTGGCCCCTTCTGGAACGTGAATATGGATATCATTTTTAACATACCACTCGGCGTTTATACCCAGTTTATCGCTAATGGATCTCACATAACTTATCGCCGCTTTAGCAGATTCTTGCATCACCTCACCAAGTTTTCCGGTGATTTGAACTTTTCCAGTTCCGGTCATGGTGATGACTTCTATATTTAAAAGTTCTCCCCCAACTGCAGTCCAGGCAAGGCCATTAACTAATCCTATTTGTGGAACATGCTCAATGGCCGTTTGATCATATTTGGAAGCGCCTAGGTACTTTTTAAGTTGATCAGGTTTAATATGAAATTCTTTGCCAATAGGAATTTCTTTTTCCACAACTTTGGTGGCAATTTTTCTGGCAATGGTATGTAGAACTCTTTCCAGCTCCCTTACTCCGGCCTCCTTCGTGTAGGACCTTATAACTTCAGACATGGTCTTTTCTGGTATATGAAGTTCATAATTTGCAAGCCCATTATTTTTTATTGCTTTTTGCAGTAGATAACGTTTCCCAATTTCTAATTTTTCATGGAGGGTATATCCAGAAAGAGTAATGATCTCCATTCTATCTCGAAGCGGCCCTGGTACTTTTGATAAATCATTGGCCGTCATAATAAACATGACTTTTGAAAGATCGTATTCAACTTCAATATAGTGATCGCCAAAAGCTTTATTTTGCTCGGGATCTAGTACTTCAAGCATGGCAGAGGCGGGATCTCCCCGAAGGTCACTGCTCATTTTATCAATTTCATCTAGTAGGATAAGGGGGTTGGAAGTCCCCGCCTTTTTAAGGGCGGTAATTATTTTTCCTGGCATCGCTCCTACATAGGTTCTTCGATGTCCTCTTATTTCTGACTCATCACGAACTCCACCAAGCGAAATTCTAACAAACTTTCTTCCTAGAGAATCTGCGAGACTATGGGCGATGGAAGTTTTTCCCACTCCGGGAGGCCCGGCCAAACAAAGAATGGTTCCTTTTCCTTCCCCCTCTTTAAGGAGTGATTTTACCGCGAGGAATTCAACTAATCTTTCTTTGACATCTTTTAGGCCATAGTGCTCTTCTTCCAATTTTTCTCTGGCATGATCTACCGAATTATTATCCTTAGAAAATTCATTCCACGGAAGATTTAACATCCAATCAATATAGTTTCTAACAACCGTGGCCTCAGCAGACATGGGCGACATGGCCTTGAGTTTTTTGACCTCTTTTTCAGTTTTAAGTAGCGCTTCTTCTGGCATGTTTTTAGATGCTAAAAGCTCTTCAATTTCTTGAATATCCGTTTTGCCATCATCTTTTTGGCCCAATTCCCTTTGAATGGCATTCATCTGCTCATTGAGATAATATTCTTTTTGAGATTTCTCCATTTGGTTTTTTACCCGGGAGCGAATCTTTTTTTCCACATTGATAATCTCAATCTCCCCTTGCATTTTTTCCAATAGAGATGAGAGTCTTTTTTCCACATTAATAGATTCTAAAATTTCCTGTTTCTCAGGTATTTTCATAGTGAGATGGGCAACAATAATATCTGCTAGTCTTGAAGAGTCGCTGATAGAGGAAATGCTCATCAAAAGTTCTGGTGGAATTCTTTTATTAAGTTTCACATATTGTTCAAAGGTGGCCTTAACCGTTCTAACTAGCGCCTCAAGATTTACCTGATCACCAATCTCATCAATACATTTAGAGACTTCTGCGTAGTGGCCTCTTTCGGTCACCTCAAAATTATTTATTTTGGCCCGGTATTTTCCTTCAATAAGAACTTTGAAAGTATTGTCGGGAAGTCTTAGCATCTGGATGATGTTGACTACCGTACCGACGGTATAGATATCTTTTTCTTCAGGATTTAAGATGCTTGCATCTTTTTGCGTCACCAAAAAAAGTTCGTTATCCTGTTCTGTTGCTTCCTCTAAAGCAGCAATAGATTTTTCCCTCCCCACAAAGAGTGGAACAACCATATGGGGGAAAATAATAACATCACGTAGAGGAAGGAGAGGAAATCTCCGGGACTCTTTATTGGAAACGTCTTTCATAGCACCTCCTGCACTACTAGCGACAACTAGAATAGATCTCAAGTACTCCGACTAGAAATATGCCTTATACTTAATTCTCTCTTAAATCTGGATTTTGGTCAAAATGATTAACTTGGAGAAAATTTCCCTTTTCCCCAAATCTTATAGACATTAGCAATGTAAGAAGCCTGTAAGTACCTGTAACTATAGATGACTTATCGTGCTATTTCCTGTTTTAAATGTAAGACTTAATTAGCATTTTTAGGAAGCAGACTCTATGTCCTGACCCCCTAGAATTTCGCTTTCCTGAGGGCCCTCTTTAGAGGCCCGAGGTCCTTCTAAAAGTATTGGGCCTTCTTTACCTAAAATAGAGTCCCGAGTAATCAGTACTTTATTCACCTTTTTATTAGAGGGCATTTCGTACATCACATCTAACATGGCCTGCTCTAAAATAGCGCGAAGACCTCTGGCACCGGTCTTTCGCTGTAGTGCAATCTTGGCAACTTCAGCGATAGCATCTTTTTCAAATTCTAGTTCAATATTGTCGAATTCAAATAATTTTTGATATTGCTTGGTAACGGCATTTTTGGGCTCTGTTAAAATTTGAACTAATGCCTGTTCATCTAGTTCTTCCAACATGGCATTGACCGGAAGTCTTCCAATAAATTCAGGGATCAGTCCAAACTTCTGTAAATCCTCAACCTCAATTCCACCTAACTTTTCAATTACTGATTTTTCTTCCGTATTTGCCTCAGTAACGAGACCCATAGGTCTTTTAGTCATTCTTTTTTCAATGATTTTATCAAGTCCTACAAAGGCCCCGGCGCAGATAAATAGAATATTTTTAGTGTTAACCTGCAAGAATTCCTGTTGTGGATGCTTCCTTCCACCTTTGGGTGGAACGGAGGCAATAGACCCTTCAATTATTTTTAAAAGCGCTTGTTGCACTCCCTCTCCTGATACATCTCTAGTGATCGAGGGGTTTTCTGATTTTCGGGCAATCTTATCAATTTCATCAATATAGATTATTCCCCGTTCTGCCCTTTCAATATCATAATCGCAATTTTGCAACAGATTTAGAATGATGTTTTCAACATCCTCTCCTACATAACCCGCTTCAGTTAGAGAGGTGGCATCAGCAATAGCAAAGGGAACATTTAAATATTTTGCCAGAGATTGGGCAATGAGAGTTTTTCCAGAACCTGTTGGGCCGGCCAAAAGGATATTGGATTTTTGTAGATCAATATCATCATCCTTGGACATTTTTTGCGAATGATAAATTCTCTTGTAGTGATTATGAACGGCAACTGAGATGATTTTTTTGGCCCGGTCTTGTCCAATAACATATTCATCTAGATGTTTTTTTATCTCTTCCGGTTTTGGAACATTATCAAAGTGACCTTTCTTAGATGATTTTACGGTATCTTCGTAAATAATATTATTACAAAGCTCAATACATTCATCACAAATATAACAGCCAGGGCCGGCAATTAACTTTTTGACTTCCTTTTGTGATTTCCCACAAAAGTTGCAATGAAGAGATCCGGAGCTAAATTTACTTTTATCTTTGGCCATTTTATTCCTTTACCTGTCGCTAGATCTTCGAATCACAGTATCTATAAGGCCCATTTCTTTTGCTTGTTCGGGACCCAAATAATTATCCCTATCTGTGGCCTTCTCCATTTCTTTCAAAGTCATCTTGGTAGAATGCTTAACATATAATCCATTTAACTGTCGCTTGAGCTCCATTATCTCTGCTGCCTGAATTTGAATATCTGTCGCTTGTCCACTAGCTCCCCCTAGAGGTTGATGTATCATAATCCTGGAATGTGGCAAACAGTGGCGAAAGCCATTTGCCCCCGAGGTCAGAAGGAGTGAGCCCATAGAGGCCGCAAGTCCAACACAGTAGGTATGAACCGGGCAGGTAATGTGCTGCATAATATCGTAGATACCAAGACCCGCATAAACTGAGCCACCGGGGCTATTAATATAAAAATGAACCGGTGCCTGGGCATCTGATTGCTCTAAAAAGAGCATCTGAGCGATTAAAAGATTGGCCACGGTATCATTAACCTCAGTGCCCAAAAAGATTATTCGATCTAGTAAAAGCCTAGAATATATATCGTATTGTCTCTCGCCTCTGGCGGTTTGTTCAATAACTACTGGATTGGGTATATAACTCATTAAAAACTCCGTTTTCTGGATGGGGCACTTAATTATAAGATTCCCCCCATTAAATCGTCAAAAGATAAGCAAATCTTAAGTAAAAAAAACTTATTTATTTGGCCTAAGCCTTGAAATAAAATTTCTTATTTTATATGGTGTCTTAAAATTTTTTAACCAATAATCAAAGGAATAAAAATGACTCAAGAAAACGTATCTCCCCTGCAATTAGTAGCACAAAAGGCCCCAGATTTCACTGCAGATGCTGTGGCAAATGGTGAATTCACTAGTGTAACCCTAAGCGAAATGAAAGGCTGGAAGGTTTTATTCTTCTATCCCCTTGATTTTACGTTTGTTTGTCCTACAGAAATCACTGCTTTTTCTGACTCCATGGGTAAATTCAAGGAACTAAATTGTTCTGTTATAGGTGTTTCCGTGGACTCTAAATTCTCTCACCTGGCCTGGACTAAACAAGACAGAAAAGAAGGTGGACTCGGTGATGTTGCCTACCCACTAGTATCTGATATCTCTAAGAGTATTTCTAGAGATTATGGCGTACTTTTTAATGATGCCGTGGCCCTTCGAGGACTATTTATTATTGACGAAGACGGAGTTGTGCAGCACTCAACCATTAACAACCTAGGGGTTGGAAGAAGTGTAGAAGAGACTCTAAGACTTGTAGATGCCTTTCAATACACCGCCAAGCATGGGGAAGTCTGTCCTGCAGGTTGGACCAAAGGCGATGATTCTATGAAGCCAGATCCAGAAGGATCCAAAGAATGGTTTAATTCTCATAATTAGGGGATATTATAACTAAATAGAATATTTGGGCCCAAATATGGGCCCATTTTTTTGAGATTAAATGGAAGCAATAATTGAATTTTTTCATAGCAATGTAGCAATGGCCCCTTGGCTAATTTTTGGGCTTCTTCTGTTGGCCGGATTTAACATTCCCATTTCTGAAGATGCCATGCTTTTTATCTCAGCAATTTTGGCCAAGAAAAACCCTGAACTCACTGTTCCCCTATTTTTTGCCGTCTATCTAGGGGCCTA
Organism: Deltaproteobacteria bacterium; assembly: GCA_004356615.1. Taxonomy (GTDB): domain Bacteria; phylum Bdellovibrionota; class Bacteriovoracia; order Bacteriovoracales; family Bacteriovoracaceae; genus SMWT01. The sequence goes on along the minus strand of SMWT01000158.1, from coordinate 6,954 downwards.
TTTTAGTGATCTCATATGTTTTTCTCTGGGATGGTTTCTAGGCCCTAAGATTTTAAAGTTTAAGTTTTTTGCCAGTATTGTGACCGCGGAGAGAAGAGTCAAAATTCATTCCTATTATGAGAAATATGGAATCATTACCCTCATTTTAGGAAGGTTTATCCCTTTTGGTGTACGAAACGGGCTATTTTTAACTGCCGGGCTTGGGAAAATGAACCCCCTTAAATTCGCTCTCTCTGACCTATTGGCCTGTACTATTTCCTGTCTGGTATTTTTCACCCTTTATTACCAGTTCGGTACTCAGGTGGTGGATTATATTAAAAAGGGAAATATCTTTATCTTTGGCATCGCTGGAATAATCGTTGTCGTTTTGCTAATTCTTAAAAAAACCAAGAAAGAGACCTAAATCCCTGAAATTAATACACTGTAATTTTTCCACCCACCTGTGAAGATATTTCTTTGTGCTTGAGATATAGAGTCGCATGAGGTTTAAAAGTTAAGAGGCAACCAATAATTTAAAGGCCAAAATGACAAACGTAATATCAATTTCAAATTTTAAAGAAAAAGAAGAAAAATCGCTAAAGAATTATCTTAATATTTTGCCCTTCAATGAACTCATTATTGAGTCTACCCAAACACTTAAAACCATCAAAAATGGTGATTCCGATTCGGCCCTTATCTCCAAGGCCATCTTTTTGCTCGAGGAATTAAATAAAAGAATTGAGTGCTCCTCTGCAGAATACAGCAACTCACTTAATCGTATTCGAGAAAAAGTAAAAACTAAAATTAACGATTTAAACCAACAATTTTAAAAATCTTCCAGGCTTTGATAATCATGCAAAACTTTCTGCCTTAGAAGCGATATGCTGTCTTTGATTTGATAACCTAAAAGATAAGCAATATGAGACAATAAAGGCATCTGTTTTTTTCCCTGGCCCAAGTCAGCAATTAGGTTTAGTAAAAAAACCACATTTTTCTTATAACTATCCACATAATTATTTATTTCATTCACCAAGTTTTCGGAAGACTTAAAAAACTTCCCGCCCATTTGGGCCACAATGCTCTTGTCAAAGGATATGGGCCCCTCATGAATTCTGACAACTTCAATTTTGAGTCTAATAATATCACGGTTAAATTTGAGCGGATCTAGATTGAAAATGTCTTGTTCCTTAAAGTTGGCAAAAATAGGAATCTTGGGGAGCTCCATCATTATGGGGATGACATCACCCACCTCCACATTAGGGATGGCCTCCAACAAAATCCCCCCTTGGGAGATGTTAAAAGTCCTGGACCGCAAAACCTTTTTATCCCAAGAATAAATAAATTGGGAATTCATAGGTGACCTCAGCGCGGTCCTTTTATATTTTTTTTCAATCATAAAAGTTTGCTGGCTATTTCCGAAAGAGGTGATCTCTCGCCAATCACAAGAGTTGTATGACTTATAATTTCTTCTGTTTTCAATCTTTCCACACAATAGGCCAAACCATTATTGACAGAATCCAAGTATGGACTATCAATTTGTTCACAGTCACCAGTTAAGACTATTTTTGTCCCTTCCCCGGCCCGTGTAATAATAGTTTTTACTTCGTGGGGCGATAAGTTTTGTGCCTCATCGACAATTAGGTACTGCTCAGGCAGAGACCTTCCTCTAATGTAAGTAAGAGGTTCCACATGTAAAAGACCAGCATTAATAAGGTCATCATAAGAAGAGGTTAACTCACCTTTCTTTTTACCAAATAAAAAATCCATATTATCAAAAATAGGCTGCATCCAAGGGGCCAATTTTTCATCAATATCCCCAGGTAAAAATCCTAAATCATTACCCATTGGCATAATTGGTCTAGAAACCAGTAAACGAGAGTAATCTTCTTGGCCTATGGCCATTTCTAAACCGGCCGCGATGGCCAGAATAGTTTTACCTGTACCGGCCTTCCCCACCAGGGTTACTAGCTTGATATCCTGGTTTAACAAGGCATCAAAGGCGAATTTTTGTTCGATATTTTTGGGATAAATGCCCCAGATACCTTCTCTTCTTTTTATAAGAGGAACAATTCCTCCTTTGGGGGCAGAAAATCTTCCAAAATTTCTATAGTTTTCATTGTTGATGTCAACCATAATCACATATTCATTAGGGTGAATGCCGTTTAAATATTCATCATCTAATTTAAGAAAGTGCTCTTTTTCAAATTCTCGCAGTTCTGCGGCCGAAACTTCAATAGTTCTAATTCCCGAATACAACTCGTCAAGCGTTCCCGTTTGTTCCCCATAATCTTCTGCGGAAATACCTAAAACATCGGCCTTTAATCTTAAATTGATATCTTTAGAAACTAAAATGACATTATCTCGATCTCTTTTAAGCGAGAGAGCACTAGCAAGAATAATATTATCGTTAAGCCTTAAGTCGATATTGGCGATGAAATCTTTTTCTAATTTTTTTCCGACCAAGATAAATAGTCTTCCACCATTATCTAACTCAACTCCATCGGCCAAATGCCCCTTGGCCCGCAACTTATCCACGATTCGTGAAAATGCCCTGGCATTTCTACCATTTTCATCTTGGCCCTTTTTAAAGCGATCGAGCTCTTCAATAACAATTAGTGGAATAAACACATTATTTTTACCGAATTTTAAGATTGAATGCGCGTCATAAAGTAAGACATTAGTATCTAAAACGAATGTTTTGTCCAAATTGGTCACTCCTTAACCTATTAATTCTCAGATTATACCGTCACTTTGAAACAGGCATCAAGGAAAACAGATGACACATCACTGAAACTCGATTTCAAGTAGACCAATATAAAGGAGCATTCGTTTGGCCTTTTGATTTTGATACCCACCGCCTACCTCCATATCGTAAATTCCGGCAATGGCCTTAATTATTTTAAAATCAAGCTCCGCCCCAAAACTAAAATATCCACCGTTAAATCCCGCCATCACCTGTACAATATCAAAACCTATCTCGCCACCCACGTGGATCTGCCTGCCAAATTCCACTAATCTATTTATGGGATGAAGGTCAAAACTAAGTGCCCAATTAAAAGATCCATTTCTATATAGATAGGAGATCCCGGTATTAATGAGCATCTCTTGTGCTGGGACACCACCAGAAAAAGTCGTGTCCCCTATATCCAAAAAAGAAAGCCCAAATCTAAACTGTGAATTTTCATCAAATTTGGTTACATGAAGAAGTCCCATATCCCAGCCCCAACCATTTCCGGAGGCATGGCCCAAGACATTTTTTATGCATTCCTCACCACAGTCAGGATCAGAAATATCTTCGTAAATGGTGGGCCCATAGAGATCATAAAAACCGGCCTGGCCATCTCGCCAGAGGTATTTGGCGGAAAGTCCAATAGAAGTGAGACCGATCCCCGATTTAAAATCAATAGCGTAACCGGCAATAACCCCTCTGTCATAGCGACTGATAATCTCAGCATTGGGGTGGGTGGCATTTCTAATATTAACTCTAGCAGAACCATTTAAGACGAGATTAAAGGCAAATTTACCTAACTTTAATCCAGGATTAATCCCACCGGAAGCAAGAACTGGAAACCCCAGTATTGAATCGACAATATCATCTACACTATTTTTATTAAGACTGTTTAGCCTATCTCGGTCCTCACTTTTAATTAAGTTAGTGGTCATGACATAAGGGTTAATAGGATAGATATGAAATCCATCATTTTCGCCTAAGGCCCCTACGTTATAAAAAAGAGTATAGTCATCATTTGCTAGGGAGGTATAAGCATCTCCCATTAAAAGCGCTTTAGAACTTCTAACTAAATATATTATTTCCCTGCATTGGACCTCGGTAAAAAATAAAATGAAACAAATTAAAATTTTTCTCATAAAAATAATGTTTCATAGATAAGGGTGAAATAAATTTGCAAACTATCAGAATCATTTTCATATTCCTGATAGCAATTATCTAAATTTAAAATATTATTTAGGGAACTCCCTAAGGGTAGCGCATCCTCCAGATTTTGCATGGCCGTCTCTATAGCGGTCATAATATCATTAATGGGAGGAGAGCCTGGTATTGTTGCTAAAATAGATGGAATGACTTCATAGAAGTTGTTTAAGATAACAACTCCCTGGCACATTCGCTCAGTATTAAAACCAACCGTATCGTCACCTAACTGGGGATGTCCAAACATACCACCAGATCCAGCGATATCCTTGCAAGAACCCGGTTTAACACCTTTTAGGTATTTTTTAATATCATCGTAACCTTCTACCGAATTTCGAAATTTGATGTTGGTATAATTAACTATACATGGGTTGGGAGGAACTTGGGTTCCAGAACCCTTCACCCCGATACTTGATGAGTTTCCATAATAGTAAAGATATCGTCCCATTGCATCCATTAGAATATAGGCCAAAAAAGAATTTATTTTTGCCGCTTGAGAACTGCTCATGGCGGACTCTCTTCTCCCAACTGTCGGATCTTTATTTAAAGGTATACCTCCAGCGAAAAGCAGCGTTTGAATTGCTGTATACATATCCGTATAACCATCATTATCAGGCGCATCCATTGAACTGGCATTTGTGAAACGGGTAAATCCTCCAAGGACTAAAGGATCTCCGATATTAGGTGCATCAATGCTTACAAAGTCAGGTGTGTTGTAATCCCCCCTACAAGCATAACCCGCAGCAAGAGTTTCCATTACCAAAATATTAGTTCGTTCGCTGGAATATTGAGAGAGAGTATCAATGGCACTTTGACAATCTTTGTTAGTAAGATCATTCATGGCCCTATAAACATCATCTTCCGCTGGATTTTCGGGGCCACAACTGAGAAGTAAAATAAGGATGAAAATTCCAAAACGGTGCATGGAGAAAATTTTCATATCTTTTTAGATAATTGACAAGGATTAACCTTGGAGGAATTCCACCAATTTGCCCATGGCCTTAGAAAAAGGCTCCTTTTCTAAAACTAAACTAATTCGCGCAGAATTTGGCAGCCCGAAATCGGTACTAGGAACTGTTGCCACACCAAAATTCTCTAACAAATCCTGGCAGATATCCACAGCATAATCATTCGTGTCATGCTCATCTTTTCGGTATTTTTCCATCACTGGCGCACGGGAAAAATCTAGGAGAAAATAAAAAGCGGAAACAGATTGATACCAAAGATGAGAAAGATTTCCCTTCCTTAAAGTATCCTTTAATACTTCTGAATTTTCTCGCAAATGACTCTTAATTGGTTTTAGATAATTCTCTATCTGATCAAAGTCCATATCTATTAAGGCCTTCTGAACCAAACTGTTGGCCCCAGAGGTAGTATGCCCTTGAAATCTACTTACTGCTTTGATGAGTTCTTTACCTGCAACAAAATACCCGATTCGAAGTCCGGTGCAGGCCAAAGACTTGGATATCCCATCGCAAATTATAGTTCTTGGGAGTAACTCTGGATGTGTTTGGTAGAAAAAAGTAGGGGCCGGATCATAGTAATTTAAATCAAAATAGATTTCATCACTTATGAGGGCAATTTCCGGGTAGTCCTTCATTAAAGCGCCAAAATGTTCCATCCATTTGGCAGAATATTGAGTTCCAGAAGGATTACTAGGACTATTTATGATGATGGCCTTCGTCTTATCTGTTATTGCTTCACTTAAAGCTTCCATTGAAGGATGGAAATTATCAAACATAGTGGTTTTGACAACTTTGGCCGTTCCTCCGACTAGTTTAATCATCTCTGGATAGGAAACCCAATAAGGGGCAATTAATACAACTTCATCGCCAGGATTTACTAAGGCCGCCAAGATATTAAAAATAGAGTGCTTTCCCCCATTACTAATAAGACAATCAAAATCTTCGGGTAGATTAATTTTTCGGGATATCTCTATTTTATCTAGAAATTTTTTTCTAAGTTCAGGAAAACCGGGAACTGGAGCATATTGAAAGCTTTTTAATTCTTCCGTATCGGCAACAAGACTTTTTACCATCCCGCTATAGGGCCTAAAAGGAAGCTGACCAGCAGTTAGGTTGTAAATTAAGCGTCCACTTTCTGCCAGTTCAATGGCCTTGGCATTTAACTTTAAAGTAACACTCTCAGAAATGGTTTGGACTCTATCACTTAGCTTCATACGACTCTCTCATTTATTAAAAAGTTCCATAATCTGTGTTGGAACAAATTTTGATATATCTCCACCATGGCCATATATTTCTTTAACTAAACTTGAAGAAATATAATTCACTTCACTTCCTGTTAAGAAAAACACCGTTTCAACTTCCGGATATAAGCTATGATTCATGGCCGCCATTTGATATTCAGATTCAAAATCACCTACGGGACGAAGACCGCGAACAATGGAGCCAATTTTATTTTTCCTTGCATAGTCAACCATTAGCCCTTCCCAGTGACCAACTTTTATCTTGGACTCCCCAGCAAACATTTTGTTTAAGACATCTATTCTTTCTTCCAATTTAAAAAATGGTTTTTTAGTTGGAGAAACTGCGATGAGTAAAGTTATCTCATCGAAAACTTTAAGGGCCTTGCCGAGCACATCTCTGTGGCCATTAGTAAAAGGGTCAAAGGTCCCTGCATAAATTGCTTTTTTATGTTCCATAAAATCTCTCTTGAAGTGCGGCTACACAATAATATATTTATTAAAAATTAACCACGAGAATATAGCTTTGGCCCTGCGCGTAAGTACGAATAACATTTAATCCCAATTCTTCCCAATAACTAATCGGCACCCCAACCTTTGTATCTGATTCAATCCATAGCTGGCCCACAAACCAACTATCTTCCTGTAAATCGTGAATAACCGACTTATATAGCTTTTCCATGTGATAGGGAGGATCCAAAAAAATAATGGTATTTTCTTTTTGGTCATTTTCCCGAGTTTTATAGGCCTCTTTAAAAATTTTGAGATATTTTCTAAGGGGAAGGGAAATTACCTCGACTTTCCCTGAATCCGAGACGCCTAATACCTTCTCCACATTTTTTTT
>SMWT01000157.1 GCA_004356615.1 Deltaproteobacteria bacterium | reverse complement strand
TTTTGGTAAGTTATGCGGTAAAATTACTCAAACTTGGGAAGATCGGCGAAGAGGTTAGAGAGAGTTCAAACAAATCAAAAAAGAAAAAGAGAGCATAATCTCCATAGGAGAAACAAGCACATCCTAAAGGTCCCTGAAAGTTACAGCAGCTCCATTAAGCTTAGCTGTGAGCTTTCCTTCAAAACTAATCAATTCCGATATCCATTTTTGATTCCATTCATTTTTTGCCTCTTAAATTTCAGGAAGTTATTAACTGCTAAACATATGGCCCTATTGCAACTAAATTTTAAAAAATAGAAAGGTTGTATAATATATATGCCTCTAAGTGGAAAAGGGAGGTTGGAGGATTGTCCGGATACAAGGCAGTCATCATATTTTGGTGAAAAGAAGTAAAAGGATTTCGGTACCTGTTCATGGAAACAAACCCCTGGCAAAAGGGACAGAGGCAGCAATTATAAAGCAAACTGGACTTAGGTGATTGAGATGATTTCTTATTCAGCAAAGATTAAAAAGGACAAAGATGGGTATTACCTTGTGAGCTTCCCAGACCTAGAGGGTTGTCTGACTTACGGGGAATCAATTGAAGAGGCCAAAGAAATGGCCAGAGAGGCACTTTCAGGATGGTTGGCGGCCAGTTGTGATATGAAGCTTGCTATTCCAGATCCCAAAGTTAGATCTGGAAAAGACCTCTATAAGATTACTGCTCCAATTCAAATTGTTCTTCCCATATATTTGAGAAAGCTCAGAAAAAGAAAAAGGTGGACTCAATCTCAGGTGGCGAAAAAACTGGGGATTTCCCAACAGGCCTATGCCAAATATGAATCCCCAAAATATTCCCATACCCTGGAGCAAATTCAAAAAATTTTAGACAATCTTCCAATCTTTTTTGAAATCTCAATTTGAAATTTTAAAAAATAACTAATTCTAAAATCAAATTGATTCATTTAGAAATCGAAGTTAAACCGGCAGACTGCATCACCTCGGTGTATGCATTTGGGGTGGGAAGCTATGGGGTGTATGCCTCGGTGAACGAAGGTATTTTTAAATCCCCCCAGCATATTACAACAGGTTAAATGGGAACCAATTCTTTCTGGGGCAAAATGCTTTTCGACCTCTTGGTTATGGGTAAGATCAAGAATGAATTGATGCGAAGAGTTTTCAACTATATTAAAAATAAAGTGAGAGGCCACATATTTTGATACAAAATTAAAGAAAGCTTTAAAGAACTCTTGATCACAAGGGATGTTAGAGAGCTCTTTCATTTCAGGTTTATTTAATACAGCTCTACAGCAAGAGGCCCCGAGGTATTCTATGTCTGTTTCATTAAGCCCGTAGGAGGCCAAAAAATCATAGAGATCAGAGAGAGTCTGAATACTTAAATATTTATCAGGATATTTGGAGGTATAGTCACCTATTTGTAAGTCATTAAGGGCACATTCTTTAAGATGGGCGCCAAAAAACTTTCCCACTTGTTCCAAGGTATCATTAATAATTACATTACCCATGGTGAGAGGGCCTTTGGTGTATCTCTCTGGCAGGGCATCCTCTTTACCATTTCTATGATCGTTGATGGTTTTAAAATCCACTCGGTCCTCTTCAAAGGCCTTAAGAGAGAAGTTAAAATGGGCCGCGAGTTTACTCAACCCTATGGCATCTAGTTCAAGCTTTCCCAACTGAAAGTCATTCATTTTCCGCTCATCCCAATCTAGGATTTGGGATATTTCTTTTTTAAACTTGGGAGATAAGTTGTTTTTCAGGGACTTAATAAAAAATATGGCCTTGGATCTATAGTCTTGGGCCAGTATCTCTCGTGTTGGCATAATTGGCTTCCTGCGTAAAATATTTTGAGAATATCTAATATGCCAATTAAATTGTCAAACAATTCATTCAATTTTGCATTAAATTCAGGCGACGGTAAGGATTATATCACGGCCAAAATCACTGTCTCGTTCAGTGGACTGGACTTGGATTTCTCTGGCGGTGCCAATTCTATTTTTATAGTCATAGAGGGAGAACTTCTTGAGGTAAGTCTCGTAAAAACTCCAAAGCAAATTTTCCATATCGATCCCAATAGAGAGAAGAGTTGGCCTTATCTCATCTAAGGTGTTGGCCCTTAAAGTTATTAGATTATCTTTTACCTCTTTAACTTCAATATTAAAGGCCCTTTGGTATTTAGTGCTATTTTTAAAATACCTTTCCATTAGATCAATTTGACCAGACGCATTATTATAGAGAGTTGATAAAACTCCGTGAGAACTCCCCTCGGCCGCGTATTTTAAAATGCTTTTAGAGGCAATCTTGTTAACTTTTTGGAAATGTCCAATGAACTCTAATAGGTCATTGAGAAAAGCAAAGTTAACCTGATTATCAAGATTGATAAAAAAGGTGGGCCTCATTCCCATCTCTTTTATAACTTTAAGATAGGTTTGATCTCCCAATTCCTCTCTTACAAAGTTAATTATGGGAAGAATTTGTCTGATTTTAATACACCTAAGATCGCGATATCTTTTAGGAAGGTTATGTCCTCCCTCTTTAACATCTGATTTAATCTTAGTGATGGTGGCATGATCAAGATATCCTACAGAGATAGCGTCCTGAGGAATTTTAAGGATATTGCACATTTCCATCCAGTGAAAGAGAGTGGGGGATAGAATTCCCTTCTCAATCCTTGAAATGGTGGATTGGATAACCCCTAGACTGTTCGCAAGCTCTTTTTGGGTCATACCGGCATTTCGACGAGCAGTTTCGACGATTCCAGCAGTGATATTTAAAAGGTCTTGATAATTGTTTTCCATAAATCCTTAGGCCGTATGGCATTTCATGAGCATTGATACCCTACGGTAAATCCTTTATCAATGACATAACGAAATTCTAACAATTGTTCTCTGTAAAATTTGCAAATGGTAAGCAATTCCGCGTCGCGCTATCATGGGCCTAAGATCAGAGTAGAATTGCTAGGGGCCTTACAAATCTGTATAGTCCGCCAATGGATTTAAGCTTTTTTAAGGGAATTCAAAAGGCCTCTGAGGGCCTGCAAATTTCTTATAATGTTTCCGAACTGGTTACCCTTTTAGGGCACTCCACCCTTATTGGGATTTTATTGTGTATTATCACTTACTTTACTAGTAAGGGGTTTCTGGATGGTAAGAAGAATATAGAGAAGCAAAAGCTTGCCTTAATCCTGGGGACCACCAATATTTTATATCTCTGTACCGGGCTCACGGCGGTGATGATCCTGGTTAATAACAACCTTGCCAGGGCCTTCTCTATTGGAGCTGCCATTGCCCTCGTTCGCTTTAGAATCAAGCTGGGAAGAAAAGGGGCCGCTGCTAATATCCTTTTCGGGATCATTGGGGGGATTGCCTGTGGGCTCAATGAAATCACTCTGGCCTGGCTAATAACGCTACTTTATTTATTCATTACAGCGAGTGTCTCGCTAATAACCAGGAATGCTAAGTCCTTGCCATTAGACGATTTAGGCGATTAACTTTCTAGATACCTTTATTGTAATTAATTGAGGACGCTTTTATGACTAAGAAGCAGGATGTTGAATTTCACCTACCAAGCTTGGAGCACAGACAATTTAGAGATGATGAGTTCTGGAAAGAAATTCCTGGCTGGGAAAATATTGATAGAGAGACCTTTGCCGATGCCAAATGGCAGCTAAAAAGTAGTATTAGAAAAGTAGAACAGGTTGAGAAGGTTCTTGGAGATAAAGTTTCTAAAGAATTAATGGATGATATCCGCGCTGGCCAGCACATCACGCCCATGAATATCCGGATCACTCCGTATGTTTTTAGTTTAATCGATTGGGATAACCCCATAGACGATCCTCTAAGGAAACAATTTCTTCCCCTGGGATCGCAATTTCTGCCAGATCACCCCTATGATATGGGGGATTCCTTGGCAGAAGATGTGGACTCACCGGTACCAGAAATTGTTCATCGATATCCGGATAAAGTTTTATTTTTACCAATCACCATCTGTCCGGTGTATTGTTCATACTGTACCAGAAGTAGATTAATTGGTGGATCCACCGAGGCCATTCCCAAAGATACCTATGGCGCCAGCAAGGCCAAGTGGGAACCGGTTTTTGAATATCTTAAAAAACACAAAGCAATTGAAGATGTAGTCATCTCTGGTGGCGATGCCTTCATGCTTACACCGGAGCATATTCTTCATATCGGAAGAAGTCTTCTTGCTATTCCCAATATTAGAAGAATTAGATATGCCACTAAGGGAATAGCTATTTTTCCCCAGAAAATCCTAACCGACGATGCCTGGTACGAGGCCATTCGGACCGTCCATCAGGAAGGAAAGGCGATGGGTAAACAAGTGGTGATTCACACTCACTTCTCTTCACCTATAGAGATCACCAGATGGTCGCAATTGGCGATGGAAAGACTCTTCTCCGATGGTATTATTGTGAGAAACCAAGCGGTTTTACAAGCGGGCGTAAACGACGATGTGGAGACCATGGTTTTACTCACCAGAAAACTTGGTTGGATAAATGTTCAACCCTATTATGTCTATATGTTTGATATGGTTCCCGGATGTGAGCACTTCCGTACTACTCTTCGAGAAGGAATAGAGATTGAAAAAGCGGTTCGGGGAACCACTTCTGGCTTTAACACACCAACATTTGTCTGCGACCTGCCTGGTGGTGGGGGAAAGAGACATGTGGCCTCCTATGAATACTATGATGAAGAAAACGGCATCAGTGTTTGGACCGCCCCCAACGTAAAACCTGGAGAAGTCTTTACTTATTTTGATCCTATTCACAAGTTAAGCGTGGAAGCACAAAAACGTTGGGGAGATGAAAAACTTAGAAAGCTGATGGTTGAAGAAGCGATTAAGAAAGCAGGATTTTAATCAAGGCCGAATTCTTTTAGGATATCCAGATATTCTCGACTCATTTTAAACTTGTCCATCTCGTCGGAAAATTTGATAATCACTTCTTTTAGTTTCTCATCTTTGCCAAAGCCGATGTAGTTTTCTGATTCATGGATGGGGTAGTCAGAAAACTTAACTCTACTGAAAAAAATCTCTTTTTTAAAACTGGAGATAAATCTCGCCTTATCCACAATACCTATCTTGGCCCGTCCGGAGACCACAGCATTTTTAAGATCAAAAAAAGTTTTGGCATAAATCTTTTCGTCAAAGCTGGTGCTGTCAAACTTGTCTCCATAGGAGAAGCCTTTGATGACGGCGATGGGATAACCTGTAAGGGAGCTTAAGTCCCAGTTTAGATCCATCTCCATGCCGATGGTGCTCTCTTCGACCCTTTTCGGTTTGGTGAATTTATCTTTGCTGTAATCAAACCATTTTTTCCAATAGTTTTTTGATTTGTGGTCAAAGGCCCCTTTTTTACTTTTTGGGGGAACCTTTTCTTCTTTTATGGTGAACAGATGATATTTGGTTTGCGAGAGAATATTTTTTCGCAGAAAAATTATATATTCTTCGCGCTCCTTGGTTTTGCTTACATAAGTAACTCCATCAGCGCTACCTGCTTTTACTTTGATGAGGGCCCTTTTCCATTCGGTCCTCTCCCATACAATATCGTATCCAATTTTTTTCGCTACAGCATTTACCATTTTTATATGGATGCCAGTCACGCCACCATCTCCGATGAATTCAAAGGGTGGGATATTGGCATCACCCCGGGCGATAGTGAGTTTAGGATTACCAGTGATAGGCCCTTGGCCTAAAAGTAAAACGAGGGAAGCTAAGATTAAAAGTTTCATCTAATTTTTCTGCTTTGTATTCCTTGGGCAATTTCATCAAAGTCCATAAGATTGTTGTCCTTGCAAATATGGCCTCGATAATTGGCCCTTCTTAAAATATTTTGCACCGTTTGGGGATTGATTCGGACTCTTCCTGAGAGTTCTGTGGTCTTAGCTCCTTTAAGCATTCTGCTCTTGGTTTCAAGGAGTAATTGATAGACCTTGATAAGCGATTTTCTTTGCAGTTGATGGTAGATTGCCTTTTGTGATCTACCTTTGCCGTTTCTTCTAAATCTGTTGATTTCTGATTCATGATATTTTATTTTTTGTTGGTAGAGAGGCCTGCAAGAGCTTTTCTGTGCGAAGGCCAGTTGTGACAGTAACATTCCTATTAAAAATATTTTCATTTATTCCTCCACATATCTATAAGTTTTTTAATGATTTTTTTTGAAAACTCATCAGTGACTTTTTTATCCAGGTCCTCCCCCTTACCGAGGAAAAGTTCTCTGACAAACTCATCACAGATCAAAAAAAAGTGGGAAGCTTTTTTGATACCAGGTGATGGTGGCACGGGAAAGCCCATACCGTTAACCGCTCCATGGTGCTCCCTGATTATTTGATCGGCGCCAAATAAAAGGTCTTGCCTCATCAGAGACATTTCTGCTCCATCAGCGGCATGATTCATGACTTTAAGCTGCTCATCAAAGCTTAGTCCTGAGTTTTCCAGTTCATCCATGCTGGAGATCAAGGCCATATCATCCCTGGTTCCAAGCGCCACATTGTGGAGAAAGCAGGCCTCGATGAGAGGGTTTTGGTGTTTGCCCATTTCCAAAAAATTTTCCTGGGTTAATTCACTTATAATACCCGCCAGCATAATTTGACTTTGGAAAGTATATGGTAAATTGGATTTTTCTAAATAGTTCCAGGTATCTGGAAACAAAGGGTGCTCACCAACAACTTTTAAAATTTTTTGTTGGATTCTATAGCCTAGTTGAATGGCGTTTTTCACCAGGCCAAAACTTAATATTTGTCGCTTAAGGAAAGTATCCGCAATATGCAAGAGATCCATCGTTGCCGAAAAGGTTTTTCCTTCCTTTGCCAACTCGCTTATATAGCTATCGGAAAGGAAGTTGGAAAAGCTTCTTTCATCTTCCTCTAAGACAAAAAGCTCACTAACTCCCTCTTTAATATAACTACCGATGGAATCGCTGCTGATAGGCCGGCCTGAGTGGTATCTTTTTAAAAAGTAGAAATCTGTTTCGCTTTTTTTTAGTTTTAAAAAAACGCTGCAGGGAAGATTTCTAAGCGGCAAAAAATATTCTATAGGAAAAGAAGTGTAATCTCTTGTGGCCTTATTTATTCCCTCCAGCGGAACATTTAAGACCTGCAGGGAATAAAAAAGAATGTCTTCCCAATCCCTCTCATCAGTGACCGTGGTAATGTCTCTATTTTCAAAACCATCTCCGGTAACGATTAAATTAGTGGGAAGACCATTTTCATTTATAAAATCTAAAAGTTCTTGGGCGGTATTTTCGTCTCCAATTTTAGCTCTGGTGACAATAAGATTAACTTTGGGTAAAAGCTTTAACAGCTCAATGGTGTCAATGGCATTTTTTCTGGGGATGGACTCGACTCCGGCCAACTTTTTTAATTGGCCCGCTAACAGCTCTGTCATGCCATGATCTTCTTCGACTAAAATTACCTGCCCCATAACCTATCCTTGGTTACTTTATATGATATAAAAAAAAATCAGTCCCTAACAGGTTTAATTTTGTCGGAACTTAATTTCCTTATTAATTCCTCGGATATTTCGCCCTTTAGATAGGCCCTAGTTGAGGCCCTTTTACCGGCAAATCCCTTCCTTTGCTCAACAATCCATCCCGCCAGCATTAAGGCCTTTCTAATGCTTGAGGAGGCAGAATAGGTAGAAAGTACCACGTCTGGGTGGGCGTGATTTTTAAGGGACTCAAACCACTCGACACTCCACAAGCGAGGATTTTTCTTCGGAGAGAAGGGGTCCTGAAAGATAGCGTGAAAAGGGCCACCTTGATAGGAATCCAGGGTAACTCGAGCATCCCCAATCAATACCTTGAGATTTGTTGCTTTTAGTTCCGAGTATTCCACCAGGACGGGGTCAATTTCTAGAGAGACAAAATTAAAGCTCACTTGGGGGTGATTTTCTGTCATGAATTTGCGGGTAAGCTTAAAGCCCAATCCGGTACCAAAGCCTACTTCCAAGATATTTAAAGGAGAGTGTTTAAGTGCCAGCGTTTTTAGCTCACAGCCCTCAATAAAGTTGTAATAGGTCTCACCCTCGGCGCCGCTTAAGGAGTGGCAGGCCTCATCGAAATGGGAGGAAAATAGGGTAGGGCTGCCATCCTCAGTTTCGATGATTCGGTAAGTGCCTAAATTTCCGCTAAATTCGTGTTTTTTCATGAGTCCTTTTAAATCATAAACGGGGGATTTTAAACAGATTTTATTGAACCCAGTACTTAGTGGTATAATGGGGTAAAGGGAGTTTCGTATGTTGCAAGATATCCCTATGCTCTTTATTGCCGGCTTTGTGGCCTTCTTTATGGGTGGTTTTGTTTTCACCTATTGGGCAATTATCTACTTTGAAAATAAGGTCTCAGAGGAAGATAAGGATTATGACAAAATCATTCATCTTCCAGATCGACCTCCTGGGAAAGAATTCCGTCTTCCCGAGGAGGAGTATTCAGAAGAGAAAAAGATTGCCTAGCGAATATCCCAATCACAATAAATTGCTTTAATCCTGGGAGTCACCAGTCTTTTATATCTATAAAAGAGATCAGCTCTAGATTCATCTTTATTGGCATGTTCAGCAAGTACTCTCAAGGTCTCCATATAAGATGAGGCCTGGCATAGCGTTTCTGCATGCTCCATAAGGACATTGACTTTTTCTTCAGTAATCCATTTTTTGGGACTCATCAGTTTAATATTTCTGGGAGGTTTTAGACATTTTAAGAGTAGTCTGATCATCTTTTTCTTAAAAACATAATGATCATGTCTGAAATCTTTCTCCCATTTATGGCCACCTTTTAGCAGGTCTTGTCCTGGGTGTTTGAAAAAGATATTGGCGAAGAACTTCTTTGGTTCGTTCATGGCATATTTCATTAAATCTTTAAGTGCCATTAGCGCCTGAATTTGTGAGGTCCCTTCATAAAGAAGCGGGCCAAAAGAATCTCGATGGATTCTCTCCACTGGATAATCTTTCATATAACCATATCCACCAAACACTTGAATGGCCTTGGTTGAAAGAGTTGTATACAACTCAGTGGCATAATATTTTAAAAGTGGGGTACGCTTTCTGGTCCAAATTTTGGAGTCATCAAAGAGTTTTTGTTCTTCTTTATTAAGCTTTCCAACTTCTCGCTCTTTTAAATCAAGTCTTTGATAGATATCCATGAACGATACAGTATCAACAAGCAATGCTCGCAAAGCGTCTCGTTCAGTTTCGTAGTCTTCAAGATTTCTTTTCATTAGTGGGAGCTCAGCAATTGGTTTGCCGAATTGTTTTCTCTCTTCTGCGTATTTTCTGGCCTGATAGAGGCAGTTTTCAACACCACCTAGTCCTTGCATGGCAGTTGCAAGTCGAGCAGAATTCATTAGGTGAAGCATGTAGAGAAAACCATGGTTTTCTTCACGCATCAGTTTTCCCACTGAATTTTCATATAAAATTTCAGTAGTGAATGAGCCATGAAGTCCCATTTTGTGTTCGTCTTTTACAACTTTATAATTTAGCCCTTCTTTGCCTGGAATTTCCTGCTCCACCAAAAACATGGAGATTCCCCTAGTCCCTTCTGGCGCGCCTTTAGTTCTTGCTAGAACTAGTTGAATTCCTCCACCTCCGTTGGAGATAAAGATCTTGGAACCATTGAGCAGATAGGTGCCATCATCTTGTTTGACAGCAGAAGTTGAAATACTCCCAACATCAGATCCTGCTCCAGATTCTGTTAAGCACATGGCGCCGGAAATTTCTCCCGCAATAATCTTAGGGATTAATCTCTTTTTGTCTTCCTCGTCGGCATAACGTGTAAGCATATCGGCAATTGAAGGAAAAAAGGCCAGCTGGGTCATGGTCGCTGTACAGGCCCTGGCAAGAAATGCTGTTTGAATAATTTGCAAGGTTGCTGGAAGTTCCATTCCATCATATTTTTTTTGTAGGCAAAGGCCGTGAAAACCAAGTTCGATCGCCTCGTTGTAAGTGGCCTGAAGATATTCATTGGGATAGGTCTTACCATCCCTAAGCTCGCCAGCTCCGAATTCAT
>SMWT01000156.1 GCA_004356615.1 Deltaproteobacteria bacterium | reverse complement strand
GTGTGTCTATGGCGCGAAAATCCAGCCTTAAATCTGACACCCTTTCCTGCTTAACCATTGGAATGAAAATAGATGATTCCTTAACCAAGGCCATTAACTTCTTAGATGACCCTAAGATTCCTCGAAAAATTGTAGGACAGACCTGTGAGCGTTGTGATTTAGCTGATTGCAAAGAAAGGGCCTGTCCTCCGGTAATTGTGAACCAACAAAATATTGAAAAGTTAAAAAAAGATTCCTTGGCCGAATTTCTCCAACAATAATTAATAACGCATTCCTTTTGACAATTTGTTACTTTGATTTTTGATAATAAAGATTCTACTATTTGATCTTTACAATTTTATCAAAGGATTGATTTATGAAAAAACAAATTGGAATGTTGCTATGGTTTCTACTGATAGTTCCTATCACACAGGCAGGAACCCACTTTAAAATTTTCCCCTATACTCTAAAGACGGATAAAGGAGATATTTATTTAAAGTTTCAAACTAATAAATCTCTTAAATTAAATATATCCACTTACCGCCAGAATGACCCGCAAACTATTGACTCGGTAAAACAGGTAGAAACTAATCCCAACAAACTAGTAAGTTTAAACCTGGGAAAACAAGCTTGTGACAATAGCTTGGGCTATACCATTACCATGGCAAATGGGGCGGTGGAAAAAAAGTTAATTTCCACAACTCTGCCATCATTTGAATGCCATATATATGATGAATTTACCTTTGGATTTTTAAGCGATACTCAACAAGGACCTAAATTTCACCAAAAGCTCGCAAATGTAATTTCCAAAAAACTTGCTGGTAACAAGGTAAATTTTATCCTTCACACAGGTGATATCACCCATAAAGGTGGGGAAAACTACAGATGGCTTAATTTTTTTGATGTGGCAAAAAGTTATCTTGGGGGAAGGCCAATAATTGCAGCGATTGGAAATCACGCTTATTTTAAGGATAAGAAAAACCTACCTCTTCCAGGAAATTTCAAAAAATATATGCGCTGGGAAGGCTCGGAAAGCATTGGTTATATGAGCGCTCACTATCCTACTTTCCAATTAGTAATTTTAAATTCTATTTTTGAAAAGCTTACCGGTGCTGAAAATATTAAGCAGCTAGAGTGGCTGGAAAATACTTTAAAAGAGGCGCAACTGGAAGACCGCACCGTAATCGTGGCCATGCACTACCCTCCTTATTCCTCTAGTTACTTTATTCACACCAAGGAAGCTAAGTTTCTACAAACTAAATTTGTGCCACTTTTTGAAAAATATGGGGTGAAATTAGTCCTTAACGGCCACACCCATGTTTATGAAAGAAGCTTTAAAAATGGGATCCATTACATTATCGCAGGTCCCGCCGGTGGATTACGGGCCATTCCTACTGGTAGAAACCCTTACCGAGTCTACGGTTACGTGATGGCGAGAACTTTTACCATGGTTACGGTTAAAAAGGATCAGATCAGCTTAAAAACCTTTGATCAAAAAAATCGACAAATTGATCAGTTAAACATTTCTCTTTAACAAAAAGGAGGGCCTGGCCCTCCTTTTCTTGATCTTTCTACTTCGTTTTTCTTTTATAACTTTTAGCATAAACTTAAAGCAAGATTATGTTAAAAAAACTATTTATTCTCTTTTTCCTTCTATCCCTTAATGCCTCTGCTCAGGAAACAGCGGATGATATCCTGATACTTGACAAAAGCTCTACGCTTTATAATGGCTGGAGTAGTTTTTTAGGCCAATACGGCCGAGATCTAGGCAATATCACCAAAAGGTCTACCTTATCCATATTTCTATTAAATAACGTCTCCAGACAAGAGTTTCCTGTCTATCAATTAGGCTTTGGGGATGGTTTTCCCATCTCTCTGGGAATTAACCTGGGGGTAGGTCGCCAGGTTATCAATAATAAAAACATCCTTGATACCTATACAGTAATTGACAGGTTTCTAATCGGTATCAGGCCCAGAGTTTATTTTGAGTTTATGGGTTTTAGGGCCGGGGCCTCCCCTTATTTTAATATAGAGATCAATAATATAAGGCAGGTCACTCCTCAGGAATTCACTACCATCCTACCTTTAAGACAAATTAAAAATATTTTCAAAAAAGAGGAAAATAAAGAAAGAAAGAAAAAAAGAACCACTCGTGAAATTAAACTGGACGCCGAAAAATACGATCATTTCATTCCTCCTGGTGATAATAAGCTCCTCGAGCGAGAGGCATCTTATGGAAAACTTTGGAACATCGTAACTCAGACTTTTAAACTTCCCCTCCATTATAAAAGGGCCTTGGCCTTAGATGATGATGAGATAATAAGCTACGATTTGCAGGGAGGAGTCACTCTTGGAGTTAGTTTTGGGATAGGGATTGACCCCTCCAATTCTATCCTTAGAACTGGGGTGGATGCTTCCTTTTACATAAAGGGAAATCATCAAATCTCTGTTTTAAAAGAGGCCCCTAAAAAAAGAGGTGATAAATTTGTTCGGGTAAAACTAAGTCGCTCCAAGCAGATAGGCGCCAAGTTTGGGTTTGGTAGCTATGGCTATAATAACCTCGATCACTTTACCCGCGGAAAGATGGGGCCCATGGAAGGAAACTTTATTTGGAAACTCGCATCTGGGGCGGTAGTAGTTAGGCCTTTTAGAGTTGAGTGGAATTGGTCTAAGGGAAGCTTCTACGACGCGGTTTATCGGTTTGATTTAAATAAAGAAGAAGGGCGTAAGGCCTATAATCGGGCGTGTTTGGGATTTTTTAAACTTGCTGAGAAATATTCCATGGACCCTAAAACTGGTAAGCTCCACCGTAAAAAAGGCATGCCGGTTACCAGGCTTCTTACCATGAAAGAAAAAAGAACTGAGAAGAAAAGATATCAAAGTATGCAGTTATTTCTTTTTAGGCTCCACAAGCAAAGAGTAATTCGACATTCTGAATTCACCATTGTGGATGAAATGGGAGAAGAGTCTAAATACTACGAAACAGAAGTGCTAAACTCTCGCCAAAGAAATGCCCTTTTTGCCTTTTGGGAAAACCGCTCCCACCAATTCCTGATAAATACCAATTTAAAAACTTATGATAAAAAACCCATAGATCCCAACTCTCTTTATTTAAAAATAAAAGTAGAAAGAAGAGATGATAATACCAGCTCTGATGAATACATGGATTATGTTAAAGAGGTTGAAGAGTCGCTAGACCTGCCAGGGATGTTTCCCTACCCACCTCTAAACCTCAAAAGAAAACCCTTTTTAGGCTCCGTTGGCAGGACGCGTTTTAACTACGAACTAAGACTTAACCGCCTGCAAATTGAAAAAGTAATCAACTATCCGCAAAAAAAAATGTGGTCTGCCCTAATAAAAGGATTTAGCGCCAAAGGTCTCGGCTGGGAAACTAAAAAAGGCCGGGCCAACATGATTGCTAAAAGAATCTTCACTTATGCCGGAACCCTTCCCCTTTCCGCCACGGGAACAAAACTTAGAGAAAAAGATGATATCTTTGTGGCAAAAATGAAATACTCTCGGTGGAAAAAGCTTAAAAAACATCAGGCCAAAGGCCCTAAAAAACTATCAAGAGAGCTTGGGGAGTTTTTTAATAGTGGTGATTATGGGCCAGAAATGATCAAGCTTCTTCGAGTTGTTCTTGATGGAGAAAAAATCCCTTATTCCGGTTCTGCCTCTGGGCCTTTAATTTATAAACACGATAATTTTAAATTTGGTGACGTGGGGAAATTTATTGATCCCACCGATGCCTATCTTAATAAATCATTTGCCAATTACCGGGAAAAATTTCCTGAAGTTCGCGTTTCTAAAACCACCGCGGAAATCCTAGGTAAAATGTATATCCGTTTTATGTTTCATCTCGACAAGGTTCCAAAAACAGTCTTTTTTAACCTACAGAAAAAAAACACCATAGGGCTTTTCACCAACAAGTCCCTAGGAACTGTAGTAATGGAAAATAAACATGGACGATTTAAAAAGGGACTAAATATCATTCATCTAACGGTGAAAGGATCCAACCACCCTCTCCATGCACTAGTTAATCAACTGAATATTAAAAAGGCGGTTTTTCTTCCCGATCAATTTAAATTAAACGTGGCCGCCTCCCTTGATGGTTACCGCTACGGAGTCGTGGATCACAATTTATTCCGACTCAGATATTTTATCGATCCTAAAGCGCTTGAAAAATTCACCAAGTACTCAATTAAGGAATTAGATCTTTGTCTGGGAAGAACGGCGGCCAACTTAATGCTCTTTTTAGGAGATAGACGTCTGCTTATTTGTCCTGATAGTTCGCCTCATAATTTGGATGGAACCTGTAAAAGAGGCATGACTCCCTATGATCACTATAAAAACCGGCCTGAAGAAGAAAATATAAAGAGAAGAGATAAATGGATCCTTAAAAACTGTCCTGTAGAAGGCCCTGAACAGTATGTTCAAAGAATTGTTAATCAATATAATGTCTGTCGTGGGAGATCTGGTAGAGACATAATCAGAAATCTCGGAGGCAGAACCTTTTACGTCTGTCCCCCAGAGCGAAAAAGAGATGGTGAGGGTTTTTGTTTAACTGGAATGGTTCCCTACAAAAACGACTTTAAAACTATAAAGGAAAATAAGCGTTCCCGTAATGAATGGATAATGAAGTATTGCCCGCTTAACGTCCCAAGTGGTAGATGAAATCCATATACCAGATGAAATTTTAACCGGCCTTTTTAACTTCCTCTTCCTCGATCGCCTCTTCGGCCGCTTCTTCAGCTCCGGCGATAACTTCTTCGGCCTCTTCAATTTCTGGCTCTTCAACTATTTCAAGTTGTGGAGGATTACATTTAGCAACGACTTGATTAAGATCATCCTCTTCCCAGGTTAGCCCGCTGGGAAGGTCAATATCATTTAGGGTAAGTGTTTCGTTCATATCAAGACCACTTATATCAATGGTAAAGCTCTCTGGAATATCACTTAGCTCACCGTTGACTTGAACACTATCTCGAAGGGACTGGATAACTCCCTCTCCTTCTACTTCACCGATTATGTTTAGTGGAACCTCAATAGTGGTCTTTTGGCCCTTGGCCACATTTAAAAAGCTGACATGAATTATATTTCTTCTGACCGGATCGCGCTGAATCTGATTAGCGGTAACCGTCAGTTTTTTATTTCCAAGTTTCATGGAAAAAATACTTCCTTGGTGGAGATGCTTTTTCCTTATATTTATAAAGATTGCAGTGGAAGGAAGGTCTTTGCCGAAAATGACTCCTTTTACAAGGCCCTGCCCCAAAATTTCCTTTTCTTCCGCCTTAGTGCAATTTACATCTCTTTTTTGAACCTTAATATCTTCCATCATCCCCACCTTTTTTTAGTGAACTCAAGTAAACTATCGGCAATATCGGGATAAATGATTAAGAGTTTTTATCTACAAATTTTATTTAATTGGAGGAAGAGGATACTCTTTGACGTAATCTTTTTCTAGTTGCTTTTTAATGGCCTTGAAGGTCTTATATGGCCATTTTG
>SMWT01000155.1 GCA_004356615.1 Deltaproteobacteria bacterium | reverse complement strand
CGCCCAACCTGGCCAGCTGTTGATTTATTTTGGTGAAATGTCCACATCCCAGAAATCCTCGATAGGCAGAAAATGGTGAGGGGTGAGTGGATTTTAGCACCAGGTGTTTATCACTGATATTTTCACCTTTTTTCTGGGCGTAACTGCCCCATAAAACAAAAATCAGGTTTTCCTTTTCCCGGTTTAAGATCTCAACCACCGTGTCAGTGAAAGTTTCCCAGCCCTTGTTTTGGTGCGAACCCGCTTTGGATGCTTCAACTGTCAGCGTGGCATTTAAAAGGAGTATCCCCTGCTTTGCCCAATCCATGAGGTAACCATGAGTTGGAATCTCAATTCCTAAATCCCGGTTTAGTTCCTTGTAGATATTTAAAAGCGAAGGAGGAACTCTCACTCCCGGTCTCACGGAAAAGCAAAGGCCATGGGCCTGATCTTTTCCGTGGTAGGGGTCTTGGCCTATGATGACCACTTTTACCTTATCAAAGGGGGTGTTGTTAAAAGCGGCAAAGATATGATCTCTCTCTGGATAGATAGTTTTACCTGTATACTCCTCTTCTAGAAACTTCGAAAGCTCCACCATATATGGTTTTTCAAACTCCCCTTTAAGATATTTGGACCAACCTTTTTCTAATTTTATACTACTCATATCAATAACTTTTGCTTCATGTTTTAAAGCGAAATTCTAGAGTTATCAAATGTATTAAGCAAGTTATTGGCCACAAAAAACAGATATTTTCATAATTGAAAAAAAGATTCAAAAAGCTTGCAGCGAGATTTAATCAGCAGGTAAAAGCTATTAACAATCACCTAAGCCACTGGAAATATTAGAAAATGGATAATGATATCAAGAAATGCTATCATAAAGGCGATAAGAGGGATAAAGCGATCCCACTCAATAAAAAGTATTCGAGGATAGTACGGAAAATTTTTGCAAGGCCCGAAAGAGCAGATATTAAATGGAACGAGGTGGAAAGTTTAATTTTAAACCTAGGTGGGATTATTAAAGAAGGTAGTGGTTCTCGAAAACGATTTTGCTTAAATAATACCAGGTCCACTTTTCATGAACCACACCCTGGAAAAGAGTTGGATAAAGGAGCGGTGAAATCTCTTAGAAAATACCTAATTAATTCCGGTGTATTTAATGAAACTGGATCGAGGAAGTTGTGAAAAAAAATTCGTCCATAAAAGAATTGAATTTTGAAGGTTATCAAGGGGTGATAACCGAAATAGATTTTGCAACAGGATTAATCCATGGTGAGGTCTTACTCACAAAAGATGTAGTGACTTTTAAAGCAGATAATATCAAGGATTTGGTTGAAGAGTTTAAAATTAGTGTTGTTGATTATTTAGATTTTTGTCGAGAAGATGGTGTTACCCCTAATAAGGCGCTCAAGGGTGAAATTCTTGTTCGATGTGGTGAGGAGTTACAATCTAAATTAATAAAATTTATCGCATCAAAAAAGCTCAGTGGTGAAAAAATATCTCAAAATGAATGGTGTAAGAATGCTATTAAAACCCAACTTGAAAAAGAAAAGTTAGATTGAACATAATATTTCCTCCAATACTTTTTCTTGATTTAAAAGGGAGCTCAAGAGCTTGAATTGGTTTTGCGCCCTGACTAGATTATGATCAGAGTATTCAGTCTTAAAATATTTATCGCCATTTAAAAAGTCCGTTAAAAATCTCATTCCTAGCAGATAGATAATTAACTTGGCACCAAATAGCAGATGCTCTCTCTCCTCTTTGGTGAGAAATTCCTTGGTATGATGGAGGTAGCCTTTTGCCAGCGCCCTGAATTTTTCCGGATCGATTACAATCTTGGCAAAATCCCTTTCGTCTTCTCTGGGGCCGGCCATGGAGCGAACCAGATCTCCAAAATCAAAAAAAACGTATCCTGGCATAACGGTATCTAAATCGATGACACAAAGTCCTTCCCCCGACTCTTTATCAAACAAGACATTACTCAGTTTGGCGTCGTTGTGAACCACTCTAAGGGGAATATTCTCCTTAAGCTTATTAAAGCTATCAACCAACGATTTATTTTTACTTACGTATTCCTGCTCCCACAGACATTTATCAGCACGGCCATCGACAGCTTTGGTTAGCGCTCTCTCGTATTCCTCAAATCTTTTTATGGGATTATGAAAATTAGCAATGGTGATATGCAAATCCTGGGGATTAAAATCTAGGAAGAGTTTTTGAAACAGGCCATAGGCCTTGGCCGCTTCGAAGGACTGGATAGCAGTTGAGCTGTGGTCTAAATTTTTAGTATCCTCTTGGTAGTTTAAAAGCCGCCAATAATCTCCCTTTCCATCTTTAAAATGATCTTTCTTTTCAGCGGTTTTAAAAGAGGTTACATATCTCCTTTTAAAATCGGGAAGGTCTTTAAGCTTATTTTCTAAATGCCTGGATATCTTGGCAAAGTTTTCCAGTACATGGGTGGGAGTTTTAAAGATATTTTTATTTATTTTTTGCAGGATGTAGTTGTTGTCGCCTTCAACCAAAAAAGTACTGTTGATATGGCCCACAGTTACGGGGGTGATTTTTTTCACCTTACCGATATCAAAATTTGCGACAATCTCTAATTTTTCCATAAGTTTTCGGGGTACACTCCCTGGGAAACTAAGGATTTAATTCTGTCCCTAACGATTTCATCGTCCTCTTTATAGGTGACGCCAAACCACTCACTAGAACCTTCCAAAATTTCCACTTGGGCCAATTTATTTTTAACCAGTTCGTTCACTTCAATGGGAATATAAAATTCCTCTTTCAAATCGTTTCCTTTTTTATCTAAAAATTCAACGAAATTCTTATTTAGAACGGGAAAAATGGAAGTGTTCAGGCCCCAGATATTTAGCGAGACGGGAGTTCCCTCACTGATATGACTAACTTTACCATCGAGCTCAAAGGCGATTTCACCTTTATCATTTCTCTCAATATGTTTCCTTTCATGGATTTCAACTAGCTGTCCCTTTTCGCCTTTTTTACAAACGCCCCTTGAGACGGGGCCAAACTTAGATAGGGTATCTTCAATCTTGTAGCCCACCATGCAGTAATCGGGAGTATTCTCTGATTTAGCTAAAAAGTTATAAAGGGATACAAAGGATTCTGGGCCATAATAATCGTCAGCGTTAATAACTCCAAACGGCCCATCGATCACATCTTCGGTCATCAGGAGTGCGTGTCCTGTGCCCCACGGTCTATCTCTTTTTGAGTTATAACTTGTACCTTCTGGAACCTTATCCACTTCTTGAAAAACGTAGTCTACTTTAACATCTTTTGGAAATTTATTGCCAAAGGTCTCTTTAAAATCTTTTTCAATTGCTTTTTTAATAATGAAAACAAAATGTTTGAACCCGGCATTAATGGCATTATAGAGGGAATAATCTACAAGGGTTTCACCACTTGGGCCAAATCCGGCAATTTGTTTAAGTCCACCGTAACGACTTCCCATTCCTGCTGCTAAAATTACTAATGCTGGTTTCATTTCTATACCTCGTAAAATTCTGGTTTTATGCCAAAGTGCTTCTCATAAGCTGTTCCAACTTGCTCACAATAATCAATCATTTTATCTTCTTCAACTAAATTTACCGTGCAACCGCCAAATCCTGCCCCCGTCATGCGTGAACCCCTCACAAAATCCATGCTCTGAGATAGCTGCACTAGGACATCAAGATGCTCTCCGGTAACTTCAAAGTCTTCCTTGAGGGATTTATGAGACTCGTTCATCAGTCTTCCCATAGAGACCACGTCCCCAATTTTTAACATTTCGATAAAATCCAGTACTCTCTTCTTTTCAGAAATAACATGCCTCGCTCTTTTTAAAAGCGTGCCATCAAGACTTGATAAATCTTTCCCCAGGACCTGCTCGCATTCAGCTCTTCTCTGATTAAAAAAACCATCCCCTAAACTTCGCGGATGGCCTGTATTGGCGATGATAAATTTATGTCCGGGAATATTTATATCGGCCAGCTGATAATCTAAATTTTCGCAGTTGATAGCGACTGCTTTTCCTTGCTCCCCCATACCAATAGCAAACTGATCCATGATGCCGCAGGCGACGCCGACGTAATCATTTTCTGCTCTGAGGCAAAGCTTCACGAGTTCAAGCTTACTTAATCCTAGATTAAATATTTCGTTGATTGCAAAGGCAGTGACAACCTCAATAGAGGCACTACTTGAAAGCCCTGCTCCCTGAGGTATTTCTCCTCGGTAGTGAAGGGCCATTCCCGCAAGCGAAGCGCCAAGCTTTAAAAGTTCACTAAATACACCCAGGGGGTATCGACACCAGCTTTTTTCACTTTTAGGGAAATCATTTAGATCAAAGGTAAATTTTCCCGCAAAGTTTTCAGAGCTTAATACCAGCAAGCTATCATCTCTATTCTTTACTTCTAGATGAGTTCCAATTGCTAGAGGACAAGGGAGAACCATGCCTCCGTTATAGTCTAGGTGCTCTCCAATAAGGTTTACTCTACCTGGTGCCCAAAAATTTCTCACGATATTAACGCTCCGAGCTACTGACTTAACAAAGCTCAAACATTGCACAAAGTAACACTATTTATCAATAAATATGCCCCGAATGGACTAAAAATTAATGCCTTTTTATCCAAAACTGGTCCAGAATCTCCCTACCAATAACAATTCCACGGAGGAAATTATGAAATTACTATTAACGATTGCCCTACTTTTTACGTTCCAGACTCAAGCGGACACTTTCGACAAGCAATTTAATGAGAGTATGAGGGGTGGAGCTTGTAAAAAGCTAAACCTAACTCCTGAGCAAAGAGCGTCTCTTAAAGAAAAATTGATCGCTTGGAAACACCAAATGATCGATCTTAAAGCGGTCATGAAGCATGCCAGGCTTGATTTCAAAGTTGCCATTATGAGTGATGATGCAACAGTTGATGGACTTGCCGTAAACATGGACGCCCTTGCTGATGCTAAAACCGCCATGATGAAAGCAAAGCTTGGTTTTGTAGCTGACGTTGCCCTGAATGTTTTTACACTTGAGCAAAGAAAACCAGGGCTTAGATGTATGAGAAAAATGATGAGAAGAATGAGAGGACACCGAAGAGGTGGACGTGGATATCACCGAAGAGGGCCTAGAAGAGGGATGAGACCTCATGGCCCTAACTTCGCAGCTTAGTCCAAAGGGCCCTCGTCCGAGGGCCTTTTATTCTCTATATACCCATCTGTTATTAAATTATGTAACCAATCGCTAAGTTTTACCCCTCCCACTTCAGTTTGATAAAATCTCGAATAGGGAAGGACACAATGCTCGGTACTCTTATCGATGAAGTAGTTAAAGTTTCCAAGCTTTAAGTCAATATCTTCCATATGTTTAAACATTTTATTTTTCCACTGGGGGATCTTTCCTCCCATGAGAAAATAAAATAACTTCTGATTGGTATCTCCAGTGTAGTTAAACTGACTGAGCCGCACACTGGGGTGAAAATCCCCTACTTCTAAATAGAGATCGACAATATTATTAATCCTTGTGGAGTTAAGTCCTGGAACCCATAGCGGAATATTTTTCCAAATTTTCCACTTTTTAACGGCAAACTCGGCGTAAAAGTTATCAGTGATAACTCCCGCACCTGAGTCAGCAAACTGATACATATGAGATATTGGATAGGTACTTCTTATATAGGGAAGCCAAAAGATGGAACCATAGGCGCCCCCGCTACATCCTGCCACCAAGACTTTTTCAGGAAGAAAATACTTGATGGCGATAAAATCCAAAACCGCCTTCGCATTTACTCCACCCCGGTGAAAAATCTTTAGATCCCCATATTCCTGATCGTTTTCTCCCATGTGGATATCTGCGGTACACAGGGGAATGATCACATGGGTCCAATCCTTTAAGGGATTCCTAACATCTTTTTTATCATAGACCCCACCAATATTTTCCTCCGCCTCTGCCCTAAACCTTTCAATGGAATCAAAAAAGATTCTACTCCCAACTTTACACGTCCGCTTATCCCAACAGGCACCTCCGCCCATAAAATCAATCACGATCTTGCTGGGATCACCTTCTTTAACAAAAAAGGAATACTCACCTCCCCGGGCACATTTAGTCATCCCCCCAGGTTTGTATTCCTTCCACTCACTAATATCGATGGCCAAAAGATTAAAAGAGATGAGAAAAAATAATAGGCATTTCATACCCTAATTTTAGCACGCAAACATATATCCAAAAAAATTTGTTTAGCTTAAACCCTGGGCATTGTGGAGACTATAGAAATGGCCCTTATTCCTAAAGAGCAGGTCAGAGTTTCCTTCTTCAATGAGCCTGCCATCGCTAAAGACTAGGATGCGATCGCACTGTTTTAGGGTCTCAAGTCGGTGAGCAATGATTAAACAGGTTTTGTTTTCCATCGCCTTAAAGACCGCTCCGTGAATGAGCTCTTCATAGAAAGGATCAATGTTTGCCGTGGCCTCATCGAGCACTAAGATCTGGGGATTTTTAATAAAGATGCGAGTTAGAGCGAGCAGCTGTCTCTCTCCCACGGAAAGGTT
>SMWT01000154.1 GCA_004356615.1 Deltaproteobacteria bacterium | reverse complement strand
TCTAGTATGAAGAAAAATTCCTGGATATTAGTAGCAAAATTATTACGAGAGGTCGGCCGGGCGGCCTGTACTAAAATAGGTTTTTGCAAACTCTGTTCATACCGAGTGACAAAACACACGATGTTATTTCTTCCATCGTGTCTGATATAATCATCAACCTCTTTTCCAAGGATGTTTAAAGTAGTGTTAAAATTTACCGGAATATTTACTTTGGAGGCGTTGATGTCACCATTTTTAAAAAAATTGTTGCTGGTGGGAAAAGGCGGGGGAGCTGCCGGAGGAGCTTCTGCAGGTTCTTCTACTACATTTCGCCCAGTGGATAGAGTTGGGCCGCAGGATACGGCAAAGGCCATGGTTAAAATTAAACACAAGATACGCATGGTAATTTATCGTTATTAAAGCGTTTTGCCTTGAAAAGAAATTTTGTTTAGGTAAGAATTTCCACCGACTTTTAAAGTCGGCCATCACGAAGAAGAAAAAACAGGGTAAAAAGGGCCTTTTGACTAAAAAGATATTTTAAATTCTTGCGGTTTCCTCTTAAATTTAACAGCTCAGAACCGGATTCTCCTTGGTAGCAATAACCAATGGCCACGGTCCCCACCGGTTTTTCTTCGCTACCTCCAGCAGGCCCGGCGATGCCGGTAACGGAAACAGTTATATCGGCCTTCAGTTTATCTGCCGCACCTATCGCCATTTCCCTGGCAATTTCTAAGCTAACGGCCCCGTAAGAGTTAAGGGTTTCTTCTTTAACTGCCAAAATATCTCTTTTTACCTCATCGGCATAACTGACAATGGATCCTAAAAAATGGGAAGAGCATCCATCCACATTGGTTAAGCGATGAGAGATCAACCCTCCAGTACAGGACTCCGCAAGGCCTATCATCAAATTTTTTTCACGGGCCAAATCGATAACCCTCTCTTCCAGGGGGTTATCTCCATATTGCCAAACATTCTCTTTTAAAGGGCCTAGGAGATCTTTTATTTTTTCGCTAAAATTTGGATGTTTATTTAAATCAATCCTAGAAATTTCAATATCAACTCCCAGGGCATGGGGTAGGGAGGCCACTTTCCCAAACATTGAAAGGTCTTGCCACAAAGTTTTATTTTTATGAAAAATACTCTCTTCAGGAATACCAAAGGTTTTAATATTTATTCTTCCAAGATCTTTGTTGCCGAGTTTAAAGCTTTTCTCCAGCAGGGGGAATACAACTTCTTCCAACATGGTATTAAATTCTATGGGCACCCCCGGCAAACAAATAAAGGCAAAATCATCTTTTATCAGGGCCAGCCCCGGGGCCAGGCCGGAGGGATTATTTAAAGGGGTAACAGATTTCGGTATATGGTGATAAAAATTGGAGTCAGGGTCCCAGCTTACCCCTCTCCTGCTATAATTTTTTTCTACTATCTCAGAACAAGCATCACTTTCTAAAATTTCGAGATTAAAAAAAGAGGCCATAACCTTTTTGGTTTTATCATCGTGGGTGGGGCCTAGACCTCCGCAAACTAGCGTGATTTTTCCATCAAAACCTTTAAAGGCGGAGGTGAGATCAACTTCATGGTCACCAACAATTTTTATATTTTTAAGCTCAATGCCTTTTTTATGCAAAAACTTACCAAGATATTGCCCATTTTTATCCGCGATCTGACCGGATAGTAATTCATCACCAATTATAATTAATCTAATTTCCATGGGCCTAGTTTAGGACAAGAGTATTAGTTTTTACAATAATTTCTCTTAAGATTTTCTAGAGAGTTGGGACTTCCCACAATATTCTCATAATTCCTCATTTGCTGACATGCCTTTTGCAATTTTCTCGTTTTTACCAGGGCCAAGGCGCTAGATTTTATAAATGTATGGTGTCCAGGGTAGAGCGCCTCCATTTTACGAGAAATCTCTATAACTTCGTTATATTTTCCATAGCGATAGGCCTTCTTAACTCGCTGGTAACAATTTTCCCAAATATATGGGGTTAATTTGCAGGCCTGCCCCATTTTAGAAAAATCACTGGAATAATTTTTAATAGCAAAACGTGAGAAGGAATAACTTAAAGAGCGAAACCCCAGCAGCAAGAAAGAGCATACCAGAGCAAAGTTGCGCAGGGGTTTTTTAAGCGTGATAACTTCTTTCTTAGATAATCCAATTCCAAGGCAAACAGCGCAAAAAAAGAAGGGATAGGGGAGCATCCAGGGAAATCCAAATAAGAGGTCCACGGAATAAAAGATTAGGATTCCCAGTAAAAAACGATTTAAGGGATCCACTTCCCACTTACGCCAAATCATCTTGAACCATAAAAATAAACATATTAATGCAAAGGGAACTCCAAATTCCACCATAAGCCTAATGGGAGTAGAATGGGGGTCATCGCGCCAACGATGCTCTTTTACGAAAGGATCGTGCACCTTGGCGTTTCGATAGGGAATATAAGAGGTGGGAAAACGAAGAGGGCCAATACCAAAAAAGGGCCTATCCTTTATCATACTTAGGGAATTTAAAACCAAGGCCCATCTTTGATCAAAACTAGATGCTTTAGATTTTAAAATACCCTTGGAAAAAAGGGGGCTTCTAATACCTCCTATGGTTAAGGCACCCAAGATTAAAAATAGGGGAATGAGCATCTTAAGAGGTAACTTTTTTCCCCAGCGCGGAATAAAATAGGCCAAAACTATACCAATAATAACCATGCGAGAAAAAAGAAAATAAATAAGTGCTAAAGAGAGAAAAATTAAAACCAAATTAAGCTTTTTCCCACTGGATTCCCATCCATACAGGAGCAGTAGAATTGAT
Source organism: Deltaproteobacteria bacterium (assembly GCA_004356615.1). Taxonomy (GTDB): domain Bacteria; phylum Bdellovibrionota; class Bacteriovoracia; order Bacteriovoracales; family Bacteriovoracaceae; genus SMWT01. Next base: position 8,669 of record SMWT01000154.1, on the reverse strand, counting down.
GAGGCCAAAAATTCCCCGGTAAAAATGGTATTACCAAAAAAGGAGGTAAAATTTCCCACGGGAAATAAAGCAAACCAGGAGGGGAGGGGAATTTGAAAAAGCTGCAGGTAGGAAACACTTAGAACCAGTATGGTAGCAGGTATATTAAATTTTAAAACTTGCTTTAAAAATAAATCGGGTGATCTTTTGGCAATGCCATATACCGCTAAGGTGATGGTGATAAAACAAAAAAGATCGAGCAAAAAGGGAGAGAGTGGTGCCTCCCGGTGATAGATCATTACCAAGAGAAATAAAACCAAAAACAATTTAGAAATCTTAACTTTAGGTACCGACTTTATAAAAGGAATTAAAAAAAGACTAGAAAAGTACAGTAGAACCCATTTAGGGCCACGAAAAAAGTTTTCAAACCAAGGCCCTATCAGAATTGGTAGGAGCAGGAAATTTAAAGCAATGATGAATTGCCCTCGACTCAAAAAGTCATAATTCATCTACTTAGTTTGATAAATGATTTAATCCGCTGTCAACATCTTGGTTTATCGAGAAAAATAGGAAATAATACTTCCCGATGAAAGGATTTTTTCGCAACACTTTACACCTCACCAATATTCTTTGGAGTACGGTTACCTCTGTTCATTTTTTGATCGTGGTTATCTTTGGCCAAGTTTGCATCTGGAGCCTATCTTATGCCTTTTACGTGGTGGAAAAGGGAATTAACTACAATATAAAACATTTTGGTGACGCTCTTTGGTGGGGATTTACCACTGTTACCACGGTGGGCTATGGAGATATCACCCCGGTTACTCCTGAAGGTAAGATCATAGGAGTATCCTTAATGTTAGCGGGAACTGCTCTTTTGGCCCTTCACACCTCGCTTTTTGCCGAGGCCTTACTACGTCAAGATTATCTTCCTACTAGAAAGCTGCAACTAGAAGAAAAACATATTAAGCAAATGTTCGAACACCTAGATGAAAAGTTGGATAGGATAGAAAAGAAAATGCCCTAATAGAAATATTCTCCCGCCAAGGCCCGAAGCTCAGGAAAAAAATAACCGAAGCGAATAAAAATATGACTTTCCCCCTTTAGGGAAAACTTATCATTGGAAATGGTGTTTCGAGGGATCCATACTCGTGTTGCCCCCACTGAATACATCCATCTACGGAAGATAATACTATAGAGCTCAAGGGTAATACCTCCATCCCAAGTCCAAATATTTTTACTTTTTCCATAGGTTTTATTGTTTGCATGAATATTGGCCCCTCCTCCATGTGCCTTTACATTAAGGACCCCATTAAAGGGGAGGTGGAGAAAAAATCTTAGGGCGAGAGAAAGTTCCGTTACATAAAAACGATTTTGTTTTCCCCAGGTGGTAAAGGATGCCCTTGGTCCGATTTCAAATTCCCCAAACCATCTTTTTTTAGGAAATCTGAAAGATCCAGCGGAAATTCCCACCCTTAAATCCCGGTAACTATACCTCTCAGTGTCACCACCCAATACATTATTGTCTTCCAGATGAAAGGCGCTATCCATTTTTAATTTGACCGAAAAGACGTTGGGAATTAAGCGAAAAGCAGTGGCAAAGAAATTCCCAATTTTAAAACCGGTAGACATCTTTATTTCTTTTTTAAAGGGAGAAAATGAAGGTTTCTTTTCCTTTTCCCAGGAATGAAGATCTAGCACTGTTGGTGTTACGCTATATACTCCCTCCTCCTCATGGTAGGGAAAAAAGATTACATGGGAGGCCTTAAATTTATGGCCTAGGCGTGCCCAGTGTTTAAAAGACATATCTTCAAGCTTTTCCGGACTATTGAAGTTATCTTTGCGATTAAACATCAGCTCTACATTGGATTTTCGAATATCCACCAGGGAGTCACAAAACTTCTTCTCGGTAGGAAATAACTTTTTTGTCCAATGCTCTACCAGTTGATGCGAAACCTTTCGATACCAGCTTCGCGGCAACACCAAGAGTAATTTTCGACATTGTTTAATAGCACTGCTTTTTCTCATTTTTTTTAGATGAGCACGGATATAGGGGACACATTCTTCCCTAAAGGCATCAACCATCATTTCAAAGGGATATTCCTTTGCTTCTTTCTGGCCCATGGGGTGATAGAAGGGATCCTTCCATTTCTTAAGGCATCTGCGTGACTTTTCAAAGGTCTTATCCGTAACGATATAATCGCCTTTATTATCTTCGTATGAAAATCTGTACCTTTCTTTTTCACTTTCATTTTCTTTAACAAAAACAGGTGTGTTCCCTATAGTGATTAAATTACCATTATCTTTTTTAAGAACCTGCACCCCGCGAGGTTGGGTATCGATGCTGACATATTCCGTCGCGCAGGAGATCGAAAAGATGAGAACCCAAAAAAACCGCATTTTCCTTCCTGAAATACTTAAATTTTTTCCTTTTTTTATTGTCTTCTAGACACAACACGGCAGTCAAGGTAAACGAAAAGCTGAATGGGTAAAAAAATTAATTTAATTCTTGAATTTAACCAGGACCTAGAAAAGGCCCTGAAGAAAAAATTCCCCAAGTTAGAGGATTTTAGAATTCTATCCAAATCCCTGGATGCGAGAAAATCAAACCAGGGCAGAACTCCTAGATACAACTATTTAGTAGAAGTGAAACTTTCTGGAGAAACTTTTAGTAAATACGTTGAAAGCTTCCCCCAATTAGGCGCTCTACCGCAAAAACCTATTATTGTCGGAGCAGGTCCTGGCGGTTTATTTTGCGCTTTAAGGCTGGCCGAATATGGTATTCCCTCCATCCTAATTGAAAGGGGAGGACGGGCCCAGGAGAGAATGAAAAAGATCGCTAAGTTTTGGCGCTATGGAGAGTTTGATGGTGAAAATAATGTTTGCTTTGGAGAAGGGGGAGCAGGACTTTTTAGTGATGGAAAATTAATCACCAGAATTAAATCTCCCTTTATAAAATATGTAATGCATAAAATGGTTGAATTTGGCGCGCCACCAGAAATTGAATATCTCGCTAATCCTCACCTGGGCTCCAATAAAATCAGACCGCTTATCAACAAAATTACCGATTACTTAAAAACGGTGGGATGTGAAATCCACTATCACAGCAAAGTGACCAAAATCCTTTCTGAAAATAGTATTATAACCGGGGTAACAATCAAAACAGATGAGGGTGAACAAGATCTCTTTTCTCCCAATGTCGTTTTGGCCACGGGCCATTCGGCCAAAGATCTTTATTATCATTTCAGAGAACAACATGTTTCCATGAAACCAAAAGATTTCGCAATCGGCGTTAGGATCGAACATCCACGAGAGGTGATTGATCACTTGCAGCTGGGAAACTTTGCAAAACAGGATTCTTTAAAATCTGCCCGCTATGCCTTAAGTTTTCATGATAAAACCACAGACCATGGAACCTATAGTTTTTGCATGTGTCCTGGAGGTTATGTTCTCTCATCTGGTACCGAAGATGATGGACTGGTAGTTAATGGCATGAGCAATTACGCTAGAGGCTCAAGGTGGTCTAACTCTGCCATCGTCGTTACGGTTAAGGCCGATGAAGATTTTTCCACTAAAGACAACGTCCTTGCAGGACTTGATTTTATAAAAGAAATTGAACACAAGGCCTTTAATCTCTCAAAAGAGCAGGCAACGGGTAGAGAGCTTCCGGCCATAACGGTGGAAGAGTTTTTAAATGATTCGCTAAATAGCGAACCCCTTCCCAAAACTTCCACCCCCTCCGGCATTTTCAAAGCAGATCTTAGGGAAATTTTTCCCCCATTTGTAATCCAGCATTTAAAAAACGCGCTTAAAAATTTCGATAAAAAAATGAAAGGCTTTATTCATCCTAAATCTATTTTAATAGCTCCAGAAACCAGAACTTCCGCACCGGTTACCATCACCAGAGATAAGGAAACCCTTGAGTCTTTAACGCATAAGGGACTATACCCTTGCGGTGAGGGTGCAGGTTATGCTGGAGGAATTACTTCTTCGGCGGTGGATGGAATTAAAGTGGCCATGGCCATAATAAACAAAGAATTCTGAGCTTCGGATATTCCTGTTTTGCAAAACCCTCCCAACTTTGTAATCCTACTTCCATGAGAACTTATCTATTTAGCAGTGAGCTATTCCATTCAATCTACGCAAACATGGGCCTTTTAATTTTAAGGGTTTCAGTGGGACTTATGATATGTCTGGCCCATGGGTTAGGAAAAATTCCTCCATCAGCAGGCTTTACAGCAGCCGTCGGTAAAATGGGTTTTCCCTTACCTGGAGCATTTGCCTGGATGGCCGGGATTTCAGAATTTGCCGGAGGACTTTGTTTGGCCCTCGGTCTAATGACTAGAATTTGGTCAGGGTTTCTCTCTATTACCATGTTTGTGGCAGTCTTTGTGGTCCATTTCCATGATCCTTTCAGCAGTAAAGAGCGGGCCCTCCTCTATTTATTTGCATTTCTTTGCCTTGCGCTAACAGGCCCTGGAAGGTATAGCTTTGATCATATATTAAGAGGCAGAAAACCTATTTAGGAATCAAATGAAAAAACTTCTTTTTTTACTTCTCCTTTCCACTAATCTTTATGGTGAACCCTCAAAAAAACTGGAAGTTTATGTGGACCTCTGGCCTGCGGGTGATTTTATCGCTACTTCCACCAAAATTCGCGGCAAAGTTTTTAAACAAGGTTCCAAGTACACCGCCAAAAATATAAGAATTCCCGTCACCTCAATTGAAACCGGGATAGATCTTAGAAATACTCACCTGCAACAAAGGTTAAAGGCAGATAAGGCACCTAAAACCAATATCCTCCTAGTAGAGGCCACAGGAGAAAACGGCAAGGGAACAGCGACCTTTAAAGTTAATGATCTAACTCAAACAGTACCTTTTACTTTTAAAGAATTATCTCCCAAGTTTATTCAGGCCACTTTCACAATAAATTTTGCCAAGTTTAAAATTCCAGCTCTTAAATATATGGGAGTAGGAGTTCAAGACGAGGCCAAAGTAATAATCGTCCTACCTCTAAAAGAAAAAAAATGATCCGCCTTACTATCCTTCTCCTACTACTTGGTTGTGTACAAGATTATAATTCCAGTAGTGGCGATCGCGAACGCTTCAGTCCAAGACCTGTGCCTACAAGCTCAGGTGATCCCAGACTTGCAAATGCTTACAATGTTATAGAGAAAAACTGTCTAACCTGTCATCTTGGTTTTCATAATCAGTGGGCAAGTAATACCACCGATCAGGCCTGGAAAAGCACAGGACTGGTAATTCCTGGCGATCCCTTTAGCTCACGCCTAATCACCAAACTACAAAACGTTGGTGGTAATATGCCTTTTCAAAGTCCACCCTTATCAGAAGATGACTTAAACACTCTAGTTGAGTGGATCAATCTCATGGAATAAAAAATAGTTTTCAATTATCATTACTTATATAATAAAATACAATTGTTAATATATTAATTTTTCACGGAGAGAGAAATGAAAACCCTAACGATTATTTACCTCTTAATGTTTTCCCTAACAATAAAAGCAGGGCCAATTAAATTTAATATTGTAAACTCTGTTGATCTAATCACCGAACTACCTTTTAAGAAAGAACAGACACCCGAGTTTAAATTCTTTCATATGCAGGAGCAGGCCTATTGGTATTCTCTCTATAGCTTAGGGGCGTTTATCATGAAATCAGGCCTTGGTGAAAAATTCATGCCCAACATGGCCATGGTTAAAAAAATGGTGCAAATGGCATCAGATGAGCATTCAACCGCCATGCCAGCAAAAAATCCCGCTCTATTAAAGCGAGTTTATAACTACGGAAATCCCAGATACATTAACGCCAACAACGGTGATCCTTCAGATTTTAACAATGGTAGATGGGCGCACGGATATAACGATCCTACCACAGGTAAAACCTTTGGCTGGACTTTGATGAAAGAAATTGAATGGACAAAACAATTTAACCTCGACAATCACTTTGGAGACCCTGGACACAACAATATTCCAGGAGCGCAACAAAGATTTGCAGGGCTGGTTCTTTGCGCTGAGGCCCTTATGCAAATTAAAGATTATAAAATGAATCCCGGAAACTATAAAAATTCTCACAGATCAGATGAATACGTGGTCCTCTCTGCCATCTCAAACCTCGCCGGGTTCATAGGTACTCCCTCATCTTCAAAGATGAGAGAGAATAGATGTGCCAAAGTGGCCTCCATGATGCAAATGAAGCCGGCATCGGAAGTTTCAAAAGATCTACTGAATATGGCCAAAGGTATTTTTCAAAATATGCCTGAACCAGTCATCACTAAAGATCGATCCTTAGCTATTCAGGCCCTGGCCTGGTATGGACTGGCCAACAAAAAAGATAGGCCTGTCATTAAAGCAAAAATTAAAGAGCATGCCGATGAGCTGGTTGCCTGGACCAGCCAAAACATTATGAATCAGGCCTATAAAATCCGCGCCTTAATAGGTGCTGCCAATATTACCGGGGACAATGGCTACAAAGATGTCGCTGTGGCCTACTACCATAGAATGATGGATGACTTTATGCCTTCTATGGGAGTTTTTATTGATAAGATGAGTTTCACCGCTGATGAGGTCGCAGTTCTTTTAGGTGCGTTTAACGCCATCAAAATTTTTGCCGCCATGGATGTAGGGGCAGATAAGTTGGCCAAGGACATGACCAGCTTTTTTCTAAATGTAGTCAACAAATCAGGACTGCAAATCTCAGCTCCTCCTATTTCTTCCATCCCAGCATATAAAAGAAAACCAAGTCCCATGTTTCACCGCTATCCAACAATTCCTCTACCACCTATGGCCGGAGGTCCAAATGGAACTGCACCTGTTTTTGCTAGAAAGGTCAGCTTGATCTTTAACCACTGGGTGGTGGATGAAACTTTTGATACCGCTGGGGCCATGCACTTATCAAATGAGATGATTTGGTTTCACCATGATCAGGTGAACGGATTTCCTAAGTGGTAGATTAAAACCGGTATCCAAGGGTGAAATTCCAACTGGCGGATTCATAACCAATTATTTTGCCAAGGGATGATCCCAGGACGATGCCGGATATTTCCCATTCACCGCCGAGGAAAAAGCCAACTGAAAAGTCTCCCCCTTCAAGAGATTTGTCATTTAGATAATCGGTGGAAAAACCATAGCGATAGATCAAAGGAAGATAAAAAACCAGTCTGGTTTTCTCGTCAGGTCGCCAATATACCTTAGGCCTTGAACTCAACATAAAAACCGGTAAATCTAAAAATAAAACAAGGTTGGCGGGTAATTTTATTGCGCTTTTTCCACTCATTCCACCCAAACAGAGATCAATTCCAAAACCAAACCAATGATTTTGCCAATCATAACCGCCTCCACCGCAGGCACCTATTTCATCGGAGAGTAATTTCTGTTTTGAAATGGGAAGATCAATTCCATAAGTCCAAGAGGTAAGACTCACAAAAATATTCCAGCCCCCGGAAAGTCTCTTCTTAAGCCAAGCACCGATTACTTGGTTAAAGCGATCCTCAAACTCATCAAAGTCATCTTCATCTTCAGCATCAGAGAGCTGCTCGTTTAACATATCTACTTTTTTCTGGGTCAAGGTGCTGGTTCCATCTCGCTCTAAGACCTCAATACTATTTTTAAGATTCAGGTAGGAGGAATTCCCAAAACACAGTCCCGGTATTAATAGAAGGATCGCTAGCTTTAAAACCATAAATGAATCTGCCATAAAAAATCCCACACATCATCCGTGTGAATATTATTTTGATAAGTTTTGCTATTAGAAATATCAGCTCGAAGCTCCACCCCTTGAATTAAAAAATACTGCAAACCTAAATTAAATTTTAAGAGATTTAGCTCTTCTGAGGTATTAGGCTTGAGGTACTCCAGACCAAATAGGCCAAATAGTCCTCGTCTTAAATTCATATGATTTTGGTAGAGAAGATAGAGCATGGTCTTTTTTTCTGCAATTAAAATCGCTTCATCCCTTTTCATGCCAAATTCAAAAAGAGTTGCCGATCCTTTGGGATAACCAATTTTGGTGTGAAAAGCGGCCAGGTATTTTTTTAAATAATCATTTTTAGAAGCAAGGCCTGAAATTCCGGGCTTAAAATATTTTCCAATGGCGTATTCCAATTTTATAGAGCCACCCTTTTGCCTTAGATCTTCATCTTGTGTGAGATTTCCCATAAAGCCATGTAATCCACCCTCAAAAGTATTACTGACGTAGTGGAGTAAGGCCCCATGGGTTTGATCATTTTGCCCAAGTCCCAGTGGTTCCCTTGAAGCGGCAATGTGATCTGGGATTCTAATTCCATAGGCGATATCCATCAGTCCCAAATAAATGCCAAATTTATCAATAGGTCTAAAGGCTATGTAGTGCTCCCGGGAACGAGAATTATTCACGTCCTGGCCTTTTAAGGCATGAGGAGTGGGAACATATCCATAAGTTAGAGATACGTACCACTGATCCCGTTTTCCCCACTTAAAAACCAGGTTCCCATCGACTTGCATATTGATCCATTGACTTTCACTGTCACCGAGATTTCGCATAAGCCACATTCCACGATAATCAAAAGAGGGCCTAAGCCAGGAATTAAAAGGAGGCCGGAAGGTAAATCCGGATTTCTTACCAATGTCTTCTTCTGTCATTTTATCAGAATATAAAACCCGGTCAGAAATTAAAGTTCCTGAAAGGGCCCGGCCATA
>SMWT01000153.1 GCA_004356615.1 Deltaproteobacteria bacterium | reverse complement strand
GGATAAAAGTAGTATGTCCCTCAGGGGATTCATCACCCCATGGCATTGAATAAATGGCGCGGGATGAGGGATTCGAACCCCCGACCAATTGGTTCGAAGCCAACTACTCTATCCAGCTGAGCTAATCCCGCATGTTGGTTTTATAGTAATAACTAAGGGCAAAATCAAGCTTTTTTCCCATTGGCCTTACGCTCTAAAACCAATATGGCCACTAATGAGATAAGCATTAAGGCAAAGACAAATAAGGCCTGAGAATCAATACCTGGCCAGATGTTCATATCCTGGATGACGTTCACCTTTCCTCTAATGACTCTAGACTCAATGACTGTTTTAAAAGGCCAAATTTTGGGAAGTGAGCCGATTAAGAGTCCTGTTAATAATGCGCGTGTTGGGTAGTGAAATCTTTTAAGAAAGTAATGTAGTACTTTTGAAAAAGAGATGAGACCAGTTACTGTTCCTAGGGTAAAAACCAGGAGAATGATTAAATTCCCTTCAATAAAGGGATTCTTAACTGCATTGGTTACATATTCATATTTACCCAGGATAAGTAGGAGAAAAGAACCACTAAGTCCAGGCAAGATCATGGCGGTAATACCAATTATCCCGCATAGGAAAATGAACCATAAATCGTTGGGCGTACTGACTGGAATTAAATTTACCACACCATAACCAACTAGCGTTCCTATTAAAACCCAAAAGAAAGTGGAAAAGGTTGGATGTTCCTTAACTTCCTTGGCCAGGATGAAAATTGAACCCAAGATAAGGCCAAAAAATACTCCCCAAGTCGGTTCCGGGTGATAAATGATCAGGTAATGCATGAGCCGGGCGAAGGCAAAAATGGAAAAAAGGATTCCCCCAAAAAGTGGAACTAAAAATCTAAAGTTAATTTTTGAAAGTGCTGCTTTAAAATTTAGGGTGAGGACATTTTTTAAGACCTCGTGATCGATGGAATGAATGGCGTCAATTAGATCTTCATAGATGCCGGTAATATAGGCAATGGTACCACCAGAAACGCCAGGGACCAGATCGGCGGCCCCCATCATCATTCCCTTAGCGGTTAAGGATGCATATTCTTTTTTTGTATTAGGCCCGGGGTTACTATTCCAAATTTCTTTAACTTTCCACATCAGGATCATCCACTTTGTGTTTACACTCTGGACAGAAAAGGTGTTTTCCATCTCTTTTAGTTTCTTTTTTACACATTATTGGATAACCACAGGATGGGCAATCATGATTTATGGGTTCGTTCCAGAGAGCATTTTCACAATCTGGATATCGGGAACAACCATAAAATATTTTCCCATAACGACTTTTCTTCTCTGCAAACTTACCTTTTTTACACTTAGGGCAAGTTATATCAATGGTATAAGAGGTCGTTGTATCACACGTAGGATATTCCTCACATCGCAGGAATCGGCCATACCTTCCGTTTTTAACTTCCATTCTTTTGCCACAGGTAGGGCAAGGGTCAAAATGATATTCCTTGGGTAAGATATGAATCTTTTCGTTCTCATCTCTCATAAAGTCGTGAGAAGAATTACACTCTGGATAGTTACTGCAGGCAAGAAACTCTCCATTTCTTCCCCATCTAATATGATAAATTCCATCATCACATTTTTGGCATTTAATATCCGTTGGAATAATGGATTTTTTGAGGTTTTTCATCTCCTCTTTGGCGGTTTCAAGAGTAGGCTCAAAATCTTTCCAGAATTTTTTAACCACCGTTTTCCATTTAGACACACCCTCTTCGATTAAATCGAGTTGGTCTTCCATTTTAGCGGTAAATTTAACATCCATTATCTCTTCAAAACTTTTTATTAAAAGATTACAAACCCTGGTTCCCATAATGGTGGGAATAAATCTATTTTCCCGTTTCTCCACATACCTTCGATCCTGAAGGTTTGAGATAATGGAAGCATAAGTTGAAGGACGGCCAATTCCATTTTCTTCAAGCTCTTTGACCAGTGAGGCCTCATTAAATCTTGGAGGAGGACTCGTCCAATGCTCTAAGAGTTGGGCATCCTTTGAGGGTTTTAATTTTTCACCTTCATTTAATTCAGGCAAAATCACCTGTCCGGAAGGAACTACTTCCTCCCCATCTTCACTATTTTTATTTACTTTTTCAGCAGCTGCTTCTAAATAAACGGCCCTAAAGCCAGGGAATTTTATGATGGAACCATTTGATTTAAAGTAGTGTCCATTGTTTTCCAGTAATGCAGAGGTTTGATCAATCACCGCTGGGGCCATTTGCGAGGAAACGAATTTATTCCAAATCAAGGTGTACAACTTAAGATGCTCCGGTTCGAGGTCACCTTTCACTTTTTCAGGACTAAACTCCAAACTGGTAGGCCTTATGGCCTCGTGAGCGTCCTGGACTTTAGCTTTTCCCTTTTTCTTATAAATAATTTCTTCACTAGATAGGTGGTCTTTGCCATAGCTCTCTTTAATAAAATCTCTAAGTGTAGCTAGCGTTTCTGGCTCTGTTCGAACGGAGTCAGTTCTCATATAGGTAATTAGCCCCTGAAGGCCAATATTAGTGAGTTCTATACCTTCATAAAGTTTTTGCGCCACCATCATGGTTCTTTTGGCAGTATACCCAAGCTTTGAAGAGGCCTCTTGCTGAAGTTTTGAGGTGGTAAAGGGGGGAGTTGGTTTTTGTCTTCTCTCACGTTTTTTTATTTCTACAATATTATAGTCGCCACCCTTAATATCACTAACTATTTTTTTAGTTTCTTTTTCGTCTTTAAGATCTTTTTTCTTCTTTGGGTTGTCACCATAATATTTAAAAGCAAAGGTTTTTTTATCTTTGGAGAATTCACCATTAATAGAAAACCATTGCTCAGGTTTAAACTCTTTAATTTCCTCTTCTCTTTCAACAATTAACCTAAGGGCCGGAGATTGAACCCTGCCTGCAGAAATTCCTCTTTGAACCTTATCCCAAAGGATAGGCGAGATTTTATAACCCACAAGTCGATCAAGAATTCTTCTCGTTTTTTGAGAATCATACATATTTTGATTTAAGGTGGTAGGGTTTTCCATCGCCGCTAGAACAGCATTTTTGGTTACAGCATTAAAGACTACTCGGTAAACTTCTTTGTTGCGGGGCAGCTCTTCCTTTATATGGAAAGCAATTGCCTCTCCTTCACGGTCCAAGTCAGGAGCAAGATAAATCTTATTTGCATCCTTTGCCAGCTCAACAATTCTATCGATTTTTGCTTGTTTTCCGGGAATAGGAACTAGTTCCATATCAAAACTTTTACCGACATCTACGCCCAGTTTTGATTTGGGGAGATCCTTAATATGGCCGTTGGAAGCTACTACTTGGTAACCTCTACCCAAATATTTCTTGATGGTTTTGGCCTTAGAAGGGGACTCAACCACTACGAGGTCATAAGCGGATTTTTTTCTTGTAGTCTTCTTTTTTGCCGATTTTTTCTTACTTAATGACTTTTTCGCCATTATTTTCCCTTATGGTAATGAGGTGGATTTTATCCTGCTATGAGCTAAAAGCTTTGCAAAGAAAAATGTCCGATCTAATTTGAACCAGTATTCAACAATCTATCTATTTCCTCAAGATCAAACTCTGTCAACCCATAAGGGTTATCTTTTGCGTCTATTTCCTGATCTATATATTTGATACCAATCTCTTTTTCGATCTCATCAACATTTTCCAGAGTAGGTTTTTTCTCTCCAGTCATGTCTTCAAACTGCCCTAAGTCTATATCTTCCAGTAATTTATCCTCGTCCCTCTGTCTTTCGAATAAATCTGACTCAGCGTCCAAAATCTCTTGCTCCAACCTTTCAAGTTCTTTGAGATCTTTTTCATGCTCTTTAATGATGGATTTCTCTCTTTCTTGCCCTTCTAGCTCTTCGAGCTCATCATCTGTAAGCTTAATGCTGTCGGCCTCATCTAATAAATCCTCACTCACATCATCTAAATTGAGTTCAATATCTAAATTATCCAGCTCTTCAGCTTTTATCCGATCTACCTTGCCTAAGGAAATGGCCTTTCTGTCTTTATTGACCTTTGCCACGGAATCAAGGGTTTTACTAAAGGATAAAAGACCTAAAGATATTTCCATAGAACTTAAAGTAATAAGAGCAGTGGAGAAGTTCTCCGTTAAGGTAATTACTGTTAACTCACCAATTTTAAAGGTAGGATCGTTAGATATTTTTCTTCCGGTCCCAGCATCTTTAAAAGAAAATATTTCAAAAACGGTTCCCATCTCCACCCCATCAGCACGACCCCGATCAAGATAAACAACATTTCCAAAAGACAACCCACCGACTGTATCAGTATAGGCATCTATGATGGCCGCCTCAATTTTCCTATTGGTGAAAGTTTGGATGATCTTTTCTATTTTAGGGGTGTATACGGTAACTCTATCGCCTCTTTTTACTAGGTCTGTTACCTCTAAAACATTACATTCCCAAACTCCGCCAACTCTTCTTAATACTTCAATTTGCGCAAGAATAGTGTATCTCATGCCTTCTCGATCAGATACCGGGTGAGACCTGTTTCCATCGCGAGAATAGATAGAGAATTTATCACCGGGCCTTGGTTTTACCGTTTCATCAAACTGCACATAGATTTTATCCCATCTATGAATGAATGAACGGTCTCCTTGAATGGCATTAATTTTCCCCAAGTCTTCCACAATATTGGTGGTAATAAAGGAATTTAGAAAAAATCCTTCCTTATAGGAAAAAATGATTTTGGAAGTTTTATCAAAACCTGATCTATCGTATTGCTCACCCGGCTCAACGATTACAATTTCCGCGATGGGTGGTTCGTATTTTTGATAGTCCTTTCTAAGCGCCATTTTGCCCATTCTTTCAAGATCTTCATAGGTTTCATCAGAGGCAAATTGAAAATATACTCCCTGCTCAACTAAATTTTTTCGATCCTCAATCCATTTAGGTGAAATATCATCGCCAAAGTCTTCCAAATCAATGGTCTGGCCGGTTCGTTTCCGTGCCCTCGTTTTGGAATCGAGAAACTTCCCAATTTGAACTTCAGGTAGGCTGTCTTCATCTCCAGTGTCAAAGATTAAAACCATCCCAGGAGTTATTTCATGAGGATTTTTAATATGAGGATTCATGGACCAAATTTTAGAATAATAAAAACCAGTTCCAAAAAGTTTTTTAGATATCTGCCATAGCCACTCTCCATCTTGCACAACATATTTTTCGCTCTTTGCTTCTTTAGCAATGTCATCCCATTCTTTGGCAGTGATTTTAGTTTGAACAAATTTGGAAAGTTCTAGTAATTGCTTTTCTTCTTTTCCCACATCAAAAAAAGCAGGTTCTTTTATTTTTTTTGTTTTTTCAACTTTCTTAGGTTCAACTTTTGGGGCATCTCCAATGTCCTCTTTCAAGGCGTCCAAATCATCTAATGCCTTTGATACCTGATCTCCCCCAGTGTCTTCATTTAACAAAACTTCAATATCATTTGGTTCTACCAAATCGATTTCAACGGTATCTTGCGCGAATATTTGACAGCTAAAAATCAAAAGAAGAAAAAAATAGGTTCTCATTTCTATCCCTCCCCATCCTGGGGAAACTCAATGCTCTATGATGCAAAAAAGTTATGCATGGAG
>SMWT01000152.1 GCA_004356615.1 Deltaproteobacteria bacterium | reverse complement strand
TCACGAGCGCTGTGTAAGTTCCCATTAGGGTGCTCACCCATATACTTCAAAACAATCAAGGCGTACTCGACTTTCTTAGTAATTTTAAGCATTTGCTCTCCAGTATTTGACTACCCCTGTTTACTACAAAATAGGGCAAAAACAAACCTATATCTATATTTTATCATAATATAGGGTAGCTATTACCCTGTTTTCCAAGTAGCTGAAAATATTGATTTTATGTAGTTAGACTACATTCTTGGAGGGGCAGGAATACCTAGAAGCTCCATCCCTTTTTCCATCACTCTGGCAACAGAGCTTGAAAGAGCGAGCCTGGTCCATTTTAGATCAATGGATTCAGCTCTTCCCACCGGGCATTCAGCATAAAAAGCGTTAAATGATTTTCCAAGCTCATAGAGAAATGAGGATATTTTGGAAGGGTTATACTGTTCACAGGCCTGCTCTACTATGGAGTTAAATTTAAAAAGCTTAATCATGATAGCAGTTTCTGTTGGGTGAACTAAGAGATCCCAGTTAACCTTTTCTACTTTTCCAATTTTATCCTCTAAAGAGATAATTCTGGCATGAACATATTGCAGATAGGGCCCTGTTTCGCCATCGAGTTTGAGCCATTCATCGATATTAAAGACGATCTTTCTGCCCGGATCCATTCTGAGCATGCCATATTTGATGGCACCGTTAGCGACCATCTGGGCGGTTTTATCAATCTCTTCCTGGGACCACTCATCTGAGTATTTATTTAAGTATTGCTCTTTAATGGTCTTTTCCATGCCATGAACTAAATGCATGAGAGGGACAATGTTTCCCTTACGTGAGCTCATGGCCCCACTGGGAAGTTCCACCATCTCATATTTTAGGTGGTGACAATCTTTTGCTTGTTCAAAACCGATTTTTTCCAAAACTTTAAAGACCTGGTTGAAGTGATAGCTTTGTCTTTCATCGACAACGTAGATATTTTTTTCAATATTAAAGTCATCAAATTTAATCTGTGCCAGGGCCACGTCTTTACAGGCGTAGTTACCAGTTCCATCAGATTTGATGAGAATACAAAAACCGAGCTTATCCTCGCGAAGATCCATGCCAATGGCGCCTTGATCTTCAACTAACTTTCCCTCTTTCAGATACTTCCTTGCCAGTTCTAGTGAATATGAATCGATCTCTGATTCAAAAAACCAACGGTCAAATTTTACATCGGCCCAATCATAGGCCTCTTTCATCAGATCCAGCGACCACTCTCTCGTTTCCATCCAGAGGTCATAGTACTCACCAGATTTGGCCTCAATTTGTTTTAAGATAGTGGTGAGAATGTTTCTATTCTCTTCTTCTTTATCGGTGCCTACTTCTGCTTCAAGTTTATTGGTGGCCAAAGTATAGACCTCACCAAGCCATTCACCTTTATGCTCTTTGGGGATCTCTACACCTGGATGATTTTTAACGTACCAAAGACATTTGGCCACATGGGTCCCAACATCTCCAGGATACGTGGAGGGGATAACCTCGTAGCCGCAATAATCAAAGATTCTAGTGAGGGCATTTCCCAGGCAGAGGTTTCTCATATGCCCAACATGTAAAATCTTGTGGGTGTTGGGTTGAGAATACTCCACCATGGTTTTTGGCGTGTTTGATAGAATCTTTGTTTTGAAAAAAGATCCATCTAGAATTTTTTCTATGATCTCATGGCCTAGGGCCTGCTTATTTAGAAAGAAATTTAGGTAGGGCCCAACTGGCCTGGCCTCAGTGATGATCTCACTCGGAGATATGGCAGAGGCGAGTGCTTCAGAAATTTTGTTGGGGGCATTCTTGCAAACCTTGGCCAAGGGGAAGCATGGGAAAGCTAAGTGTCCCATCTCAAGTTTGGGGGCATCCCCAATCTGAGGGTAGATCTCCTCCACAGAGAGCTCCACCTCAGGAAATTTGTCTTTAATGGCCTTTTGAATTATTTCAGCAGTTTTGAAGAGAATGGGATTGTGGAGATTAATTTTCATTGGGCCATGTTATAATTTTATCAATCAACTGAAAAGTAGGGATTGTAATGTTTAAGTTGTTAATTTTCTTCCTATTTCTACCATTGGCCCATGGGCAAAAACACAATAGCGTTCAGATATCACACATTCTAAAAAGCGGAAGATATCTAATCTATGACTGCAAAAAGAATTTTTTTGCCTGCGTTGATGAGTTTAGCTACGAGGCCTGTGAGGAAGATCGAAAGGGGGCGATTGCCAAAAGAGAAGATTTCCTTCCCTGTGCTCCGCTAAAACGATTTCCTCACTACGATGTTTGTGCAGATGTGCAGGAAGAAAAAATCAGACAGCCCATTAAAAAAAGATTTTGTTGGTATCAATTAGAAAAATTTAATTAATGATCAATATTTTTAACCATTAGAAAGTGGGGCCCTACTTCAGGGATCTCAAACTTATCTCCCATTTTTTCAAAGCCAACCTTTTGGTAAAATCCCATCGCCTCTTCTCGAGCATTACACCAGACCACTGAGCATTGATTTTGTTTTACTATTGGGAATCCTATTTTAAGAAGGGCCTTGGAAAGTCCTTGTCTTTGAAAAGATGGAAGGGTGGCCATACCTCGTAGTCGGTACTGATACAGAGCGTCTAGATCAGGATGGCGATCAAAGTAAAAAGAGGCAACACTAACTAATTTATTCTCAATGAAGGCACCAAGATGAAAAGTTTGATCATCATCATCACCTTCAAAGATACAGTTATCAACTGATTTACCCGGTCTAAGTATTTCAGATCTGATACGATGAGTATCGCGAGCGTTAATTCTTAGAACTTTCAATTAGTGCCTTTTTTTTGGGTTAACTCTAGATATAACTTTTATGTCGCAAGTAAAAGGAACGGTGCTAATAAGTAGTTGAAATCCTAAATAATCTTCGCAGTGTTAAATCCAAAATGGCGTCTACAAAGGTTTTAAATATAAAGCTTGAATATCCGGTATGTGGGCCTTGCCAATCAGCGGTGGTTTCAATAAAACATCTTCCTTTAAAATTTGAAAGATTGATTTTCCCTTTAAGTCCCCTCAAAAATCCCTGATTGAAGGAAAATCCATAGGAGCCTTCTTTTTTGATTCGCGGAATATTTAAGAAGAGGTCAAATTTAATTGGCAGAATAGGAGCAGATAGCCCTAGATAAATCACGCCCTTTTTATCATCGTAAGCGCTGGCATCTACGTAACTTAGATAATCTTGATAATTCTCGTAAAGTGAGAGCTTGCGCATTGCGTATTTGCAGGATTTTTTGTGGAGTCCCACCGTCCAAATTTTAAGAGATTGAAACTTTTTTTCGTTTGGCCCTTCAATTGTCTTAACTTTAGAGCTAGTTAAGACCTTCCCTTTTTTTAATTTTTCATTCATAGAACTGGTGTATGGAAGTTTATTTAATTGGGTTTTAAAGGATCCCCATAAGGGACTACTAGCTAGAAAAATTAGTAATATTAAGAACTTGATATTTTGCATTGTACCTTTTCGGAAAAAAATCATATTCTTAAATTGAACACATATATTAATTTTTAACAACTTGGGATGAGCAATGGCCATTAAAAAAGTTACCAGGAAAGGAAAGGCCAAAGAAGCTGAGATTGAAAAGAAAGATCAGAGATGGCACGTCCGTAACCGGATAACTTTGGTTTTTGGCAGTAACGAAGAAGAAGACCTGGAAACCTATGTCTATGGAGAGCAATCTGTAGATTTCAAAACGGTAAAATTTCATCAGGCAAAATCGAAGGCGATCGAGGAAATTTTAGATAACTGCATTGATGAATTTTATCGAGGACATGTAACCGAGGTTCACACTTATCTATCCGATGATAAAAAAACGGTGACGGTTGAGGATAATGGAATTGGCATTCTGCTTAAAAAAGTGGATGCGGTTTATACAGAATTTCGCACTGGATCAAAATTTAAAGATGAAGATACTGATAAAAAAGGTTTTTTAACTAGAACCCTTGGACAAAATGGACTTGGTGCTGCCGCAACATGTCTAACATCCGATACTTTCAAGGTTAGGGTTCGTCATTACAACTCAAAAAAAGAGCAGGCCTTCACCTATACTGATGGGGCGCTTAAAATCAAAAAAACTCGACCCAAACCTTTTAAAGGTCACTCAGGAGTTAAAGTTGAGGTTGTTCTCGCAAAAGAAGTTTATAAAAATAACATTATTAATAAAGAGTTACTGAGAAAAAGAATTATCGATCTTGCCTATAATAATCCTGGTCTGGCGTTTTATTTTAATACTCAAAAATATCATTACAAAAAGGGGCTTTTTGAGCTGGCCCAGAGAATTGACGGTAAGTCTGCGCAAAGCTTAGGTGAAATCGCCTACATTTACGAGACTACTAGTGAAAAAACTAGGAAAAAGGCCAAGGGTAAAATTGATATCTCCATCTCACTCACTATAGATAATAATTCTGAAGAGCGGGAAAGGTTTATTGCTTTTGTAAACTCTACTCCCACCTTCGATGGTGGTTTTCATCAAGATAGATTTAAAAGATTATTTATAAATGCCTTGAAGACAAAATTAGAGAGACCGGCCAAAAAAGAAAAAATTACTTTGTCAGACAATGATATTCTAACCGGGCTGACCTTTATCTATGGGATAACGATGCCCAATCCCCGATTTGAATCCCAAACTAAAAGAAAATTAGTAAAAGACCTCCAGCTAGAAAAAGCGCTGGAAAAATTCATGAAATCCAATATGGATAAATGGATTCGAAAAAATAAGGATTACCTTGATCTTATTATGGAACGGGGACGCGCTCGCCATAAATTTCAAGAATTAAAAGATGCCGCTAAAAAAGGTCGGAAGCAGAAAAAGCAAAGAGTGGAAAAGCTTTTAGATGCCAATGAGAGAAAAGATCGTTTGAAATGCTCACTTTTTATCTGTGAAGGGGACTCGGCCATTGGTGGGCTTAGATCGAGTAGGGATAAAGTGCTTCAAGGTGGAATTGCCCTTAAGGGTAAGCCTATGAATGTTTCCCAGGCCTCCATCAAAGATATATTAAATAATCAGGAATTTTCCGATATTATGGCCGCCATTGGACTTACCATTGGTGAACCGGTGGATTGGAAAAGGATCCGGTTTTCAAAAATCATCTTTTTGGCCGACTCTGATGTTGATGGTGGACACATCAATACGCTTTTAACCAATTTCTTTTTCACCTTTTGGCCTGAGCTGTTTACTAAAAGGTCTATTCAACTGGCCAAGGCACCGCTTTTTGAAGTGGTTACTGATAAGGGAGTTGAATTTGTTGAAACCGATGGTCAGCTTGAAAAACTTAAGAAAAACAAAAACATTAAAATAAAAGAGATCATGAGAAATAAAGGGCTGGGGGAAATGTCTCCTGAGGCCTGGAATTATGTCATGGCGCGAGAAAACTACACTGTTTTGGAAGTTGATAATGGTAAATCGGCCAGGCAGATGTTGGAAGTTTGTTTTGGCAAGGACTCTGCCCCCAGGAAAGAACTGTTAATTGATCATGAATCAAATAAGATATCTATCCAACATGGTGGTGGGGTAACTAAAAAGAAAAAAACCAAGAAGAAGAAAAGATAAATGGAAGAAAAGTATTTACATGCGCTAGACGCAGTTCCTTTAGAAGATTTAGTTAAGGCAGAATACCGAACTTATCAAATCTATACCTTAATGGATCGGGCCATTCCCTATCTTCAAGACGGCCTAAAACCAGGGCAGCGTAGGATTTTATATACTTTATGGAAATATCAATCCAAAGGACTGCAAAAAGTTTCTTCTGCCACCGGACTTGTATTAACTCTACACCCACACGGGCCGGCCTCAGTTGAATCGGCCATCGTTAATATGGCACAAGATTACACTTTTGCTAATAATTATCCCTTGATTGATAAGAAAGGATATTTTGGAGAAAGGTTAGAGACGGCCCCAGCTGCCAGTAGGTATATCGAATGTAAGTTGGGAGAAATATCGAGGATTTTACTTTTTGATGACATGGAACAAGTACAAATGGTTCCAAACTACGATGAAAAAGTAATGGAGCCGGTGGGCCTTTTACCAAAACTTCCTATCATGCTTTTAAATGGCGCCGAGGGAATCGGAACGGGATTTTCTTCCGTTATTCCAAGTTTTAATCACAAAGATATTATCGCCTCCATGATAAAAACCGTTGAGACGGGAAAACCAAAAAACCTCAAACCTCATGTGGCCAATTTTAAAAATAAAATTGAAATTGACAAGGGCCGCTTGTTATTTCGGATGGTGTTTGAGGAAAAAGGTGGAAAGATTTGCATTACCGAAATTCCTCGAAATTACGATGCAATTCGTTTGTATAAGTATTTAAATAAGCATGTGGAGTCAGGATTTTTAAAAGATTATATCGACTCTTCTGTCGATAATGAGATTAATGTTGAACTTCTTTTTAAGCGGGGACAGAATCCGACTTTAGCTGAAGTCGAGAAAAAGATGGCGATCCATACCTCTATGACCCCTAACTACACGCTTATTTCTGAGCGGGGGATTAGAATCTTTACTCGCCCTGAGCAAATCATCGAGATTTTTACCGCTCAAAGGTTAGTAGTAGTAAGAAAACGATATGAAATTCTTTGCAAAAACTTAGAAAATAAAATCAGGCAAAACAACGAGATCATTAAGTTTATTAAAAATAAAGAATATGAAGTTGCCACAAAGTCGGCCAATAGAAAAAGCTTCGTGGATTATTTGAAAAAGAAAAAATATACCTTCAATGAATACTTGGCCGATATGCCTATCTACAGAATGACCAAAGATGAAGTTAGTAAGAGAAAACTAATGGTCATAGAGGATAAGGCAAATCTGCTAGAGTATACCAAAATCTCGAAATCCAAAAAACTTATAGAGAAGAAACTTATCCAGGAGCTAAAAGAGGTAGATAATCTTCTAGATGACTGGGTAAAGAAAAAAGCTCAAGAAAGAGCAAAGCTCTACAAAAAGACCAACAAAAAGACTAAGAAAAGAAAACTCAGGTAATAACCTCCTGCGCCTTTTTTCAGTAGTAATCGATAAATCTATTTGATAACATACTGAATATAGGGATTTTCATGGAGGAAGATTTATGAGTCTCACCAAGGCCGATATTGTAGAAAGAGTCTATAAGGAAGCAGGGTTTTCCAAGAAAGAGGCCGCCGATCTGGTGGATATGGTTTTCAAAATAATTAAGGATACGCTAGCTCGGGGAGAAAAAGTGAAAATCTCCGGATTTGGCAATTTTTCCATCAGGGATAAGGCCACGAGGCTAGGTAGAAACCCCCAAACGGGCAATGCCATGGAAATATCTGCCAGGAGAGTTTTGACGTTCAAACCCTCTCAGGTGCTAAAAGAAGATATTACTGGAAGATATGCCCATCGAATCGATTCCAAAGGTGAGGAGGATCAAAGTCTTCCTCCAAAACCGGGAAGTGATCGTGCTCTAAATTCATTTATGTCCAATGATGAAGGGGGGATGGATTAATGAAGATTCCAAATAAGTCCCATTTTACCATTAATGAAGTTTGTTCAATCCTCAATTTAAAGCCCTATGTGCTTAGGTTTTGGGAAACCGAATTTATTGAAATCACCCCAGATGTGGGCCCTAATGGCGAAAGACTTTATAGACGAAAAGATATTGAGTCCATTACCTACATAAAAAAACTTCTGTTTGAAGATAAGCTGACTATTGAAAAAACCAAGTTTGAACTTCGCTCACTTTTAAAAAATAGGAAAAAAAGCGAACCTTCTCAGAGGATAGAGATTCCCACTGAGGACGCAGATAAAATCATGGCCATGCGTAGCAAGCTGGAGTCAGTGGTAAGCCTTGCCAATGAAATTAGAAACGGAATTGGCCGTTAGAGGCGAGATTCCGTTTAACTTTAGATTTTCTACCCCATCATCTAATTTATTTGAAATGTTTAGGTAATACCCCGTAATCATTTTTTTGAGATTTTTCAGATCATGTCTGCAAGTTATACGCTCAATTTCATCAATCCCTTTATTTAGGGTAAGTTCGGCCTCTTTAGCAAAATGTAACCACGGATTAACCATCCTTTCATGACTAGAAAGAGAAGATTCCGTGAATTCAGTAAAGTCATCTAGAAGTTGAAATACAATCCCCATATGGAATCCCAGCTTTAACAGGTCAATAAAAATCCGGTAAGAAAATTTTTCGGTGAGCAGATAGCTGGCCAGAATAGAGACTTGAATTAGCTTTCCAGTTTTTTGGTCGTGGGCGCTCAAAAGCTTTTCAAAGGACTGTGATATCTCACCTGACAGGTCACTCACCTGACCCTGAATAAGTCCTTGTGGCCCTAAATACTTGCTGAAAAGCCTTAGTACTTTTCCTAGGTTTGGAGAGTTAATATTAGATAATAATCCATAAGAGGCATTTAAAAGGCCATCACCGGCCAAAAGCGCCTGCCACTGGCCGAAGGCCTGGTGAACTGAAGGTCTGCCCCGTCTCATGGAGTCGTCATCCATACAGGGAAGATCATCATGAATCAGAGTGTAGGCATGGTGAATTTCCACGGCAGAGGCCAAAAAGGCATGATTGCTATTTTCATCAGTTGGGGTGTTTTCCCCCAGGTCCAAGGCCAAGGCCCAAACCAGGGAAGGCCTAAAAAGTTTACCTGCGGGAAGAACGCTATACCGGTAGACCTGGGCAAATTCCGCCTGACGGGGAATTTGCGTCTCTAAATGAAGGGCAAGATGCCGAGATATAACGTTTAATTCCATAGGGGAAGCTATAGCATCAAGAAAACGTGGATTCCAGTACTTTTATAGATTTGGCCAAATACTTAATCACATCCCCTTGAGATAAGACTCCCAGTGGTTTTTCATCATCATCAATGAGAACAATATAACGAGAATTACTGGTGGCCAGGGCGGAGATGGCGCCTGATAAATTACTGTCGAGATATAATTTTAAAGGATTGGCATTCATATAAGTTTCAATATTTTCTTTATCTAAATTCAATTTTTCGATGGGCACCCTGATGAGATAATCCCGTTGGGAAAATAAACCCACTACCTGGCCATTTGAATTAATTACTACCACACTCCCTATATTTTTGAGTTTTAAGACTTGGAGGATATCTTTTACGGGGTCATGGGGATGGCAAACGATCACTTCTTTGGAGAAGTCAGTCTCTTGAATTTTAGTCTCTTCAAGCTTTAACATCATTTCTCCTTACTCAAGACCCATTTTTGGCCTTCCCATGGGGCCTTTAATAGATAAGTTGTAAAACCCCTCAGGGTCCTTATTTTTTCCAGCTAAAAATAGGTTTAAAATGGCAAACTTTTTAATAAATTCCGGTGTAAACTTTATTTTACCTTTCAAATCTAAAGTGGATGCCCTGGTATTTGTCGGATTAATTTTGATTGATCCTTTTAAATTGGCGATAATGGGAGAGATCTTAGATCCTAGTTTTAAGGTAGTAAAATGTAAGGTATTGCGACCTTTTACACTACCTTTTATAGTGAGTTCTTCTAGATTCATGTAGGGAATTAAAAAATTCATGATATTTTGCGGAGGGATGGAGAGATTTTTTGAAGTAATATTAATTTTTCCTCCAGTTAAGTTCTTTTTAGTCATTATCAAATGAGAGTCGATCTTTATTTGTCCATGGACCTTAAATATATCCCCGGTTAAATTTTTTAACAAATTTCCATCTATTACGGAGTTTTTAATTTCAAGTCCCATCTTAGGGTAGGAGATGGTGGGGTATATATTTAAATTGGTCTTACCTTTTTTTATCTCAATATGGAGTTTTAGGCCTGGAGGATTAACCGAGGGGGCCACTAAGGCCAGGCCGAGTGATTCAAGTCGCAACATAGACATTGAATTTTGGCCGTAGCATCTACCAGAAAATATGGGGCCTGTGAATTTTGCCCATTGAAGAAAATTACCAAGGTCCAGCCTTTCAAAGGTCATAGGGCAGGACCTGTTACTTCCAAGCTTGGCCGAGGCGTAACCTATAATGGTTTTTCTAATGGGAAAGTTAACCAAAAAGCCCATTATGAGAAGAAAAAAACCTATAACGATAAATTTCCAGTTAAAAGGATTAACTTTGGAATAGATATCATCATCGAGTTGATTATCAATGGATTGTCTTTTAATCATAATAAACCTTATTTTAATCTATAATGATGATGGATTAATATTTCACCTTCTAGCAGTTCACTAGTTTTGTTTTTTATAACAGATAACTTGGGGATGACCATCTTCTCTTTTTTTATTAGATCTCTTAGAAAGTTGGTAAGATTGGGAGTGGAAAAACTATTAAATTTAATAGTTGCATCTAACCTGCCTAGGTTTTTTAAAATATTGGTAGTCTTTACTCCGGCAATTTTAATCTGATCCTCTTTAAGTCTAGTGGCCTTAATAATTTGATTCAAGATGCTTTGCAGCTCATTTTGTGACGTTATTTTTCTAGGCCCTAAAATCCTTTTCTCAATTAGGGATAGTCTTTTAGATTTAATTGAGGTCTCGCCGAGACTATTATATATTTCTCTCTTAATATCTAGCGTTTTACTCATTTTATAACTTTGAACTTCTACAATACCTATTAGGATTAAAGGAATCAGCACCACCAAAATAGCAAAGAAATGGTTGATATATTTTTGGGCCGAATCATCAAGGCCTGAGAATTGATCAATAAATTGTTGGTAAGTGGAGCTATTTTTAAAGTTATCCACCTGGCCAAATACAAATTCATCAATTTTTTTAGAAATAGAAGACGAATTGTCCATTAGTCATCCTTAGTGTTAAATCGCAGGTTGATTTCATTCTTTTTTGGGTTAAGCTTTATATTACTTTCATCAACCCCTAAGGCCTTTAGGTTGGTATATAATTTTCTTACCAGTTTTGCATCTCTACCCTTAAATAAGGCCTTGGCCATTCCATCCTCATAGATATATTTGATTAAATCAACATCCGGATTTATATCAACAACCTGACTGATTTCGGCCAGAGGGCCAACCGGGTCTATAGTTGTAAGCGATTTTAGTTCCTTTATATCTGCTTCTGTTTGCTTATTCCTTTTCTGTATTAATTTTAATATCGCCCCCGGGTTTCTTTTGTAGGCCCTTCTTTGAGTCGCATTTATATTTAGAGCAGGTGTTTTTAGCATGGATATCAATTTTTTATCAATTCTCTTTTCCTCTTTCTTGAACGTGAATTGTTCTAGGAAAAAAGTAAGTAAAACCACTAGTAGTAAGATGAAGGACCTGGTGGCCAAAAAGGCAATGTTATACATGGAGACTCGATCTTCTGGCTCTGATGAGAAAATGCCTACTAAGAAATTTGGCAGTGCAGGTTTATTGGCCTGGGCATCGATCATTAAAAAGGGAAGTGAGTAAGTTATTTTATTATCCTTTTCAATCCCGTATTTCATTTCATTTTCATTTCCATAGGGATTTAGGGG
>SMWT01000151.1 GCA_004356615.1 Deltaproteobacteria bacterium | reverse complement strand
CATTAGTGTCAAAGGCGCTCTAGGACATGAGATTGAATTTGGTTCTTCAGATATGAAGGCACTGCTGACCATGTTCATGCATATCAATCCTGGCGAATCAAAGTTTTTGGGTTCTAGGTGTAACCTAAGTGAAAAAGATCTAAAAGAAAAACTAGAGCGGGGAGAAATGACCGCTGATGAATATGGCCACCAACTGACTGAACTAGTGGGGCCAAGTTGTGAAGGGGTGAATGCAGGGGCCTTTCATATTGTTTTAGCTAACCAGATAAAAAGAGATGAAGGTTTTGTCGTTGATGTAACCCGTGACCAAGAAGTTTGGAATCAAGCGGTAGTTGGCTTTAGCACGCAAATGACTACGCCTATCCAAGGGGCAACTCCAGGCGCTGCCGAAGGAACAGTTCAAGAAGTATATGTTAAAACTGCCATGTATTATATTGTTGAAGTTCCCCAATCTTGGGAGGCAGGATTTAATCAACAGTCCATTGCCACTAAGGTTTACGAATATATACTAGAGCTCGACATAGAGGGAAATATTCTTGGAGGCCGTTGGATCTCAAATGATCGTCCCGATTTTATGTGGACGCAAAGTCGACCTAAGTTTACCAAATATTTTGCTCCTTTAGAGGATCTCTATATTGAGGCCACCAAACATTTGAACTCACTCACCTGGATTAGAACGGTTAATAGAGTGATGGGACTTAAGGAAAAATTAAAAAAGGCGCGAGCTGCTCTAAAATTTAAAAAACTAAGTTTAAGAAATGTCCGAGTTAATAGCTTCATTAGCAATGTTAAAACGAAAAGAAGATTAACAAAGCTTAAAAGGGCCACCAAAAAATTAAAGATTATGACGGGCCTTAGAAAAATGGTCAAAGTAAAGGCCCAACTTGATGAGAGCTTACTCAGAGCTGTTGATAAAGGTGACTCCGGCGAGATCATCTCTTTGGTTCTTAAAGGGGCAGATGTTAATGGTAAAAGATTTAAGCTCCCGCAAGGTTCTTTACTGAATAAGGTCATTAAAAAAGGCAACCGAGCTGTCGTTCTCGCTTTTATGAAGGCAGGGGCCTATCTTGAAACCGGACTGGTAAGATCGCTTGAAGTTGGAGACGGTGAAATTATCGACCTATTCCTCAAAAGAAGGATTGGATTTAATTATAAAAATACTGCTGGAGAAAATGCCCTGATGATTGCCGCAAAGCTTGGAAATACCGCTATGATAGCAAACATATTGGCCAATTTTTCTCAAGTTAATGAAACCGATAACAATGGACGTAGTGCCCTTACTCTGGCCATTTTAGGGATGGGAATGCCCCCAACACCCGAGAGAGTGGAAATCGTTAAAATGCTTTTGGCCCAAAATATTGATTTTTCTGCCAAAGATAATTTTAACCAGACCGCTCGGGATTATGCTGACTCCTTTAGAAGAAGCCCCAAGAGATCTCATAAGAAAATCAAAAAATTGCTCAAAAAAGCAAAAAAAAGAGCGAGAAGAGGGGTTTAACCCTTCTTCTTTAGGTCTTTTTTCTTTATGCTTTAAATAATGAAAGTTTTTATTTTCCTTCTATTTATTCCATTTTCTGCCGGGGCCAAAATATTTAAATGCGAATTAAATATCGCCCGGCCCGGCCAAACTGTTAAGGCCTCTGAAGCTAGAAAATTTGTAAAAAAAATAAATTTTGATACCAGTTCCAAACAAGGAAAGGTAATAAGTCTTGGCGGTGTAAGTGTCTATCTTTGGAATAAAAACTATCTAATTTACTTAAAGTATGAAGAAAAGGCGCGAAACCTCTCTTTTACCTCCTCCTATTTTCCCGCTAGAGATTCATTCTCACTAGAAGTTAAACCCAACTATTCGTTTACTTGTTCCTCCCGCGGTGGAGTAAAAAAAGCGGTAACAAGCGATAAAATCAATCCCAATGACAGCTTAGACAAATACACCCAAGGTCTCTGGGTGAGAACCAACAAAGAGCTAAAGTTTGTCTATTACCAAAGAAATGTGGTGGATCGCATGCGGCCTATTATTTTTCAGGATGGAAATCTTTATACCGCTGACTCGGAAAGAGATGTTGAAGGAAACTGGTGTATCTTTAATATTCAAGTAAAATTAGATGAAAACACCTATATTAGCTCTGGAACCAAACTTAGAGTAGAGAGTTTTAATATCTTATCCAATAATCCAACCCATAATGTATACGCTTATACTTTTGTCGATATTGCCGGGGGAAGAAAACGCTCAGAGACTTCACGCTACGCGCCTTTTTCCCTTGAGTGCAAAATAAAAAAATCCACTATCTTCACCCTCAATCTTTTCAGTAAGATTACCGGAGACCGACTCTCCCTTTATATCACCAAAGACTAAATTTTGTGCTATTAATGATTTCCTGGGAGAAACTATGACTACATTTCCTGAATATGAAAATTTCGACGGGCTTGGATTGGCCGAACTGATTAAGAAAAAGGAAATAACCAAAGCAGAGGTTTTGGATGCGGCCATGGAGCGCGCCGATAAATGGAAAAACATCAATTCAATTATTTTTCCTATGTATGACATTGCCAAGGAATACTTAAAAAAGGATGTGGAAGGCCCCTTTGCCGGAGTCCCCACATTACTAAAAGACCTCATTGCCGATTATGAAGGAACCCCTATTAGTTCTGGTTCCAAATCTTTAAGAGAACACATCTCCACTGTTGATAGTAATTTAGTGAAAAGATTTAAAAAGGCGGGAGTGATAATCTTTGGAAAAACCAATGCTCCAGAATTTGGCATCATGGGAACCACCGAGCCGGAATATTTCGGCCCTACTTTAAATCCCTGGGATAATACCCGCTCAAGTGGAGGATCCAGTGGAGGTTCTGCCGCTGCCGTAGCGGCAGGAATTGTACCTTTTGCCCACGGTGGAGATGGTGGTGGTTCTATTAGAATTCCCTCTTCCAACTGCGGACTCTTTGGCCTTAAACCAACTAGGGGAAGAAACCCCACGGGGCCTTTATATGGAGAGATTTTAGATGGAGCGGTAGTTGAGCATATTCTAACTAAAAGTGTGAGAGATAGTGCGGCCATGTTAGATTGTACCAATGGCCCAGAGCTTGGCGCCCCATACAGTATCTGTCCACCAGATGGGAGTTACTTAAAAGCGCTTGAGAACTGTCCCAAACTTAAAATTGGCTACTCTGTAAAATCAGTTATGGGTGGCGCCATTAACCCGGATGTGGTTAAGGCCATTTTAGATACCGTTATGCTACTTAAAGATTTAGGCCATGAAGTGCAGGAGATCTCTCCCACAGTGGATGGGGCCTTGCTGGCCAAATCCTACCTAGTTAATCTTTGCGCCCATGTTGGTGCCGATCTTAAACTTATCGCCACCAAACTAAGTAAATATGCCGCCAAAAATGAAGTGGAACTGATCACTAAAACGCTGGGACTAATTGGCACCAGACTCCCCGCCTCGGAGTTTGTTCAGGCCAAAAGATACTGGCATGAAATTTCCATGAGCTATGCCAAGTTCCACCAAAAATATGATCTGCACTTAACTCCCGTTGGCTCAATGCCACCAGTTTTACTTGGCTCAGAAGATGTGGCCCCCATGGAGAAAGTTTTAATGGGAATGGTTAATCTGATGGGAGCGGGAAAGCTGCTTATTAAATCAGGTATAGTAGATAAGATTGCCAAAGAGAGCTTTGATAAATTCCCCTTCACCCAAATGGCCAACCTGTCAGGAAATCCTTCCATGTCCGTCCCACTTTTTTGGAATGATAGCAATTTACCTATTGGCTCCATGTTCTCTGCTAAATGGGGAGATGAGATGACCTTATTTAAACTGGCCGCTCAACTAGAAAAGGCCAGGCCGTGGTCCCACAAAAGACCAAAGCTATCTTGAGCTTCTAAATACGACCTTTCGTTTGGCAATTAAGACGTCAGTCTCGTCGTTCATATCTATACTGGTGATTTTTCTCTCAGGAGGAGATCCGCACGAGAGCAAATATAAACAAAATATACTTAGGATGATTTTCATAATGGTTTATCGGAAGGGGAGTTTTTTATTTAACAGAAAACGACTTCACCATAGAGTCAAATACTTCACTAACGGCAAGTCCTTGGGTTCTATTTTCCACCCAGGCGATGCTTATGGGGTTGTGCAGGGGTTTTCCTGATCCTTTATAGACATATATATTATGTCCGCTTCTTTTCAGCTTTTTTTGCACGTGTTGGGGAATAATCCCGGCCCCCAGGCCATTTTTTATCATCTGTCCCATTCCGGTGACATCCATTAAGGCCGCTCTTATGTTTAAATTTGGATGAGACAGCTTTAAATGGTGTTTAAACCAAGACTTAAGAATAAGGGCATCGGTCATGTAATCCACATAATCAAGTTTTTCAAAATAAGCGGGGGTCATTTTAACTGGCCCATAAGATTTCACAAAATCTGCTTGGGCGCAAAGCAGGAGCGTTTCATCGTGAATCTTTTTGGTTTTAATTTGTGGGTCAAATTTAAAATCGTCCACAATGGCAAAGTCTAGCTCCCCCTTTAACAAAAGGTCGTTCATACTGGCGGCGTGTCCGTAGACGAGATTAAAAACTATTTGAGGATGCTTTTTTCCAAGTATCGCAAGTTTTGGCAAAACTAAGTTATTACCAAATTCAATAGGAATTCCAATGGTGACAACGCCACTTAATTCTTTTTCCTTGCCAGTAATTTCTAGCAGGGTATTTTCAATATCCATAAGTCCCTTCGAGCAGACCTCATAAAGTCTTTTTGCAGCTTTAGTGGGAACTGGCCTTTGCTTTATCCTATCAAAGAGCTTTAGTTGGAGAAGATCCTCTAACTTGCGGATATTTTGGGAAACTCCTGATTGAGTCATAAAAAGTTCCTGGGCGGCGGCGGTCATACTTTTCGTTCTATAGACCACTTCAAAAATTCTCAAAAGATTTAAATTAATATTATCGATAAGCATGAGCGCCCCCTGAAGCTTTTAGCACCTATTAGTATAGCTAATGAGAGCGCATTAGGAAACATAATTTTTGATAATAACCCGGGAACGTTATAATCCCTAACAATCGAGAGGAAAAAATGCTTAAAATCTTTGTTTCAATGTTTTTTATTTTTAATGCTAATGCCAATGTGGCCTTTGAGGTTAAAGGAAAATTATTTAGAACATCAAATAATTCTATTTTAAAATCAAATGAAGGTGAGTTTGTTATCTCAAGTAAAAACTATTTCACCTTTGGCTGTAAGAAGGGAGAATTTTTAATCGTCTCTAATTATGCCCCTCAAGGAACTTACAGCATTATTGAAACCCTAAGTTGTAAAGAATTCGCCAAAGATCAAGTAAGAGGGCATTGCCCCAAAAATTTGGATTTGGTTTGTGGTGCACCCATAGATTTTAAATGTGAAAACTATTACTGCGATGAGATTGAATTAAGTTCTGTGACTTATTCCAATCGTTGTGATCTTTTAAAAAATGGAGCTAGGTTTCTTTATGAAGGGCCATGTGGGCCTTAAGTAAGGATTATTCGTTAATCCTTGTGTTTCAAGGATAAGGTTAAAGTAAAGGTTGCCACTGGCACATCCCCAAAATGTTCGGGGACAGTGGCAACCACTTTTATAGGCATATTCATGCGCTCTTTCGATTTGATAACCTCATCCACAAATTTTTGGATTTCTCGCCCCTGATTGCAGGTAAAGTAAGTAGCTCCCTCCGCCCTTTTGTGAAATTCCCCCTGAAAGTCCTTAAAGGAGAGGTGAATGTTTTTTCCCGAAAGAACAATTTGTTTCATTGCCGCTAGTCCTGAGCAGATATCGGCCGCTGTCGCCATCGCCCCAAAATACATTGATCCCAGATGATTTTTAGTACGCCAATTAAGAGGGATTTTTATCACTGTTTTCTCTGTATTTAGAGTAATGACCTTAGGTCTTACATAACCAATCAGAGGAACTTTTAAAAGGCCGAAAAAAAAGATCATGGCATTATCACGAAATTTAGGAGGAAGTTTTTTTAATATTTTTTCACCAATGGCCTTCATTTACTTTCTCCTTCTAACTCTTTTGCTCTCGTTAAATTAGCGGCAATCGCCGAGCTTACCATAGCTCTTAGTCCCTCAGTTTTAAAGACATTTAAAGCGGCCTCAGTGGTGCCCCCTTTAGAGGTTACATTATCGCGAAGGGCGCGGGGACTCTCACTTGATTTTGACATTAAGACCCCTGAGCCTTTGATCATTTGCACTATTAATTTTTGGGCCACCTCTTGATCAAGGCCCCTCTCTACCATCAGATCACTTAAGATATTGGCCAGTTCAAAAATGTAGGCCGGGCCGGAGCCGGTAAAGGCGGTAATAATATTTATTAGCTCTTCATTGTCTACAACTTGAACCAGTCCAGTATTTTTTAAAAGATCTGTTATAAAAGATAAATTCTCCACCCCTTTTGAAGCGATTAACCCCACGACTCCTTCACCAACAAGGCAGGGTGTATTAGGCATTAGCCGAATAACTTTTTTGCTATTAAATCCCCGCATCAAGGTATCCATGGTAATTCCGGCCATGAGGGAAATAATGGTGCTCTCTTTAGGCGGAGAAAAACTTTGGGCCAGTTCTTTAAAATGCTGGGGTTTGGCCCCTATCAAATAAAAGTCACAGGTTGGAAGATCCTTAAGACTTGGAATGGCCGTCCCTACAACACTGGCCATTAAATCTTGCGCCTTTTTTAGAGTTGGATTATATCCAAAAAACTCCAAGCTACCTTTTGGCATACCAAGCACCATAGCTGAGGCCATTTTGCCACAACCAATGATTGCCATTTTTTTTCTAGTCATTAATCAAGCTCCATGGGGGCACCGTGCCTCATAATATTTACGGCAAAAGATCTGATAAATATAAACTGTTGCACGAGCCTTTCAAAGTCGCCAACATCGGGAGAATCTAGTGGAGTTAGGACATGCTTCATGAATTTTTCATTATAATTTTCATCGTAGATAACATCTAGCACTTCACCAATTTGCTTTTCTCCACCGTCAACAATAACAGTTCTAACTTTTGGTTCTTTAAGCGCCTTGGCACATAGATCCTCGGTTGGGAAATAGACATCGAAGTTTCCCTCCCTAAAAAATGTTCCAAAAATCGATTTCATTTGATTCCACCAATCAAAGGCCTTTTGATTTCTAGCTAAGACCGTTACACCAATTCCCATGGAAAGGGCGGTTACAAATTCCATCATGGAGGAAAAATAGGCCCGGGGTTCGAAGGCAATGATGATAATCCTCTCTTCTTTTTGGGTGAAATCGTTATAACTTAACTGCCCAGGTATTTCTTGGTTCATATGTTCTGATTTTAAATAAGTATTTAAATCTTTATAGGCCCATTTTTTAAAGTCGATAAGAATCTCTTTTTGATCTCCATAAATTCCCTGAAAGAAATTTTCAAAATGGCCAATTAGTTTTTGCATTCCCTTACCAAAGATCTTGCGGTGATCTCGCAAACTTCCTGAATAAGGATCACATAGATCAAAGTCATAGCTGCTTCCCTCTCCATTTGCTGGAACTTGCTGAATATTTTCCGTTTCGCGGGGTAGGTTAAGTGGAGATACATGAAAAGTGGGTACATAACCAGTGCCGCCGGCCTTAGGTCCGGTACCAGAAAGTTTAAATCCACCAAAGGGTTCAATCCCCACCCGGGCCCCGGTTATCGCCCGGTTAATGTAGATGTTTCCTGTCTGCATTTTAGCGGTTAGATAATCTATATCATCTTGAGACTGACTAAAGACCCCCCCCGTCAGCGCATACTCTGTGCCATTATAAATTTCTAAGGCCTCATCTAGTCCCTCGTAACCTATAACATGAATGATGGGGCCGAAGAGTTCCTTATAAGCATAGGAGTCTTGATTTAACACTCTAGAAGATGGCAGCTCGATTATAACCGGCCCAATACATTGTCCAGGAAGATCTTCCCGACTGCGATCGATTATAACCTTGCCGTTAAACCTACTGGCCTCAATGGTGGCCGCTTCAGCATCTCTTCTTAATCTTTCTTTTTCGCTAGAGTTAATAATAGGGTTCATGGTGGAGGAAAAATCATAAGCGGCCCCCACCTTAATATCTAGAGCGGCCTGTTTTAATCTAGCGATTAATTTATCCTTAATCCTTATATCAACTAAGATCCTAGAGGCGGCAGAGCACTTTTGTCCTGAATGGCCAAATGAGGAATATAAAATTCCCGCCACGGTTTCATCTAATTCAGCATTAGCAGTGACGATGATGGCATTTTTCCCACCCATCTCCGTAATTATTTTGGCCGGTACAGGGTGTTTTAAGGAAACGTTTTCTAAAATCCTTTTTCCTGCTTTATGCGCCATATGCATGCCAACTTCTTTTGAGCCGGTAAAAACGATGCCGGCAATATCAGAATTTCCTACTAAAACCTCTCCTACCTCGGATCCTTTTCCCGGCAGGTGAATCAGTGCATCGGTGGGAACTCCCGCTTCGTGGAGTACATCTATTAGTAGCTGGGCAATTAAAGGTGTCGGCCTGGCCGATTTTAAAATTATGGAATTTCCCGCTACTAAGGCAGAGGCGACCATTCCGCAGGGAATCGCTATGGGGAAGTTCCAGGGTGCAATAACTGAAATAACTCCTCGGGCCCCAAGTGCTTTGTTCCTTCTTTGCATTTTGGCCTCTTCTCTAGCGTAGAAGGTGAGAAAATCAATCGCCTCGTCAACATCGGCGTGGGCCTCGGGAATGGACTTCCCTCCTTCATAAACAATGAGCGCGGATATTTCATTTCTTCTGGCAAGGAGTATTCTGGCAGCTTTTAGTAGCGCCAGTGAGCGATTAAGCCAAGGCCCATTGGCCCAAGGGCCATTGGCAAAGGACTTTAAGGCCTGCTCGATGGCCTTATTGGCATCTTCAATATTTCCATACTGAATAGTCCCTACTTTTATTTTGGGATCAGAGTTGGAAAAGATTGAATGGACCTCACCATTTAGAGCTAACTTGTTGGGATATTCTTTTCCTAGAGAATTTGCGGCAAAAGAGTGCAAATCCCTTTCCATCCAAATTCTTTCTTTTTCCAAGTAGAGACGGGCGGGAGCAACATTAAAAAATCTCCGGTTAAGCTCAAATCGGGTGGGATCTTTTTCAATTTCCTTTTTTTCTTTTTTCCCCTTGTGGATCGCTTGAGGGGTATTCATTCCCTTAAGATTTTTGTGAGAACGCATAATGGTTAAAACCCCAACTTGAGAGGAGTTTTCCATAATTCTGCGAACCAGGTAGGCCATACCCACTATAAGTGATCCTACCGGGACGTAATTCCTGGTGGGATAGCCCATATTAGCAAGAGCGGTGGATAGCGCCTCATAAGTCATATGCAAGCATTGATGCTCAATAACCGGTGCCTGGGGATAGTATTTTTCCCTTAGAACTTCCACAAAACAGTGATCTGAAAAGTTATGAGAGCCGAGACACATTTGTAAGTGTTTACCTGCCTGCAAAGTTTTCACCATCAGCTGTCTGCACATGATATCGGTTTCTTCCTTGTTTAAAAATTCCGGTGCCTCATGGCCGTGGGCCTGGGCCTCAATGGTCTCGGCATCCCAGTAAGCGCCCTTAACAAGCCTTATGGGCATTAAAATTTTTCTCTCTTTAGCTAGCGCCAAGATATCTAAAAAGTGTTCATAGGCATCTCGAAGATAAGATTGCAGAACTATCCCCGTAGATCCAAAATCTAAAAGCTCGGGAGTTTCTAGTAGAACTTTTTTATAAACTTTAAAAACCACATCCCGATAATCGTAATGCTCTGCATCTATATTTATAAAGACGTCTTTCTCTTTAGCTTCAATTAATATTTTTTTAAGCCTCGGGGCCACGAGATTATAGGTGTAGTCAAAGGCGTAAGGTTTAAAATCTGAACATAGCGCCGAAACTTTTATGGAAATATGGGCCTTGTTTATGCCGGCAGAGTTCCTTTCTCCTTTTTTCACGTAAAGAGAAAATCCGCGAATAAGTTTTATAACTTCATCTTGGTAGTGATCAGCTTCTTTTTCACTGACCACCAGCTCACCCAGCTGGTCTAGGGTCACGTCCCTACCCGACCTTAAAAGGCCTTTTAAGGATTTGGCGGCCTTTTCTATGGTTTCTCCGGCGATAAATCTTCGCGCCATAAATTTAACCGAGGCCCTAACAAGATAGGCCAAAAGTCTGGGCGGCATCAGTTTGGCGAGGAAAAATACTGGCCAGAAAAAAATGACCAATGAGTTTGGCAAAGGTCTTTCCTGTCCTTCCTTTTCTTCCAATTTTGCTTTACGACTGTCTTCCAGCAGTCTTCTCATGGATTCAAGCAGAATTCTTTTTACTTCAGCTCCTGATTGATCAAAATCAAGAGATGGCAAGATGGCCAAAAATTTTAACAGATGGATTCTAATTAAAGCGTAGTCAGCGGCAAGAGATAGTCCAAAGTCTGAGACCTTCTCAAAAGCGGTGGGTTCATATTTATTAACATTAATTAGTAGGCGATCTACTAAAACACTATTTGCTTCTTCTAGCTGGTCGTATTTCTCATCCTTTAGAAAATCAGGAAGGTCGTATTTTTTGGTATTTAGTTCAATTTGCGAAGGAAAATCTGAAGAGCTAAGGGTGGCCAGTTTCCCAGTATGTTTTTTAAATTCGACGTATTTGCCATCATTTTCTTTATCAATCTCTAAATTGTGGACAATAAAGAGTTCCTGACTGAGTTTTGCCGTATAAAACCTGATTTCTTTATCTGTGGAAAAAATTCCTGTGAGAAAAGGCAGAGATTTAAGAATCAGTTGTATTCTAAAGTCTTTAAATCCACCGTCCATATAGGGAGCGAGCTCTTTTAAAATTGCCTCATCAAGTTCGCTCTTTTCATTTACAAAAATTTTTTCAAACTCGGAGTAAAAATAAAGGTTCCAACCATTGCTGGTAATTGTTAAAATCTTTGGTATTGAATCCATCTGTAATGCCTTGCATAAGTATTATTTTTTTCCTCCTATCTGATTACCCTAAGAAGGCCTCTACGACTAGATGAGAAATAGTATTATTTGACGTCAATCCCTTACCTTTTTAGAATTAAAAGGTGGTTATAAAAACTCTTTTTTTACTTATATTTTTCTCTCTAATTCCATCTAGGGCAGTGGATAAACCTTTTTATTCCCTCGTTGACCTAGACGTCTTAGCTAAAGAAAAAAATCATTTAGAGTTTCTAAAACATGCCCATGATGTAAGACCTTCCAAAAGAGATACAAAATGGAAAGAAATGGTTCGCTCCATGGCCCTTGGGTATATAAATGATGCCTTAAAAAATGAGAGGTTTGAAAAGGAAACTTTTGATTTTATCGAAAAGCTAAATACCTGGGCCACGCTTAGAAATGAAGAATTCTTTCTCCTAAAAAGAAACCAATTTGGTATCAGGCATTTAAGAGCTTGTTTTGGAGTTAAGAAAAACTGTCTGCAAAAGACACTGCATTTTTGGAATTCTAACCTGCTTAAATCCGCTGAGCTGGGACTTAAAATGGTAACTCTGCTGAAAAAAAATGACTATCATGAAGATCTTTTCCCCTTCATAAACCCTGCCACCACCAGTGAAATGTCAGAATTTTATTGTATCAGGCCTGTGGTGATAACTATCCTCACCAAAAAGATCCATGAAATCTCTTTAAAAAATGAGATAAAAAAAGAGCATTTTAAAAAAGTTTTTAACCAAAACTGCCTTAAGAAAATAATTCCCATATTAAAAACTGAGTTAGTTAAGTTTTCCTCACCGACAATGAAAGAGATGTTTTATAAC
Organism: Deltaproteobacteria bacterium; assembly: GCA_004356615.1. GTDB lineage: Bacteria > Bdellovibrionota > Bacteriovoracia > Bacteriovoracales > Bacteriovoracaceae > SMWT01. The sequence continues at coordinate 8,813 of SMWT01000151.1, read as the reverse complement.
TTCCTAGACCTCTATTCTGCTATCAATCAAAAGGAACGAGACTTTTTCCTAACTCTTTATATTCTTCAAGGCCCAATTAAGGGCGATGCATTCAATGACGGTTGGAATGTTATTAAAATTCTAGGAAAAAATTATAAACGCAGGCAGAGGGTGTTATCTCAGCTGGAAAATTTTGAACTGCTCCCCGATGATATTTTCGCTCTGGCCAATAAAAAGGCCAAAAGGACTTTACTAGATCATTTCTTTAAAAATATCCCTGAATATCTCGATTTTTACGCTAGAACCTGTCTAGACTACCTTGAGGGGAAAAAAGAGTTTCCTCGCGGCAACCCCACCCTTCACTGCAAAGAGCTCTTTAAAGAGGCCAAAGGGACCCGCTGGATCGATCCTGGCCTGCAAAAGAGGTTTTCCAAATTCAAAAAAAAGGGCCTGTATAAACAGGCCCTCTAAAAATTCAATTTGAATTATTTTACTTCAGATGCTTACCGATAATCCCGGCCAATTCAAACATGGTAACTTCTTTTTTACCGTTGAAAACTTTTTTCAACTTAACATCGGCAAGAATGTTTCTCATGTTCTTAGGGTTTTGTAGGTTGTTCTTTTTGATATAAACCCACATTTTTTTGATCACTTGAGTCCTCGGAAGAGGATTTTTTCCTACAATTGCCGCTAGGGCCTCAGAAGGTGTCAAGGCCCTCATGAAAGCTGCGTTTGGCTTTCTTTTAGTCTTGGCCTTTTTCTTAGCTGGCTTTCTTTTGGCGGTTTTTTTCTTAGCTGTTTTCTTTTTCTTAGTAGTTTTTTTCTTTTTAGTTGTTTTCTTTTTCTTAGTAGTTTTTTTCTTTGCTACTTTTCTCCTGGTTGATTTTTTCTTAGTCGCTTTTTTCTTCTTTTTTACTGCCATGTTTCCTCCATAAAATTAGTTAAAGTCAGTATATAATTTCTTGCAATTCTTACTTAAGTAAAATTATTGCCCAGTTAAATTTAGATTGTCTATAGGGAAAGTGAAAAAAAGGAGTTAGTCGATATATTTGACCCACTCTACTACCTGTTCATCCCCACTAGAGGATTTTTCCATTTTCTTGTACCCATGGCTCTCATTGAGGGAATACATGCGAAAATTGTCGATTCGGCAGAAGTGGTGAAGCTCCCCTAGCTTTAAATCTCTGGCCTGAAGCTCGAAGAAATCTTTAATTTGGTGGTTATATCCAAGACCCTGGTGATGCGCCTTAACAGTGGTATTCTTGGTTAAAAGCTTGTTTCCTTCCGTTTTAAGGAAGATAGCAGCAATAATTTCATCTTCCTTAAAGCGGACAGAATATATCTCCCAACCATTTTTAAGCTCTTGTTTGAGCCCTTCAAGGTCCCAAGTGAAATCAGGTGAGTCGGTAAAGGCATCGATATTATAATCGAGGATTTCCTTGATTTCTTTATCAGTTTTGGCCCTCTGGAAATTAAGTGGCATAAATATTTCCTATAATTTTTAGATATGAGTTTATGTCCTTATTTAGACAATCTCTTAATATGCGGCATCATCTTAGGATTCTGCCTGCCCCTAAATTAAATATGAGATGAAATGGATTATATACAGGTTTTTCCTAAGATTCCAAAAGAATTTCGAGCTCCGAGTGAGCTAATTCCCGCCGGAGGAGGTCCCGGATATATAAGGCAAGAGCATTTTGAATAGGTGCAAAAACCTCCCCCTCCATCCTTAAGGAGATGGTAGCTTCATTTCCTACCAAATCAATTAGTTCTGTTTTGAGCAGTTGACCTTCCAGGATGGATTGAACCTTTTTTATTCTTTCCACCTGGGATAGCTCATCCCAATTTTGCGGAGATTTTGAACAATGCGCCATGCTTGTTAAAACCTCATATATTAATTGCCCTACCCAAGAGTAAAATAAATCTTCCTGGGCCATTTCCGGGGGAAATGCCATACCAGTGTTTACATCCCTAAGATAATTTTCAATTTCCCGCAAGGAAACATAGGCCCATTTGGTAATGGGTTTTCCCTGGTAAAACTCAATTAATACATCAACCAGACATTTTTCTAGTTCTGGCATCCTCTGCGGAGAAAAATAAACTTCGACCCCTTCCGGAGCACTACGCCAAAAAAAGTCTAAAGAGCCATCTCGGCATGAAAGCTTATGAAAATCAGGTTTATTCTGACAATATTTTAAATTTTCAATACGGTGTTGTATACGGTTCGAAAAAGTATTCAGTTTTTCCTCCAGAGAAGGTTAAACTATAAAAAATTATGGAAAAAGACCAATTTGTCCAAAAACTAAAAAACTACCCCGTAATAACCTTTATCGGGCCGCTGTACCAAAAAGGGCCAGAAAACTTTGACCATCCTCACATCTTCGTAGACCGGGGAGCGGTTTTTAGAGAGGAATTTAAGCAAAAGGCCCAGGAAGGTTACTGGGATTTAAGTGTCGGCGATGGAGATTCCTTTCCCCATGAACTAGATTTAAAGCTAAATCCACATAAGGATTTCTCAGATCTAAGCTTCGCCCTCTCCCTATTACCAAGCGGACTCAAGGAATTACACCTACGGGGATTTCTTGGAGGGAGAAGGGATCATGAGCTGATCAATTTAGGAGAAGTTCACCACGCCCTATTAAATAATATTTCAAAGGCGGTAGTTTCCTTTGATGACAAGATTTTGGCAAAAAGAGAAATACTAGAAGTAAATATTAATGGCACTTTTAGCTTGGTCGTATTTCAGGAGACAGAGATAAAAATGGAGGGAGATCTTAAATACCCTCTGCCTAACTTCACCTCCCTCAAACCATTTTCTAGTCATGGACTCAGTAATATTGGCAATGGATTAGTAAAAATTAATTCCCCAGGCCCATATTTTATATTTCTACCTTGAGGATGTGAGATGAATAAGGTTCGTTATAATTTAGTAGATGAAATAAGGGGTTTTGCCATAATCTTGATGATTATTTTTCATTTTTTCTACGATCTCAATACTTTAAATTTTATAAAAATTGATTTTGCGCAAGATCCTTTTTGGTGGGTTTTTCCCCGAGTGATTGTTTTTTTATTTTTTCTCTCAGTGGGGCTGGCCCTGCCTTTGGCCCATACCCCCAAGATAAAATGGAATAAATTTTGGGTGAGGTTTTTAAAGGTGGCCGGTTTTGCCATTTTGATTAGTCTGGTTACCTACTTTCTTTTCCCCGATAGGTGGGTTTATTTCGGCACACTGCATAGCATTGCTATCTGTAGCCTTTTTGCTCTACCCTTCCTAAAGCTTCCAAAAGTGGGTTTGCTGATTTTTTTGGCCTTGGCAATTCCCTCTACCTTTTTTAATTTGGATATCCCCTGGATAGTTCTCCATGGCCTATCCATGGACTACATCTCCCCTTTTCCCTGGATTGGGGTGGTGACTCTGGGAATTTTCTTTTTTCACAAGAATTTCCACAAAATTGACCTCGGTGATGGCCTCTTGCTTAGACCCTTAAGATTTATGGGGAAACACTCCCTGGTGATCTATGTGATCCATCAACCACTTATTTTTGGGTCGTTATTCCTGCTCAGCAAGCTCATTTCTTGATTTTTTATTATTCTTTTCTGCCACATGTGTTAGGGTTTGGCCTCAATGAAAAGCTCCATTTTTTCCAAATTTGAGAAAACTGTAGGTGGCCTTAAATTTGCTGTAATTCTTATCCTGCTTTTTACTACCTTCATGGTGGTGGGTACTTTTTTGGAAAGTTCTGGGGGTGCGGAATACGCCAATCGACTAATCTATAAAAGATGGCCCTTTATGGGGCTCCAGTTTCTTATGTTTTTAAGTATCCTCTTTGCCGCTTTTTTAAGGCTTCCCCCAAAAAAGAGACTTTACGGTTTTTATGTCATTCACACCGGTCTGATTCTTATAGGCATCGGTTCATTTATTACCTGGTATTCGGGGATAGATGGAAGCATCATTTTGACCCGAAATGACCCTAGTCGCCAGGTGGAACTTAATGAAGACATAATAAGAATCCACGATACCAACAAGGGAACAGTCTATAAAAAAAAGCTACCCTTTCGTGCTTTTACCACCGATCTAAATGATGAAATTGCGGGCATCAAAATAAAAAAATTCCTGCCCTTTAGTGATAACCAAATGGAATGGAAAAAGGTGGAAAATAAGTTCCCTTCGGCCAGCTATCTTTTGTTTAATGACAATATCTCCCAAGACTTTACCTTGTCCCTACACCCCCAGGCCAAGGAGTTTGAATCCACTCTCACCATGGGCAAACTAAATATCCATTTTCTACCAACGCCCTTGGGGAATTGCTTCGCTAAACCTTCAAAGTCTAAGCTTATCATTTGGAATTTAGATACCAAAACCTGCTTTACTCCAGAAGAAAAAAAGGTAGCTATAAAAAAATCTAAAAGGGGAAGTCGCTTCCTGGCGTTGTCGACGAAGTTAACCGGCAGCAAAAAAATAATCTCGTTTTTTCCTGATTTTTCTCCTATTCCTCTGGATGAGAAGTTGCAACCCTTTCGAAAATCGCCTTTTAGAATTCTCAGTAAAAAATTATTTGAAGAAAAGCCTCATTTGTTTTTATTTGGTAATAAACTCTCCTATTTTAGTGATGGAACCTGGGAGAGCAAAACGCTGGGAAAAGATCCTAGCTCACTTCCCTGGATGGGCTTTAACCTAAAATTAATTAAATACAGTGAAGTAGAGGCACCAGTCTTTATCCCTTATTACACCGCCCCCATTCAAGAGAGCGGGAAACTGGTTAAGGGTGGCCAAAAGGCCATTTTGGTAGAATATCAAGGCAATGAGTATTGGGTCACCGATAATGCCCCCGTTACGATGATTGCCGGGGATAAAAAAATGATCATTAGTCTTGCGAAATCATCTTTTTTACTTCCCTTTGAGTTCACTCTCACAAAATTTAAAATGGACACCAATCCGGGCACTATGGATCCTGCCAGTTATGAGAGCTTTGTCCGTTTATTCACCACTGATGGCCCTTCATCTCATCACATTTATATGAACAATCCCCTGAAACATTCAGGGTTTACTTTTTACCAGGCCTCCTATTTCCAAGATAACAATGGAGGTTATGGGACAGTCTTATCGGTAAACATTGATCCCGGAAGACCCATAAAATATCTAGGTGCCCTGCTCATAGTTCTTGGTTCTATTTGGCACTTTGTAATTCGCAGTGAGTTCTTCTCAAGAAGACAAAAGCTGGCAGGAGTTCCCGCATGAAAATATTCGCTCTGTTAACCTTATTTATAACGAACCTCTCTTTTGGGGCCAATATCTTTTTTTGCAACCCAGATCTGGAAAACCTCCCTCATCTAGATGGAGGTAGGTTAAAACCTCTATATGTCACCGCAGAAGAGTCCATTAAATCTCTCTCGGGAAAGGCCAAAGTAGAAGGTCTTACTAGAACCCAAATTTATTGTCTGCTCAGTTTAAAATCATTAGTCCCCATTAAGGATTTTGATCTCTCACTTAAAATTGAACATGTTAAAATCCAGGAGCTTCTCGGCGGCAAAAAATCGATAACCTATTCTGAGTTAAAAGAAAATTTTACTGAAGTTAGAATGGCCTATGTGAGGAATAAGGAGAAAAACTCCTATAAAAAAGCGCTGGAAAAAGTCATGCGCCAAGTTTCGCTATACAATAAGATAACTTCTGGGGAGCACTGGCAACTACCGAAAAAAGTAGAGGATGAAATCGAGTGGTCACCTTTTAACTCCTACTTTTCAGAAAAAGATTTTAATATGGGCCCCGAGTTGGTCTATGATATTTTGCAAAAATCAAAAGAGGATTTCATCTCTGTCGAAGGAAATAAATACCTTTTTGAACTCAGGTTTTTAAAATGGCACGTGCCTTCATGGGCCCTTTTAACCACCTCACTGGCGCTAATCGCGTTGGTACTTTTTAAAAAGGTGGGAGTGGGTCTAACGCTTTCTGCTTTTACCTTCCTACTTCAAATTCTACTCATGGCCAGCAGGATCTACATCTCTGAACGGGCCCCAGTAACCAATATGTATGAAACCGTCATGTTTTCGGGGTTTGGCGCCCTTTTACTCGGCGGAGCTCTCGCCTGGTTTTTGAAGGAAAAAATCTATCTTTATCTGGGCCTTGGCTACAATATGCTTACCCTTTTGATGATGAATTTTGCCACCGAACTAGTAACCCCTTCTATCTCACCCTTGGTTCCGGTTCTGCGGGATAATTTTTGGCTCAGCACCCATGTGACCAGCATCGTGCTCTCTTATGGGGCCTTGGCCTTAAGCTGGATTCTCGCCAATACTACCATAGTTAAAAAGGCCTTCTTTACCCTTAGCTCCAAAGAAGAGAATTACTACTCCAAGATTATTTACAATTGTTTGAAGTTTGGTATCGTCACCTTGTTTTTCGGCATCATGTTGGGAGGTATTTGGGCCGATTACTCTTGGGGGAGATTTTGGGGTTGGGACCCCAAGGAGACTTGGAGTTTAATTGTCTTTTGCATTTACGTGGCCATCCTGCATGGAAAATACACCTCTTGGATTCCTAATAGGGTCTTTATTCCTGTTGTGGCCTTGGCCTTTTTAAGTGTGATGATGGCCTGGTTTGGGGTCAACTACATTTTGGCCGCGGGACTTCACTCTTATGGATTTAGCCAGGGTGGCGCCTTCTTTTTAGGCACCTTCTTTCTCGTGCAAATTTTACTGGTATTAATTACTCATTTTAAAATTAAATCATTTAAACTCAGTAATTAGCGAGAGATTGGACAAATTGTATTGCTGCAAGATGGACAAGACTTTAACCACTCGATCATAAATCACATTTTTATCTATTCTAAGGTCCACTGGAACATTTGGATCAGATACATTTTTACAATAATCAATAAATTCATCTAAAGAGGATTTTTTACTATTGATGGCAAATCCGTCTTTGGTCAGCTCCAGTAAAACATTTTTAGGAGTTTGCCCTGGTTTTGGGGTTCCCTCAGCTGTTGGAAGCTGCAAATTAAGGATGGCCTCATTTTTTTTAAAGACTGAAGTCACGATAAAAAAGATGATTAATATAAACATGACATCCATTAAGGGTGTCAGATCCGGTATTAGATCCTCTCGCTTCCTTCTTCTAGTCATTTTAAAGGACCTTTTACATAATTTCTAAGCAGAGCTTCCTCAAGCCTAATCTCATACGAATTGAGCCATCCTGTTAAATAGTTGTAGGAAATTAAATGGGGGATCGCTACAAGAATTCCACCAATAGTGGTAATCAGTGCCATGGAAATTCCCCCAGCAAATATACTGGGATCTTTAAGGCCATGCTCTGCAATGGATTGGAAGGCCGATAAGACCCCCATAACCGTCCCAAGCAGCCCCAAAAGAGGAGAGATGGTGGCAATGATCTTGACGGTGGTTAAACCTCTCTCAAGCCTATGACCTATAGAGTAAACTTGATCTTTTACCAGTTCTAAAATGGCCGACTCATCAGAGATCTCCGAAGTGCTCTCCCCAATCTTTTTGAGGATGCTCACCGCATTAGATTCAATATGGTTTTTCTCCACATTAAAGTAAAAAACCTTCCAGATAATGATGGATACGCCAATCATACTCATTAAAAGCAGCACATACATGATAGGACCGCCACTAGATATATAAGAAAAAATACTCATGAAACTTCCCTGCTTTAAAGGACAAATAAAATTATATCGGCCTAAAAATCAGGGGGAAGGAGGAAAAAATGAGTTATGGGAAATGGGAGAGGGAACCTCTCCCCTATTTGGACTAAACGCCTAGGTCTTTTTTAACTGTTGATTTTTTAATGGTCCAAACACGACACCAACCGGTCTTATAAACAAACTTGCCATCTTTTTTACCAGTCGCCATAACCATGGCACAAGTACCATAACCATCATCCTCGGCCTTTTTATACTGAGAACAGTTGGAACATATAGGTGAATACCCCTCTGGAGCTTTTGCCCCTTCGTGTTTGGCCACTTCTTTATCTAGTTTTGTAACGTGCTTAGCGTGCTTCTTTTTAGATTTATCATCTGCTTTTTCCTCGTCCCAGGCATGTAGATAACCTTGCTTGTTAACTTTGGAATCATCTCTAACAAAGGCCAGGGCAATATTAAAAAGTCCTGCTGCCTTTGAGAAAATGGTTAGGGAGAAAACACCCATAGCAGAGTTTTTAAAAAAGTTTCTTCGATTTATTTTCATTACTTACCCTTTCAAAATTTGTTTGACTGTAGAGTAATATTACAAATAAATGGTAAAAAGCAATATATTTTATTACCTAGGCAATCGAATTAAAATTTGATGTATTTAAAGAAAAGTTCTAGGGCCCAAATTTTTGGCCCTAGGGATTAATCGTTGGAAAGTTTTTCAGCTCTTTCTTTCATAACTTTTTCAGTAATATTCTTTGGACATTCACTATATTTGGCAAATTCCATAGTGTAAGTCGCCTTACCAGCAGACATGGAACGAAGGTCAGTTGAGTAACCAAACATCTCAGAAAGAGGAACTTCAGCGTTTACTGTGACTTCTCCAGTAGCATCAGTTTCAGAGCCTTGGATCATCCCTCTTCTAGAGGAAAGGTCACCAATAACTGAACCTTGATATTCATCAGGGGTTACAACTTCAACTTTCATCACCGGCTCAAGAAGAGCTGGGTTTGCGTTTTTAACCCCTTGTCTCATCGCCTGTCTTGCAGCAGTTCTAAAGGCCAAATCACTAGAGTCAACATCGTGATAACGACCGTCTTTAAGGAACACCTCACAGTTTATAAGTGGGAAGGCAGCGAGTGGACCTTTGTCCATTACATCTTCAAAACCTTTCTCACAGGCACCAAT
>SMWT01000150.1 GCA_004356615.1 Deltaproteobacteria bacterium | reverse complement strand
AGGAGAACCTTATCTTCATTTTTAATGTCTAAATTAATTAGGGTGTTGATAAGCTTTAAGGTGCCCCTTACTCGGGCCATGTGGTGGTTGCCCGATGACCAGGTGAAGTTACAAATTCCAAGGTTTTTAGGGAATACGCTTTTTATGGTTTTTACATAATCGTCACTAAAATGCCCTACATCCCCCATGATTAGTGAGGTTAGAGTTTTCATCTTGTTTCTAAACCAATCTCCGATGTCTTTTTTAACTGAATGGGGAATGAAGGGAATGAGCTCTTCTAGCAGGCGAATAATATCGTATGGATCATTTCCCACAAAACTGCCGTGGACAAATAAAATCTGTTTGACTTTTGCACTCCTTAACTGAAGGCCTAGAGTTCCCATTTTTTTGAACCATTTTTTGCTGCCTATTTTAGGGCCTTTTCTAAGTTTTAAAAACTTATAGCTCTCTCTAGGAGGTCTAGGCGCTAAATAGGAGGGAGGATGTTTGTCCTGGTAGAGCTCAAAAAGTCTTATGATGGTGTATAAAATCGCGGGAATTATTATGGTAAGGATGAGAAGGAAAATAACAAGATAAACCATAAATTAAGTTTATCCTTTTTTTAATAAGTTAGAAAAGCTTGACTTTAAAAAGGACGGTTTTAACGGTGTAAATTGGGGTATAATAAGGCCAAAGGAGTGCTTATGACTGCTCCACTGAAAAAAGTTCTCGTGGTTGATGATAATGAAATTGATCTTAAAAAAATGGGAAGCATCTTTGAACAAGAAGGTGTTGATGTCGCCTACGCCCATAGCGGGGTGGAAGCAGCAAAGTGGCTCAAGAAAAATGGCAATACCAGATTAGATGCCATTATCTGTGATGTGATGATGCCAGAGATGAACGGAATTGAGCTATCCCAACTTATTGGGGGAAATTTTCCTCTAATACTTGTTAGTGATGAGGGAGAACTTCCTCTTTTAACTGATGAGTATCTCGATCTAGTTCAGGCCTTCGTCGATAAAAGCGACTGCGAACAAACTTTATTTAATGCCACCATTAAGGCCCAGGAAAGATGGTCACAAGACTTGAAAATTCCTATGGCCGCCTAAACCCTCATTTTCATTGATTTATTCTAAGGTTACGTAAATACCTGACCGAAATGGGTGTACAATTAACCTTAACAAGGAAAATAAGATGAAGAGAATATTAACTTCACTTTTTACTTTGGCCCTTTTGTACACACCTGCAACTTATGTAAATGCAGACATTGTGTCAGGAATAGATGAGGAAGGTGTCGACGTTGAAAAAAGGCGTGGTAGAGGCGGTGGAAGGTATCGTGGTGGTCGAGGTCGCGGCGGTGGAAGGTATCGTGGTGGTCGAGGTCGCGGCGGTGGAAGGTATCGTGGTGGTCGAGGTCGTGGTCGTGGAAGATACACCTTTGGCAGACATAGGCCTTATAGAGGTTTTAGATATGGAAGAAGATTTGGCCGTGGGAACTCTTTTTATAGATGGCTCGGCCATAGGTATATTTATCTAAACTGGGTAAGGTATAACTATAACTGCTATAACGGATACACCTACTACCGTGGTGTATCATGGTATTGCCATGATGGTTACCTTCATAGATACGGTTCGTATGATCAATGTGTCTATCATTTGGTAAACTTATCCACCAACGCTGTTGAACAGACCTTTGCTGAGTACTCCTGTAATACCGGTTATGATCTCTGTGCTGATCAAAGAAATATCATGAACCAGGATGCAGGTTCCGAATTGTACTTTTGTAGTGAAAGGGTTGGACGGTAAGAAAAATATACCTCTCCCTCGGGAGAGGGTTTCATGCATAAAATTGATGTTCTTCCCTCAAATGGCCAAGACTGTCGTCTTTTGCGATCTTAATGTTTTTAGTAAGCATGGAAGGGATACAGTGAGTTTTAAATTTTAGCAGTCCTTTTTCAATCTTGAAAAATTTTACTTCATATTTCTCTTAAAATAAGGCCATTATATATATCATGGTAAATAATATAAATTGAGGCCAATTAATTTGTTAATAACTATGACAAAATCGTTTTTTTTATCGGCCCCCTTTAGGCCATTTTTCTTTTTTACCGCTATTATGGCAGTTGCTATTCCTACTTTTTGGGTATCTATTTTTACAGGCCATTTAGATCTAGAAACCTTGTTTTCTACAAGTCTTGTTTGGCATGCTCATGAGATGATTTTTGGGTTCACTAGCTCCCTTCTGGCAGGATTTTTACTCACTGCCAGTGCGGTTTGGACTAAAAAAAATCCTTTTAGCGGATATAAGCTGATCTCTTTATTGGCCCTTTGGGTTTTAGAAAGGATTTTTTATTTACTCCCAGTTCCCATCCCAGTTGCTTTGGGGACCAGTGCCTTATTTTCTCTTCTTTTTTTATTTTTTATGACCAATATACTTTGGGGAAACAGAAGGAACTTTAAGACGGTACTTCCCGTTCTACTTTTATTTTTTATTTTCAAATTTTTTCTCTTAGTGGGAGATTTTAGCTCTCATGATTTTCTCTATAGGATGGGAATACATGGTGGGATCTTTTCCATAGTCCTATTTATTGTGATCTTTTCCGGCAGACTGATTCCGTTTTTTACTAAAGTCAGATTACAAACAGAGATAAAGGAACCGACCTGGGCCCATTATCTTTCTCTAGGGGCCCACATCCTATTAATTTTTTGTGTTAGAGGATTAATTCCAGATTTCGTAACTGCAGCTCTTTTGTTTTTGGCCCTTTTTAGTAATCTTATCCGTTTTTATTTTTGGAAACCATCCCAGGCATTAAAAGAGCCGATGCTGGCCATTTTGCATTCAGGATTTTTGTGGGTGAATTTCGGTCTGTTTCTCTATTTGCTAACGACCCTTTATCCCGATTTAGACTACTCTCAACTTTCCCTTCATGCTCTCGGTACGGGAGCTCTTGGGGTCTTTTCCATTGGCATGATGGTACGGGTAACAAGAGGGCATAGCTCTCTTAAGATGCAGTCAGATGCTTGGGATTTGGCCGCTTTTATATGCGTCAACATAGGTGCCCTTACACGGGTCTTCATACCTCTTTTAATTCCAGAATATTATTGGAATTCTTTGCATTGGGCCTCTGGGTTTTGGACGCTAGGGTTTATTATTTACCTTTTTAAATACACCAATGTTTTATTTAAAAAATGAATACTTATAGGCAAGGGCGTACTTTTGATAAGTAGTCTGCGAGGGCATCAAAGTCACCATGACTTGCTTTACTTAAACCGCATTTGGACTTTCCTTGTCCCGCTTTGCGAATACCTTTAGAGATATCTTGCATCTGGGTAATGAGGTATTTTTCTTGTTGACAAGAAAGCCTAGGGTGTCCTTTGTCAGTTTTTCCACGCCCTTCCACACCGTGACAAGAGATACAGTCGCGACTTACATACAAAGCTTTGCCATCGGCAGCTATTACAGTAGTGGATGATAACGAGGCCATGGTAGCAATAAATAAAACCAATAATTTAATCATGAATATTCTCCATCAACTATTTTTTTTGCGAAGTCGACAAGATATTGCCGCGCTATTCCTGCAATTTATTTTTAGGGTCATCTTAGCCCTCAATGCTTCCTTTTCCAAGTAATTGTTTTTACAGTTACTTCAGGGCCCACTCGAAATCAAAGCTGATTTTACCTTCATCGAGACGAATCTGGTGGACTATTTTTGTCCAAGTTTTATTACTAGGATTCCATTTGAATTTAGCACGTGAAACTTTATGTTTTTCTGCATTGAACTGCTTCATTTGGATGGGATCTTTCCAATTAGGAGTAGGTAGCTTCGCCTCAATGGTAACAAGAGGAGACTTGGCCAACTCAACCATGCGATCTAGATTATAATGGGCAGCAATTTTTAGCATGGAAAACACATCACTTAGAGCGCGGTGAGGGAATGGATTTACAAAACCATGAGCGTGTTCAAGCTGTGATAGTGCTCTAACTTTAATTTTTCTTGGAAATTCAATATCTCTAATTGAGTCAATCCATAAAAGATCTGGCATGGGAATTCCAAACCTATTAAACATGGCACCTATCATGGGTTTGTCGTATTGGTCACCATTGTGGGCCATCATGTAGTCGGCCTTCTCCATCATATCTGCTAATGAAAGTAGTATACTTTTAATTTGATCTTTTTTAGCGCCCCATTTTTCCAACATATCGTCAGTAATACCTGTAAGGTCTGAAACTAATTCGGTAATTGGCAGGTGGTCTGGCTCATCTATAAGTTCTGAGAGAACTCTTACCGGTGCTTGAAGATCAAAATCCCAAAGTGCTGCACCTATTTCAATAACTCTGTCTTTACTTAGGTTAACTCCACTAAGTTCCAGGTTTTGGTTGATTCCTTCTAAGTCGATTCCACAAATGATGGCCATATTGATTCCTTTTAGAGGGGCCAATGTAGCATAGAGTCGAAGCGGTGACAAACGCTTTGAAATGTTGTTTATTGTCACCTTATGACGACGTACAACTATGAGAAATCCCGGGAAGATATTGCTAAAAGACGGTTGCATAAATCCCATAAAAGACCTGAAGGGCCGATCAGAAAACCTGAATGGCTCAAGGTGAAAATTCCCTCTAGCGATAACTATAAGGAAATTAAGGCCAACTTGCGTAAAAAGGGACTCTTTACCGTCTGTGAAGAGGCCTCATGTCCCAATATCGCCGAGTGCTGGGAGGCCAAGACCGCCACCATGATGATCCTTGGAGGGACCTGCACCAGAGCTTGTAAATTTTGTTATGTGGACACGGGAAATCCTCAGGGCCTGGTCAATAAAAGCGAAATCGAGCAGGCGGCCGACATGGCCTCCACCATGAATCTTGAATATCTAGTCATCACCTCCGTGGACCGGGATGATCTTCCCGATTTTGGCAGCGGCCATTTTGCCTCGGTCGTTAGAGGAATTCAGGAAAAGCACCCAACTACCATGGTTGAAGTTTTGGTTCCTGATTTTGATGGCGTCGCCGAGCATATGCACTCTCTGGCAAAAAGCAACCCCTTGGTGATTGCACAAAATATAGAGACGGTAAAAAGGCTAACTCATGTAGTTCGTGATAGGCGGGCCGGTTACGAGAAATCTTTAAACTGTCTTGATTTTTATAAGAAAAATTATCCTCATATCTTTACTAAAACTTCCCTCATGGTAGGTCTTGGGGAAACCATGGAGGAAATTAAAGAATGTCTTAGTGATCTTAGGAAAGCTGATGTAGATATTGTGACCTTTGGCCAATACCTAAGACCTAGCCAGAGGCATTTAAAAGTAGAGAGGTATTATAAACCATCAGAGTTTGACGAGTTAAAAATTATTGCCCTTGATATGGGATTTAAATTTGTCGCTTCTGGGCCTTTAGTTAGGAGCTCCTATAAGGCCTCCGATTTTTTGAAATTTTTACGAGACCAAAATGGAAACTAGTATAGAGCTAGTAAAAAAAGATCTCAAATTAGTGGGGAAAAATGTCGCCTTCGTGGAGAAGTGGGACTGGGATTATCAAGATGCCCATGAGTTTCAAAAGGCCGCACTAGAGCTGGTTCGGCAAAATCCAAAATTATCTATTTTTATATTTTGTTCCCATCCCCATTGTCTGACTCTAGGTCGGGGATTGCAAAAGTCTAAAGATCCAAGTTTTGCGTCCCTTATAGATTTTGATCCCAGGCTTAGAGAGAGATTAGATATTCCGCTCTACGATATTAAAAGGGGAGGAGGCCTTACCTTTCACTACCCGGGGCAATGGGTGCTCTATCCAATTGTTAATTTGAATAGGGCCAATTTAGATGTCTATAAAGTAATGAACTATGTTTTGGAATTAACAACCTGGGTTTTAAAAGAAAACTTTGGGATAGATGACCTATCTTACAAGGAAAAGTTTTTAGGACTATGGCATAAGGATAAGAAACTGGCCTCCATAGGTCTTGCTGTTTCTCATTTTGTCACTTATCACGGAATGGCCTTGAATCTTTTATTCGATGAGAAGATGAAAAAATCATTAGAGATAGTCAACCCCTGTGGATTACCAGGGTCTACTTACGTGGAACTTGAAAGCATAACCCCCCACGGGGAAATATTTAAAACTTTCCACCACGCATTTAAAGAAAAATTACTCCAATCACCTCTTCTTAATTAAATGGGCGTGATTGAAAGTTACCCCATCTAAAACATCTTGTACGACAAAGCCTTCTGCGTCCTATTGGATTAAAGAAATCATCGATGTTGCCACCATAAAATTGCCTACGACATTTTCTGAGGGCACGACGTCTTGCCTGCTGACGTTGAAAACCTTTACCGGTATAAAACCTACCATTGTTGTAGTTGTAGGATAGACAAACCCAAACTGGAGGTCGGATTTTATCGGGACCTAATTTCTCAAGGTCCTTTGCACTAGCAGCAAAGCTAAGTCTAGAGATGATATCAAAAATATCTTCTTCATAAAAACCTCTAGACTCCGTTGTACCACCAATAGGAATTGTTTAATATTAAACAAATTTTATTTAAGCAGGCCTTTGAAGGTCTCGAAATCATTGGTCGGGAGTTTACAGATTTTATTTTCACAAACGTAAGCGGTGGCCTTACCACCAAGCATAACCTTTTCCTCTAAAAGGGGGATGTTACTCTTACCCTTTTTTAAGGCCACGACTTTATTGGGTAAAAAATTTGCTCTTAAATGGTGGGTGAATTTCTGGGTGAGGGGATCATCCATTTCCCCTACGATGGCGATTTCTTTGGACTTTTTAAGGTAGTAGTCAAATCCAATAAGAATCTGGGCAAAACTTTGGGGGTATTTTTCCACCTGGGGGGCGGTAATCTCCATTAGGGTTTTTGCGTTATTCATATACTTTTCATTAAAGGTGTAATCGTAGAGTTTTAACAGATTTAACAGGGACACCCCGTTGGGATTAGGTCTGGCATTGTCGGAGAAATCTATGGTACGGGTGATAAGCTCTGGACTTTTAAGGGCAAAGTAGTATCCATCTTTTGACCAGAGATTTTCTTGGCGTTTTTGCAGATCTATGGCCCATGATAAAATGCTGGGATCAAAGCTTGCTTCATAAAGATGGAGTAGTCCCTCAATAAGGTAGGCATAATCTGTTAAAAAGCCCTTTATTTTAACGGTTCCATCTCGGTAGGTGTGATAGAGTCCTTTGTTATCAAGATTTTTCTGAATAAAGTTTGCCGCCCTGGTGGCGGCACTTAAATACCTCTCATCTCCTAGGACTTGATAACCCATGGCAAGGGCGCCAATCATCAGTCCATTCCAGGAGGTTATGGCCTTGTCATCGGTAATGGGGGGAATGCGCTTTTTTCTTATTTCATATAACTTTTTTCTAATTTTTAAGATACTGGGAGAAAAAACATCATTTACGTTTTTATAATCTAGCAGGTTTAAATTATTGCTTTGGTGATCGAAATTTCCACCAGCAGTTACACCATACAATTTTTTGATGGTAGTAAATTCTGTAGTAGTTAAAATCTTTTTTAGTTCGCTTTCTTTCCACACATAAAACTTACCCTCGACGCCTTCAGAGTCTGCGTCTGTGGCAGATAAGAAATATCCTTTAGGGGACGTCATATCTCTTAAAATATAATCCAGCGTTTCTCCGGCTATATTTTTATAGAGTTCCTTTTTTCGCAGTTGATACCCTTCTAAATAAACTTTGGCCAAAGATGCATTGTCATAAAGCATCTTTTCGAAATGGGGAATAAGCCACTTTTTATCCACTGAATAACGGGCGAAGCCGCCGCCAATGTGGTCATACATTCCACCTTTAAACATAGAGTCCAGGGTTTTATCTATCGCCTTAGATTCGGGCATCGCTCGCATTAAATAGCGAAGGCGCATTTTAGGTGGAAATTTGGGGGCCCCTCCAAAACCACCATAATCTTTATCAAAACCGGCCAACATCTTCTTGGCCGAGATTTTTAGAATATCAATATGTATTTGTCCCTTTTCTCTAGGTATATTTTGGTCGAGAATTTCACCAATTCTTTTAGAGGAATCATAAAAGTTTTTTTGATCTTTTTCCCACTGCGACCCAAGGCTGTTTAAAATATCCATGAATCGAACCTTAGGAAAATATGTTCCACCCCACACGGGTTTTTTATCGGGGGTTAAAAACATCGACATAGGCCATCCACCTCGACGTCCCATCATGTGAATTGCCTTCATGTAGATACTATCCACGTCAGGGCGCTCTTCACGGTCTATTTTTATGGAGACAAAATACTTATTTAAAATTTTTGCCACATCTTCCGATTCAAAGGACTCTTTCTCCATCACATGACACCAGTGACAGGTGGAATAACCGATAGAGATAAAAACCAGCTTGTTATTTTTTTTAGCATAGTCAAAGGCCTGCTCAGACCAAGGTTGCCACCACACTGGGTTATGCTGATGTTGTAGCAGGTAAGGGCTTTTTTCACCCGACAGATTATTTTGCTTCATATTTATCTTTTTGCTGCAAGAGATTAGTAATAAGAAGATCAGAAGGAGCTTCAATGTCATTCCTTGTTATATTTTAAGAAATTTTAGAGAGAGGGGTTAGACGATGTCGAGCTTTTTTTTCTCAAGAGCTAAGCTTATATAATGCTGCTCGTTCTCTTCATAGGGGCCGGTGTATTCCTGTTTAAGATACTTGTTTGCATTCTCTCCGTTAACTTCACGGACCTTGTAGTCAACCAGTTTCATGGTGACTTCCGGATGGTCTAAGGGGTAAAACGGTTTTACATTTAATGCCATAAAGGTATTATAGTTCAAAGTTGACCAAAATACTTCAAAGTAAGTAAAATCAAAACCTTATGATTATAGAAGCCAAAAATATCAATAAATTTTATGGGGCCTGTGAGGCCCTAAAGAACTTTTCTTTAAGCGTTCCAAGAGGTTCATCCTTTGCTCTGCTTGGGCCTAATGGGGCCGGCAAGACCACTTTTGTCAAGGCCCTGTTGGATTTAACCCAAATAAGTGGGGGGGAGATTAAAATAAATGGCATCTCCTCCCTTGATTCAAAATCACGAGAGGGTATTGGCTATCTCCCAGAAAAATTTAACTTCTTTGACTATTATACGGTGGAAGGAGTTTTAGTTTTTTATGGAAAAATGAAAGGTGTGGGAGATTTACTTTCCGAGCAAATAAAAATGGCCCTGGAAAAAACCGGAATAAGCGATCTTAGAAAACGAAGAGTGAAAACGCTATCTAAGGGACAAATGCAACGGCTGGGAATTGCCAGTATTTTGATGGGAGATAACGATCTTTTAATCTTAGATGAACCTTTTACCGGACTTGATCCAATAGGGATAAAAGAATTAAAGGATGTTTTAAGAGGACTGCAAAATGCGGGAAAAACCCTTTTCATAAACTCGCATATTCTTACGGAAGTGGAGCAGATGTGCGATGAGATGGCCATTGTCAATAAAGGTCAGCTGGTTGTTCAGGGTAAAATTACCGAGCTGGTGGGAGAGTCTAGCTTGGAAGATTATTTCTATCAAAAAATAAAGAGCTAGTTATGAATCTTAATAAAATCTATGTGATATTTGAAAATACCATGGCCAAGGAATGGAGAAACAAGTTTTTACTTTTTCTATTTGCTTTAACTGTGGCGCTTATTCTTTTGGTAAATGTGACCATGGATTGGATTGGCCAGGTTCCTGGAATATCCCTTGATTCCACCATGGCCAATAAAAAGCTTTATATTTTTTATTTCATCATCAATACTTGGAATATATTCCTCTCCATTATAATGGGAGTGAATTGTGTGAAAAGTGATTTAAATGAAGGGGTGTTCGGGCAAATTTTAAGTTTCCCGGTGACGCGTTTTGAGTATCTTTTGTCTAGAATTTTAGGCTCCACAGCAATTGTTTTTTGCTATTACCTTATTTCAATTTTATTGGCCCTTAGTGTTTTTGCTTTTAGCTCTGAAGGTAGAGTTTTTATAGATCCGGGATTTTTCGCCGCTCTACTTCCCAATCTGATTTTAATTTTCACCTCGGTTTCACTCACGGTTTTAATTTCTCTATTTTTAACTAAAATCGCAGCTTTTATAACCACTTTTATATTGGTTTTATTAATCAGCTCCAGCAACGCAAACTTTACTGGATTGGGTTTTGATTACTTATTTAGCGACCTCACTTTTTTTAAAATTATTGGTTTGATGCTGTATTTTTTCCTTCCGCGTTTAGGCACTATTAATTCTATGGCCACTGACATCATCGTGGGTAAGACGCTTAATATATCCATCTGGTGGGAGTTTCTCCATCTAGGCCTTACTATAGGGGTCGTGTATGTATGCTTGCTCCTTGCTCTTAGAAAAAGAGAGACATAAGCTATTTCAGACAGTTACCTTGCTGTATTGAGTAAAAAACTTACCTACTCTTTACCAAAAGTTGACAAAGAACCCCTAAATAGAATGTAAGTTAAATCAATATGAGACCCTATCTAACTCTAATTTTTGCCGCTGTTTTTATGGCCTTCGTTGCCGGCTATTTTGCCCTTTATTTGAAAGGTTCCTACCGGCCGAGCGAATCCGATCTGCAAAATATAATGCTTATAAAAGATGAGTTTCAAAACAAAATTGCGCCTAACCGGGTGTTCAATTTAGATAATCACTACCCTGGAAGAGATCGAATTAAACTTCTAGATCCTAAAATGAACCCGGAGGCAGGAAATCTTAAAAAGAGCATCTACAGCTCAGATAAAGATTGTTTTTTTAATATCTCGACTTTTATCCAGGCCTTAAAGGGACCAAAACCAAGATTGTGGGAAGAATTTAGATGTGGACTTAGAGGCTCCCTTCCTAAACATTTTTTTAAAGCACCTCCTTATTTACATGAATCAGGATATTCCTACGCATTTTTGGCCTATAAGCTAGGGACAGCACCTTTTAATGAAGAGGCCTGGATAAAAAGTAAAATTGGGTTTTTTCATATAACGGAGCTTAAAAGACTTAAGTTTTTTAAATTTTTAAAACCATTTGAAATTTTTAGAACTTTAGATGACGAATCCTTAAGTTCCTTGGCCGAAGGGAAGTCGACTATCCTTTCCAAAAAATACCTTTTGGCCCGGAATAGTCTATTTTTTACCAACGCCTTAGAATACCGTGTTTATTTAATTTCGGATTTAAAAAAGTTTTTGAAAAAGTCTGATTTCACGCTTCGGCCTTACCAGGCCGGGCGTGATTGTTTTTTAATTGATGGTGAAATGTGTTGGGAGTATTCGCTGCTTCATAAGTTGGAAATGACCAATAAGACCACCATCATCTTTTTTGTCAGTAGTATTTTAATCATAGTACTCGTGATTTGGCTTTTATACACTAAGATTAAAGGGCAAAGGATGGAGGAAGAGAGGAAAAAACTGGCGCTTCAGGTTTTAACTCATGAATTTCGAACGCCCATAGCAAGTTTAATTCTCCAGGTAGAGGAAATCAAAAAGGCATTTTCCGATTTTACCCCAAATATACAAGAGTCCTTTTTAAGATTGGCCGGTGATGTTCATCGATTGCAACGGCTAACCGAAACGAGTAGGAATTATCTAAAGTTAAACAAAAGACAAAAACTTGTGGACTGTAAATTCTTTAGGGTACCCTCTTTTAATGACTTCATTTCAATGCAGCTTGAAAACTATAAAGACGAGGTAGAGTTTATTCCCCTTACAGAGGATATAGGATTTTGTCTGGATACCTATTGGGTGGGAATTGCTCTTAAAAACCTTTTAGAAAATGCTCTCGCCCATGGAGAAAAACCGGTACAAGTAACCCTTGTAAAAGGCCCAAAAAATGTAAAGGTAACCATTGCTGATTCAGGTACCTGTCAATTCCAATCAATTGGTGAGATGAAAACTGAATTTGTGAAAGGTAATAAAAGCTCCGGTACAGGACTTGGACTTAATATTGTTTTTAAAATTATGAAGGAAATGGGGGGCGATTTGGCTTTTGATAAAAACCCCACCAGGTTTACATTAATAATACCACTCAAGAATAAGGAGAACAGCTAAATGGATGAAATTTTACTGGTAGAAGATGATGAAAATTTAGGAATTTCTCTGGAAAAATATCTTACTGACGAAGGATATAGGGTCAAACTTTGCAAGACGCTAAAAGATGCTAGAGAAGAAAATTTAAAAGACTTTAAAATTATCATCCTCGATTGGATGCTCCCTGACGGTCAGGGTCTCGATTATTTAAAAGAACTGCGGCTTGGGGGAAACCATCTTCCGGTTTTAATGTTAACAGCAAGGACCGAATTAATAGATAAGGTTATAGGGCTTGAATCCGGGGCCAATGATTATTTAACCAAGCCTTTTGAACCAAGAGAGCTGATCGCTCGTATAAGAGTTCAGCTTCGGGGAAATTATAAACAGGAGCTATCAGATACTATTGTTGCTGGAGATCTCTCGGTTAATAAAGAAAAAAGGGAAGTTTATTACCTAGGTGAAAAACTTGAACTTACTAAACTTGAGTATGAGCTTCTAGTTATTTTAGCTGAAACACCTGGAAGGCCGTTTACGAGGGAAGAACTTCTCAATAAAATTTGGGGTTATGATACCTATCCTTCTACAAGAACTGTTGACACCCATATATTACAACTTCGACAAAAAACCTCTGACGAGTATTTTGAAACAATCAGGGGGATTGGTTACCGCTTCAAAGAGTTTTAAACTTTTCAAATCTTTTTCATTCACCTGACACAGTTGACATTAAAGTATGGAATTCTTCTTAAGTACTCACTTAAGGAGGAAGCTGTGAGAAAAAGAAATAAATTATGGGCCTTAACCATGGCATTAGTTCTATCTGGCGGGATTATGGATGATGAAGGAAGGCAGACACTAACCAAGGCGTTAGAGAAAAATCCCGAAATCTTTTCTAAAATAATTTCTAGGTATCCGGATAACTTTGTTCAAGCAACTCAATATCTCTTGCAAGACCATGAGGAGGCCATCCTTTAAAGAATTTACCTGTACCGAAAAAAATGAAACAGAAAGAAATTATCGCACCCTTGCCTCAAGTTCCTATTCGTCACTTTCGGTGTGCTGTCAGGCCTAACTTTGGCATCTTTCTTATGGTAACGTTCTCATCTCGTCGGTTGTGGCGTTTCGCAAGAGATGTCTAGGCCTCATTACTCTTGAGGCCGTTACGGCAGTTGATGATAGGTTGAATATTATATGACCTTTCGGTCCGAAAGCTACGCTTTCAGTACCCCGGCGCCTGTCAAAATCAGCGGAGGACTGATCCATTTTTTTTGGATCCACAAAATATGGTTTCTTAAAATAATAATAAAATGTAAAAGGGAATTACCTGTTTTTTAAATTTTTCTGATTGATCGTCCTTCTTATAGGCCATTAATTACTATACAGGTAAATCTATGTGGCGGAGTATTTTTGAACCTAGCT
>SMWT01000149.1 GCA_004356615.1 Deltaproteobacteria bacterium | reverse complement strand
GGTAATTTTTGAATTCCTTGAAAATGATTATCGATGCCAAACTTATTGAGCGGGCGCATTTGGTAGGATCTTTTTCTGCCAATATTATTTTTAACTGATGCTTTAATGATCTTGGCCTTTCTGGGTAGCTGGATAAAAGCTTTGGCCACATCATTGACGCAAGTATTTGCCCATAGGCAAAAGGGAGAAAATAAAATAGATAATATAATAAAAAATTTCATATGCTGGAATTAGAACAATCAATGTTCTTTGGCAAAGTTAAGAATTAGTTTATGTTCCGTGTGAAAAAACTGCGGAACGTTATGTGGGGATAATTATGTTTAGTAGAATTTTTAATCCAGGTTTCGCTGATACAGACGCGTTGGGACATATAAATAATACGGTGTTTCCTTATTGGTTTGAAAATGCCCGAATAGAAATCTTTAAATTATTTACCCCTGATCTAGATCCCAAAAAATGGTCCTTAATCTTGGCCAAGATAGAAGTGGATTTTAAGGCCCAATGTTATTATGGAACGGAGGTTGAAGTGAAAACCTTTATTGAAAAGGTCGGGAATTCCTCCTTCGTAGTACTTCAAGAAGTCATCCAAAATGAAATTTTAGTGGCGGTTGGAAGGTCAACCATGGTTCATTTTGATCACGACTCACAAAAATCAGAGCACCTGCCACCTGTGATTAAAGAAAAATTATTGAATCACCTAAAAAAATAAAAAATTCCAAGTCTTAGCGCCATATTCCGATAAGAGAGCAACTCTGGCAGGAATATAAAGGTGTTGAAAAAAATCTTAATACTACTTCTTTTAATTGGTTGCTCTTCCTCTCCCTATAAGGAGGGAGCAGATCCATATAAAGGCGCTCTAAGTAGTGCTTTTAACCAAATAGATGGCAGCAAAAGAGGTATCGCTTCCACTAGGGCAATTATTGGAGTTGATTCCCGCCATTTAAAAAGTTTTCGTATGCTTGTTTTTCCGGCGCAAATTTCTTTTAACAAAAAAAGGGAATTATCAGATGAGGAAAAAATTGAATATGGAAATCCTATTGTGTTTAATTTTAATACCCTGTTGGCTGGAAAGTGTAACCTTTTAAAAAGGTTAAAACGCTATAATAGCAATACCTTTTTTGGCGGAAGAAAATTTGCATCAAGTAAAATGTGTTTTGTTATACAGGGGCGACGGGCAAGACCAAAAAAATGGGGTAAGGTCGTCACTCGTTTAAACCGCGATGATACTTTGGCCATTAGAATCTTTATTGATGAGAGTTTTAGGCCTTTTGGAAAATCTATCGATTATGCCCTCGATAAAGGTCAAAAGGCATACAGAACGGTCAATCTTAAAATGGACTCACAGGAGAGTTTATCTAGTGAGCTGAGTCAGTTTCCCATTGATCTGCCAAATTTATTAGATCCCATTATAGCACAATCGATAAGATACGGTGCTGTAAGGATCCCCCAAGATCTTTTTGTCATTTCACAAATAAAGTCCAAGGTTAAAAGACCTATTTGTAAGTCTGGCCAGCAAATTGATTTTAAAGATTTTCTAGGAACAAAGGTAATGGTTGATTTTTGTAAGGGCAATTCCTGGCCTACTACCATTCACACTAATAACTTCTTTGCTATTTTAATTTGAGAGAAAATTTATGAAAAAGCTGCTTTTAATCCTATTTATTCCTTGGTTGGCACAGGCGCAAAGTTTTGGTTCCTTTGTGGTGGAAAATACCAACTTTAAACAACTCTTTAATAAATACCGGGTGGCCTCGCCTGATAAAATCCCCTGGGTGGGATCATGGTGGGCCTTTAAAAGAAACGGTACAACTTATAATGGAATGTATGGTAAAAATTCAAACGAAATGGGCCCCACCCAAAAGTTTGAATCTTTTTATGGGCTGGGTGATGCTGCTACTAAATGGGAAGCGGCCAATAATACCTGTGATAAATTAAAAAAAGATGACCAAATAGAGTCCTGTAAGGGATGGTGGGGTCATTGTAATGCTTGGGCCGGGGCGGCAATCAAGGAAGTCGAGCCGAGAGAGGCATTTCTCGGAGAAAATGATATTGGTGAAAAGATGGTATTTACCATTGCTGATCAAAAGGCCTACTTAACAGAAATTTATATGGAAACCAATTCTTCCTTTGTTGGTAAAAGGAATAACCAAGAAAAAGGTGACTGGATTTTTGATAAAGATCACAAGACGTCCAAAGCATTAAAAAATCCAAAATATCCATATCTTGGAACCAAGTATGAGGCCTTCTGGGATGTTACCCCTAAACAATTTTTGCTAGTCTTTACCAACTATATTGGGATCCGCAGAATAGGTATTGTTATTGATCGTTATACCGGATCTCAGGTTTGGAACCAGCCCATTGCCGGTTATCGCATCCTTCCCATTTTAAATGAACATATCAAAGAACCTGAGGTGCGTGATGGTAAAACCGTTTTTCCCGTACTGGTTAGGATGAAGATGTATTGGGCGGAAGATGGAGTGGGAGAGCTTGAGATCTCCAAGTCTTTTGATATTAATCGCACCAATGATGAATTTAAATATAAGGAACATTACAATAAGCATTATTCAGGAAGATCGCTTGCCTTTTATCTGTTTTTTGATCAGGAATTGAAAGTTTCAAAGGATGGGAAAAAAATCAAAACGGCGGGTAAAATAATTGGTGATGGAATTTGGTTTCACCAAACTGAAGAGGGCGCTAAGGACTGGAAAGGTGTTATTGAAAACACCCACCCGGACTTTATGTGGCTGCCAAATGAATTGATTTCAAAAAAGAGAGGAAGGTCTAGGCCCCCAGTTTTAACAGAAGAACGGGTACGAGATCTTTTTGCTGATAAAAAAGAGATTAAAGAACAAAGAGAAAATTTAGAAAAAAGAGTAGATAATCTAAATTCGTTGGCAAAATTTAAAAAACTGCAAAAGGATGTTTTATCCTTTCGGGAGAAGGGACTTATTTCTGAAAGAGCTATGGTAGAGATACTTATAAATTTAAAAAGAAATAGCATCATCTTTGTGGATAATCCGACAGACTTTATTAGGTTGGTTAAAACTGGAATGAAGAAACCTTCAAATAAATATAAACTGGGACCTCGAAGTTTATCGCAGAAAACATAGATTTCTTTTTTAGCTTAAATCCTAACACCACATCTCTCTTATCCTTGCAAAAAGAGATTCTTGGAAATTCCACGAAAGGATCAAATTCCATCAGAACTGTTTTGAGCTTAAAAGATAAGGGGCTTGCTCGAACTGAAAAATCTAATTCATTTTTAAAAATACTAGGTCTTGGAACTGAAAAGTCTTCCAAATATTATAAAAAGGCCATGGCGGCATTCTTAACTACGAAGATAAAAGATTTTATGGTTTTAAGTCCCACTGTCAATGAGGTTTTAAGTTTTCAAAGTCTTTTATTTGAAACAGGTGCGGGGTTTCAGGCAGCTTATAGCTTAAAAGAATTGGCGATAAAAAGTGCCGCGCGCTATCAAGATTATGTGGCCCTGCTCGATCTTGGAACCACCAAATCTCCCAAGGCCTATCGTAAATTGGTTTTTAATTTGGCCAAGGAAAATCCTTTTAAAAATCCTGATACGGAGGGTATTTTGAGAGTAGGGGATGATATAACCTTTGCAACTTTTATTAAAAATCACCAAATAATCGTCAGGAGAATGAACTATTCCTATAACGATATTATAAACCATAAAAAAGATGGACTGAAGCTAATCTCTAGGCCAGAAGAGATGTCTGAATTAGTTGCCCCGAGACTTAACTCGGTATCTGTTCGTTATCAGAGACTGATCGATAATTTTATCTCCCAAAATCTTAGTGAAATGATTGAAAAGGTTCATCCAGATTTATCTTCTTTAATGAGGCTTCATAAATTTGTTTTAGATATTGATACAGATATGGATATTAAAAATGCTGCGTTAAGGGTTTTAAGTGGTGTTGATGATTTATTTAAACTTTTAGATCCGGGCAAACTAGATGTCTCTGAAAGTTACAGGGAAGCTATTAGTGACTTTATGACTAAAAACATATCCCTTTTAAGGGAGCGGCGTTCACCCTCGCTAAAAAAATGGTTGGCCCTCACCAGGTATGCCAAATCTGTAAAGGGATTCATGGCGGTTAAGGAAGAGGGGATTGTTTTAATAAAAGGGCCTGAGGATTTAAAATTACTGCTAGGTAGTGAGACCGTGGGAAATCCTACTGATAATTTAAAAGATGCTCTCGATAGCTTTCTGCAAATAAATATTGCTAAAATGATTGGTTATGCAGATCCCAGCAGTGAGCAAATAGTGGCGCTAACTACTTACGCTACTACACTCGGTGGTAAAATGGCGATTAAAGAGGCCGGCCGCGGACGTGTTAAAACCCTGGAAGACTTCGCCTACATTCTTGATCCTTATGTAAAATCTCCTTCTAAAAAATATCTTCGGGCCATTGATAAATTTAAGGAGAGTAATCCCTTTAAAGACGAGGATGGAAATATCGTTGAGATGAGCTACGTAAACTGCAGCTATTTTTTAAAAACAAAGGTTATAAAATGGAAAAAGGTGCAATTTTTAGGGGCGGCATATGACAAGGGCCTTGCTTGTAACAAGGCCTTGGAAAAATGCATGGTACGGAAAAAGTGGAATACCAAATGTTTTAGAGAAAAATAGCTTTTACTTAATGTGTAGTTTGGAGCTGTTCCTGGGTAGGAACCTTTAAATCACTTACGATGCCAAATAGGGCCAGGGTTTTAAGCAGGTAATAAGAAGGGTCAAACTCCCACCACTTAAATCCATTTCTGGCGGCCCAGCTATATTTGTGGTGGTTGTTATGCCAGCCTTCACCAAAGGTAACAAGAGAAACAAAGGGATTGTTTCGACTAAAGTCTCCTGAGTTCTTATACCTCTGATAGCCCCAAATATGACAAACAGAGTTTACCATGAAGGTGCAATGCCACATGAAAACTGTTGAGATGAAAAATCCCCAAACTAAGATCTGCAGGCCTGAGGTACCAAGTTCTGGATAAAGCGTATTTAAAAGCACACCAAGTCCAAAAAATCCTGCAACCTGGAAAAGGATGACAAAAACATAATGTTTATTTAGTGCCTTCAGCTCCGGAAACTTGCCCAAATCATGACAAGGATTTTTGCTTTTCCCATAGGCCTCTTTTGACCACATCCAACCTAAATGGGCATGCCAGAAATTATGGGCTATCGGTGAATGAAGGTCATCTTTGGTGTCGGAATATTTATGGTGACCACGGTGAGTGGAACTCCACCAAAGAACTCCCCCTTGATTGGACAGAGAACCCATTAAAGCGAGGATAAATTGAAAAAAACGACCAGTCTTAAAGGATTTATGGGCAAAATAACGGTGGTAACCGATGGAAATACCAAAACCTCTTACCAAGTAAAAAATAAACCCCACTAAAAAGGCCACAGGGCTAACTCCGGTGGAGATAACCAATAAAATGCCAAGATGGATTGATAGCATCACTGAGGCATAAATTACCGCTGTTTTCTTTGCTCTTGATAGGCCGGTTTGGGCCGGAAGGGTTAATGTTTCCATACAAAATCCTCTTGAAAATTGGGTTGGCAGAAGTTAACTCAGAAGCGAAAAAGATTCAATAATTAATTGAAATTATGAAATATTTATCGTTAAAACAGTAGGGCAGTGATCAGATCCCATCACCTCAGGGAGATGATAACACTTGTTAACATTCGTTAAAATTCCCTTAGTTACGAAGAAATAATCCAGTCGCCACCCGATATTTCGCGCCCTGGCGTTGGCGCGGTAGGTCCACCAGGTATATTGCCCCTCCTCACCAGGGTGGAGCTTGCGGAAAATATCGATAAACCCCTGCTCCTGGAATTCATCAATCCAGGCACGCTCTATAGGGAGAAATCCCGTCGAGTCCTTATTGGCCTTGGGATTTTTAAGGTCGATCTCGTTATGGGCGGTATTGATATCTCCGGTGACGATCACAGGTTTTTTCTTTTCTAGTTCTAAGGCCTTCTTTGCCACTTCCCGGCTATATTCCAGTTTATAGGGGACTCTACCGTGATCCCTTTGGCCGTTGGGAAAATAGCCGTTTATGAGAAAGAAATCCCGGTACTCAGCAATCACCGTTCTTCCTTCACGGTCAAATTTTTCGATTCCCAGGCCTATGGTTATCTTGGGCCCCTCAAGCGCCTTTAGGGAGAAGATAGCAGTCCCAGAATAGCCCTTTTTTTCGGCGCTGCTGTAATAGGAGTGGTAGTTGTTATTTTCCACTAGAGACTCGTCTAATTGGTCCGGCGAGGCCTTGGTTTCCTGTAAACAAACAATGTCGGGCCTTTCCGTATTTAGCCAATCCTCAAAACCTTTGCGTTGGCAGGCCCTGATTCCATTAACATTCCAAGAGACTATTTTTATTTCCATAAACAAAATCGATTTAATTGGTTTCTTTCCAAACTAGGTTAAATTATTGAAATTTCCAAGAAAATTTTAGGATTAAACAATATTTGGCCTAATGAAGTTAGAAAAATTTGCCGACTAGGAAAATAGAAAAAATTGATAACGTAAAACCAATTTAACCAGGGAGAGTAAATATGCGTTGTTTTGAAAATATTGCTAAATTGATTAGAACTAGAAGAATCAACCATCCAAAATCCTACTCTCAGTCAGAGCTTTCAAGCTTACTGGGATATAAAAATGGGCAATTCATTAGTAACGTGGAAAGGGCGCTTTGTAATATTCCCCTGAAAATGCTTGGAAAGGTATCGGAAGTTCTAGATATCAATCCTAATGATCTTAAAAGGGCCATGGCCTCAGATCTAGATAAAACCCTTGATAACTATCTGACTTACTCACAGAGTACAAATGTGGTGGAAGAAGTAAGAGTTCACGAAGAGCAAAAAACTCAGGACACGGGTGTGGCGGAAATCCAAGAATCTGAAGTTAGACCAGATTGGAAACAGGCCGGCTAGAGACCTTTATAGGACTTGTAGTCATCTATCGTACCGACGCTCTCTTCGGTATCATCAGAATAATTACTTTCAATTTGTGACGGAAGGAGATGGGGATCCTCGATCCCACCTTCCAACACTTCAAGCTTACCAAGGTCTTCTATTCCTCTATTTTCCGAGTAAGTAGTCTCAAGTCTAAGGTCGGGGAAATACTTTCTAAAGATCTCAATTTGTTCGGGGGTTAGAGACTCCTCAAATGTTCGCAGTTTGTCCAGGCCTCGATAGTAATTTCCCTCTAGTTTTTTGGTGGACTTACCCCGCCCAAAGGCCTCAAAATACTTTCTTCTGGCCGCTAGATACTGTTCATAAAAGGAAAAGTAACTATTGATAAATTTTTCTTTACCAAAGATACTTTTTTTTACGGGCGCTCTACCACCAGAAGGTCTTCTTCTTTGGCGGTAGGGTTTTCCTTTATTTCCTCTATATGGTATTTTTTCATTCACAGATCTTTTATAGTCCCTGATGGCCTCTATCGTCAAAAAAAAGACTACTAAAGATGCCCTTTCATGTTAATTAAACTGCATAAAAAAGGAGATTGAAATGGGAAATCGAGTAAAAGTGGCGGTTACTGGCGCTGCTGGTCAAATAGGTTACGCACTACTTTTTAGAATCGCTTCGGGGCAAATGTTTGGTGCTGATACTGAAGTAGAGCTTCAACTGATCGAATTGGAAGTGGCACTGAAGGCGCTTGAAGGCGTTAGAATGGAACTAGATGACTGCGCTTTTCCCCTACTTAAAAAAATAACCTGTACAAGTAAACTTGAAGTTGGTTTTAAAGATGCTGATTGGGCCGTTCTTGTTGGTTCTGTTCCTCGAAAAGATGGGATGGAAAGATCTGATTTACTTAAAATTAACGGAGGCATTTTTACCGCTCAAGGTAAGGCCATTAGTGATTATGCCAACGCCGACTGTAAAGTCTTTGTGGTAGGAAACCCATGTAACACCAATTGTTTGATTGCCATGAACAATGCACCTAATATTCCCAATGAAAATTTCTTCGCCATGACAATGCTTGATGAAAAACGAGCAAAGACCCAATTGGCACAAAAGGCCGGAGTTGATGTCACAGAAGTTACCAATCTAACAATCTGGGGAAATCACTCAGCTACGCAATTTCCTGACTTTGGGAACGCAAAAATTGCAGGAGCTCCTGCTACTGAAAAAATTACTGATACCAAATGGCTTCAAGGTGAGTTTCTCTCCACCGTACAAAAAAGAGGGGCGGCAATTATTAAAGCAAGGGGCCTATCATCGGCCGCTTCCGCTGCCAACGCTGCGGTTTCTGGAGTTTATAACTTAACCCACGATACTCCAGCAGGTGAGACCTTTTCCATGTGTCTTGAGGCCAATGGACAGTATGGAGTAGATGCAGGACTGATTTTTTCTTTCCCTTGTCGCATGGAAAACGGAAAATTAACGGTAGTTGAGGGGCAAACTCACGACGACTTTGGCACAGAAAAAATTAAAATCACTCTAGATGAGCTTCGCTCTGAGAGAGATGCCGTCAAAGGGATGGATCTTATTTAATCAATCCGAAAAAATGTCTTTGTTCTTCAATGGAAAGGGGACTCATAAGCTTCCCTTTCCTTTTTATGCCCACATTAGTGATTAGATTTAAATTATCTAGGGTTTTTTCAACGAGGGATTTGGCAATGTTTGCCAGCCAAGGTGGAAATTGTTTTTGTTTCTCCTCGGGGGGAATAACGATAACCGTGCTATCCTCAAGCGCCACTGCGTAGAGGATTTTTTCTGAATTTAGGAAAAAAGAGGCAGTTCCTAAAAATGTTCCTGGGACTGCCGTCATTATCGGATCGATTCGACTTCCTTTGGCATGAAAAACTAGAAAACTCCCCGCTTCAATCCTATACATTGATTGATCCTTATCTGCCTGACGGATTAAGATTTCATCTTTTTTCAAGGTCCTTATT
Source organism: Deltaproteobacteria bacterium (assembly GCA_004356615.1). GTDB lineage: Bacteria > Bdellovibrionota > Bacteriovoracia > Bacteriovoracales > Bacteriovoracaceae > SMWT01. Next base: position 8,640 of record SMWT01000149.1, on the reverse strand, counting down.
TCAAGTGTATTTTTCTCCATTTATTTCTCCTCTAGTCTTTATAAAAACGGTTTATTTTTTTTGCCAATTTTTCCACCACAAGCTTATAAAGCTCATGTAGGGGGAAAATCTCATTTTTAAATAATTGTTTATGGCCAAAATGTTGATTTACGATTTGATCAAAATCAATCAGGGGAATATTTTTAAGGTAGGCAGTATTTCTAATTATATTATTAAAAATAATATTTCCTCGCCAGGAAAAGCAGTCAAATGCTGTTCCCTGTTCTAAAACTGCTCTGGCCTCTTGAAATTTCCCCATGGATTTTAATGATAAACCAAGCAAAAAGTAATTGCGGGCATTCTCGGGCACACTTTGGCCTAGCTTATTTAGTTCACTAAAGGCCTCTTTGGTTTTACCCTCCTTGATCATCTTTTCCAGTCTTTGGTGTTCCTTTGAAAGAGTGGGAGAAATGCTGTTTATGCAGGTTTCCTTGGGGGGGATATTTAAATTTAAAGGCACGGTCATTAAAAATAACTTGAACCTTTTAGCTTTGCTCAAACGCAGAAGTTCCTCAAGTTCACCTTGAAATATTTTATAACTCATTGCTAGTTGGATTTGTTTTTTTACCGCTGGTAACTCTCTGATGTCTTCTATGGGCCTTTCTCCTAAAATCATATATTCATCATAGGAATAAAAATACTTAGAGAGGGGAGGATAGAACAGAATAGAGGACATTATTTTTCTATCGCCATATTTTTTTAAATTCTTATTGAGGTTATCCCTTTCCGCCAAATAAAACTTTTTTTCAAAGAACTCTTGCGAGGCCCCGTGATAGATCACAAGTTCTGGAACTGTTTTGAGGGATTTTAATTTTTTCAGGGTACGATGAAGGCCTTCATTTTCTACGCCCCAATTATATATCTTCAATTTTTGAGAAAATCCCGGGGACGACTCTTTTACCATGGACTCCATGACCACATTTAAATTTAAGGCCATGCGGTCACCGATAATTAAAACATCAGAGTTTTGCGCCTTAACTGAGTCTTTTATCTTTGTTTTGTCTAGAATATAGGGAAAGGGGAATATATTGGTCGGTTTTTCGCTTATATGATAAACAAGGTAGCCGCCAAGGGTGATTAAAAGTAAAAATAGTATTTTGATAAATTGCTTCATGCATTATTTAGTTGTATATCCCTACTTTTGATTTTATATAATTTCTACGGCAATTGGCAGTATAAAAGATAAAAATATGACGCAAAGAATAGTTGAGTTATTGGCCCCAGCGGGAAACCTAGAGAAACTAAAAGTGACGGTTTCTTATGGCTGTGATGCCGTCTATTTAGGGGGAGAGAAATTTGGTCTAAGATCTGCTGCCGATAATTTCATTAACAGCGAATTAGCGGAGGGGGTCAAATTTGCTCATGATCGCTCCGTAAAGGTCTATGTGGTTTTAAATTCCTTTCTCTATGACCGGGATTTAAAAGAGTTGCCAGAGTTTCTTATCTTTTTAGAAAAAGTAAGGGTCGATGCCGTAATTATCTCTGATCTTGGGGTTTTAAAGACCGTCAAAGAACTCACCAATATCCCTATTCATCTCTCTACTCAGGCCAGCTGCCTCAATGTAGAGGCAGGGAAATTATGGAAAAAAATGGGGGTCAAAAGATTGATACTTGGCCGGGAAGTTTCTATTGCAGAGGCCTCTAAAATAAAAAAAGCAACCGGCCTTGAAATTGAGTTATTTATTCACGGTTCTCTTTGTATGGCCTATTCCGGAAACTGTGTCATTTCCAACTACACCATGGGAAGAGATAGTAACCGAGGAGGTTGCGCTCATAACTGTCGTTTTGAGTACTCTCTTGATTTTAAGGATAAAAAAGAAAATTCTTTTTTTATGTCCTCCAAGGATTTGATGGGTATCGCTCAGGTACCGGAGTTTTTTTCCCACGGCATCGATTCTGTTAAGGTTGAAGGGCGGATGAAAACCCACCTCTATGTGGGAACGATTACCAAGGCCTATAAAAGGGCCATCTCTCACTATGAAAAAAATGCCTCCTTGTCTCCCGCAATGATAGCGGAGTTAGAGGGGGAGCTTAGAAAGGTTTCCCACCGGGATTACACAGAAGGTAATTTAACAAAAAGAGCAGATGAGTATTCTATTTTTGATAAAAGAGAGCATCTAGATGTCGACTACATGTTTGTCGGACAGGTTGTGGAAACTAAAATGGGTGAGCACATTTTGATGGAAGTGAGAAATCCTTTCTTCCAAAATGATCAATTGGAGCTTTTGCCGTTTAGTGAAAAAGAAAAAACCTTCAAGGCATTTCCTCTGGAAAATATTTTAGGGGAAGTGGTAGAAAAGGCCCATCCTGGAATGCTGGTTAAATTGCCCTATGTAGAAGGGGTGGAAAATTTAAATTTAATCAGAGGAAGGTCTCTGTGAAAATTTCCACTTATTTAAATAAACTATCTGATTTGGCCCTCTATAAAAAATATCCCATATCCGATGTGATCCTTGGTGCCAAGGAACTCTCAAGAACCGGGGAGTTAACCCTACACGATTTAAATTCCTGGCCCAATAAATGCTGGGACGCTGGAATCAGGCCTATTCTTGAATGGGATGTCCTGATGAGTGAAAATAGTTTTAATAAATGTGCCGAGTTTTTAAAGCACGTTCACTTAAACCACTTCTTTGCCGTTCGAGTGCAAGATCCCGGGGCGATAAACTATATTTTAGAAAATTATACAGAGCTTAAAATTCAACTGGTGCTTGAGACCGGAAACCATAACTTTAAGTCCATTGAAACCTGGGTGCAGCTGCTTGGTAAAAGACTTGAAAGAGTTATTCTTTCCATAGAGCTACCCAAGGCCACATTAAAAGATTACCTGCAAAAGTTAAATGCCATGGGGGTGAGATCAGAAATTTTAGGATTGGGTAAAGTCCTTTTATTTTATACCCCCCGAAATCTCTTATCGCCGCTTTGGAGCGGCAAAGAGGAAAAAATTGAGGCCTTGGCCACAGGAGAGGATACCCCTCACAGGAATTTTCCGGTTATGGAAAATTTCCATGGTACATTTATGTACAATACCAAGGACCAATTTCTTCTAGACCACCTCGAGGAATTGAGTGAGATGGGACTTTCTTTTTTACGTCTAGATTTAAGATTTGACGGATATTTGGAAGTGTTGCCAAAAATTGGTGGGTTATTTAAACACTTTGACAGCGAGCTGGTACAACGCATTAAAAAATTGTATCCTAGAAAAATTAGCAAAGGTTTTTATAAAGCTAATAAAACGGATGTGTTATTTAAAAAACTTAAAAACAAAAATATCGGGAAAGGACAAGGCCTATATCTTGGTGATGTTATTGATGTTCGCAAAAAAAAATTAATGGGAATTAGGTTTAACTCAACTAACATGGAACTTCATCCAGGGGATTACCTGGAGATTCGGACCCCAGAGGGAAAGGTGAAAAATATACAGGTAAAGGAGTTGCTTGATTCCGCTTTAAGCCCGATGGAGAAGGCCATATCAGGTAATATCTTTTTTATGGCCCACGTTGGTGGGGTTTCGGTTCGTTCCAGAATATTCAAAGAAGATAGAATTTAACGTTTATTCCGCCATTTGAAAATGAGAGTTCTTTTTTTGGCCTAAGAGAGAAGGGGATGGATTCTGGGACTAAAATACCTACCACTTTGGCCGAGAATTTTTCCTTCGCTCGAGTGGCCATATCTTCTAACTTCTTTTCAAGCTTTATACGTTTACCATATGGTGGGTTAAAAATGACTCCCGGCCCAACTAAATCGGACTCACCGGAAAAAAGATCTTCTACAGTAAAAGATATCTCGAGGCAATTATTTTGGGCCGCCTCAATTATTTTTGGATCATGGTCCATGCCTGAAAAGTTTGTAAATAAAATCTTTTCGCTATCACAAGGTTTTTCAAGCCCTTTGAAAAAAGGAAAGTATTCAAAAGCAAAATCCCTATCCTTGTTGATTTTATAAAAATCTCTGGCCTCTATCAAAAAAGTTCCAGAGCCACACATGGGATCGATAAGGTGATTGATCCCCGGAGTATTTAGCTTAAAAAAATACACCAATCCTGCTGCCAGGTTCTCCCTGAGAGGGGCAACTCCAACATGGGTTTTTTTGCCTCTTTTGTGAAGTCGCTGCCCTGAAGTATCTATCGCCAGTGAGCAAAAATCTGCCTCAAATCTTAAATAGATGCTCATTTCGGGGGCCCTATCTATCTTTTCCAAAGATTTCTTTTTTGGTGGTTGGCCACGGTAGTAGGCCTTTAAAGCATCCTCTACAGTTTTTTCAATCTTTCTAGAATCAAATAGTCGTGATTTTTTAGAGGAACTTTTAATATTTGGTATCTGTCCTAAAAGATAATTATTCCAGGGCATCTTTTTTAATTTGTTAAATAATTTAGGGAAATCACGACACTTAAAGCTATCCAGGCGATAGAGAATTCTTCCAGGGATCTTAAGAATATAGTTTAAGCTTAAACCTATTTCAAGAGTGCTTTCAAGCTCAATACCTCCAAGTGAAACATCAACTTGAGGGAAGGGGATGCTTGGAAAATGAAGAGGCCATTTTTCTTTAAGCTCTTTAAGGGCAATTGGCTCCATTCCTGGAGGAATAATAAGGTAGAATTTATGTTCCATGTAAAATATAATATAAGCTGGTGGTAAAGGTTAGTAAATGTGAAAAAGTTTAAGGATGATTTTGGGCTTAGAATAATATCGATCCTGATTATTATTTATGATTTCATCTTTTTTATTGGCCTTTTAATTTATGGCCATTTTTCTCCCAAAATCTTAATACCCTGCCTTATTGGTGGAGTTTTCCTTTTATTTCAAAGACATTTTATTAAATTCCCGCCTATTTTAAAAGTTGTTCTTCTGTTTGGTCTTTCTTTGTTTGCGAGCCTTTATAATTATAGCTTCGTGGCCGAGCTAGATAAAATCGTACACTTTAAGCGTCTGGACTTCTTTTTCGCTCAGTTTGATATGTTGGTCTTTAATATGCCCGTGGCCAAATATTTAGGTAAAACTTTCCCCTTTAATACGCAATTTGGGTGGTTTTTTAATGACCTCATAATGGTCAATTACATTCTATTTTACTTTTTAGGTCTCTTTTCCATTCTGTCACTTTTTCTGAGCCTAGATCAAGATAAAAAGTATCAGACAGGAATTTGCGTGACTTCATTTCTGATTTTCATGGGAATAAATTATGTTTTTTATATGTTGGTTCCAGTGAGTGGCCCGCAATATTTTCAAGCAGCATTATTTACCGATGAAATCCCCTTTAGTGTTGTCGGCAGTTATTTATCTAATGTCGTGTTAAGCGGGCAGGACAATCTAATCGATTGTTTTCCCAGTGGTCATTTTGGTACTGCCTTGCTGGCCACCCTTTGGTCCTATCGAATTCATCGCATACAATATTATTTTATGACTTTTGTTTCACTGTGCATGTTTTTAGCAACACTGAGGCTTCGTTATCATTATTCACTTGATTTGCTATTTTCCCCGTTTCTTGTCATATTGGCCTATCTTTTAAGTTTTAAACTTTTTTCGGAAAAATAAAATGTTGATTCTTGTTCCCACCCCAATTGACGAAGAAAACCCGCTGGAAGAGACCGCTCTTAATCTGTTGAAAAACGCCTGTGAAGATGGTTCTTTAGTTGCTATTGAAGATTTAAAACCAGGACGGAGAAGATGGATTAGATGGGGGCTTCCCCGGGAAAAAGTTGATGATCTCATCCTTTATAATGAGCATACTTCTAAGGCATTAAATCAAGATCTAATCCAAAAAATGAAATCCGGAAAAAAAATTTTTCTGATGAGTGATGGAGGCCTGCCTGCTTTTTGTGATCCCGGACAGGAGCTAGTCAATCTCTGTCACCAGGAAGGGATTAAGGTTACTGCAACACCTTTTTATAATTCAACCATTTTAACGCTTGCCTTATCAGGATACCCCCACCAAAAATTTGTTTTTGAGGGCTTTTTACCGGCCAAAAAAGAGGAAAGAGAAAAGGCCTTAAAAAAGATTCTGGAATATCAAAATGCCATCATCCTAATGGATACACCTTATAGATTAAAGGGCCTGCTTGAAAGTTTGGCAGCTCAGGCGCCCTCGAGAGAGATTTTCTTGGCCTTAGATTTAAATTCTAAAGAAGAGCAGCTGCTGCGAAATGTTCCTAAAAAGATCTTGCAAGACCTTAAAAGTTTTAAAAGAGAATTCATTCTGATCCTATCTCCGTTAAGGTAATTGAAGGTATTTTTTAGTTGCCAAAAATTGCCGCATGTGGGAATTTCATTCTTTAACTTTGAATAAAGATTATGAGTAATTTCAATACCTTAGAGAAACGAAAAGGGGATCATCTCGAATTGGCCCAGAAATCCCAAATTGGGATAGACCAACTCGAGGGTAAATTCAACTATGAACCCCTTTTAAGTGCTCACCCGAAGAGCAATTTTCCAAAACCCATAATGTTTTTAGGAAAAAAGTTTAAGGCCCCTTTATGGATTTCCTCCATGACGGGAGGGACTTCCTCGGCAAAAAAAATAAATGAAAATCTGGCCCACGCCGTTTCTGAGTTTGGACTGGGGATGGGGCTTGGCTCCTGTCGCGCTCTGCTCTTTGGCGAAAAAGACTTTGAAGATTTTAATTTACGTCCAATTTTAGGAGATGATCGTCCCTTTTATGCCAACTTGGGCATTGCGCAAATAGAGGTATTCCTAAGGGATAAAAAAATACCTCAGATAACAGGTATGGTTGAGTCACTTAAGGCCGATGGCCTAATCATTCATGTCAATCCTCTCCAAGAATGGCTCCAACCTGAGGGAGATAAGATAAATAGACCTCCTTTGGATACGATCAAAGAATTTTTAAAGGAATTTCCCTTCAAGATTATGGTCAAAGAAGTAGGTCAGGGTTTTGGCCCTTTAAGTCTTGTTGAGTTGATCAAATTACCTCTTGAGGCGATAGATTTTGCCGCTTTTGGAGGGACAAACTTTTCCAAACTAGAAGGCCTTCGTGGTGGAAAAGGCCCTTTAGAGATGGCACATATTGGCCATACAAATGACGAAATGATAAAAAATGCCAAGAATATTTTGCTCGAATTGGGAGAAAAGGCACTCTGCAGAAGTTTTATAATTTCTGGTGGGGTACAAAACTTTCTTCAAGGATATTACCTTAAAAAGTCCTTTGGTGAGAACTGTGTAATTGGTCAGGCCAAGGCCTTTCTCGAGCATGCCAGAGGAGACTATGAATCCTTAAGGCAGTTCGTATCCACCCAGGTTGAAGGATATGCTTTGGCCGAAAATTATTTAACGCTTAAAAATACAGGGGAATAATTTTGCAGATAATTTCTGGGTTTTCCAAAATGTCTAAGCTGGAAAAATTGGATTATCTTTCCAAGTTTTTAGGCGATCCTGAAAAAATTAAAGAACGATTTAAGGATTTTTGGCACCAAGATTTGGATCAACAAAAAGTCTTTGATGACTTCAGTGAAAATACCCTAACCAATTATTTTTTTCCCTATGGGGTTATGCCAAACCTCCTTTTGAATAATAAAACCTATTGTGTTCCCATGGTGATTGAAGAGTCCTCAGTAGTGGCCGCTGCCGCCAACGCAGCAAATTTTTGGTTAAAGCGCGGTGGTGTGAAATCGGAAGTGATCTCTACTCAAAAAGTTGGTCAGGTTCATTTTTCCTGGCAAGGGGAGAAGGATGAACTTTTCTCTTTATTTAAAATTTGGAAACGAGAGTTAATGGATAAGGTTTTACCTCTTACTCATACCATGCGAAATCGTGGTGGAGGTCTGCTGGATTTGATCCTTAAAGAAACGGGCCCAGAAGATCCTTCTCTTTATCAACTCTTTGTCACCTTTGAAACCTGTGATGCCATGGGCGCTAACTTTATCAATACGGTCTTAGAGGCCTTGGCCAGGGAGTTGGTTAACTTAAATAAGCAAATTGAAATAATCATGGCGATCCTTTCCAACTACACACCTAACTGCCTGGTTAGATCCTTTGTGGAATGTAGGGTGGAGGATCTCGTGGATCCCAAACTTGGGCTCAGTAGTGAAAAGTTTATCTATAAATTCAACCAGGCGCTAAAAATTTCCCATATGGATACCTACCGGGCCACTACACACAACAAGGGTATTTTTAATGGTATTGATGCTGTTATTTTGGCCACGGGAAATGATTTTAGGGCAGTGGAGTCCTGTGGCCATGCTTATGCCTCAAGAGAAGGAAGATATAAGGGTTTAAGTGAACTTTCCCTAAAAGATGGAAAATTTAAATTCTCTTTAGAAATGCCTCTTTCCCTTGGAACAGTGGGTGGACTGACTTCTTTGCATCCTCTGGCAAAAACATCTTTGGAACTTTTAGGTCACCCTAGTGCCAAGGAACTGATGATGATTGCCAGCTCTGTTGGATTATTACAGAACTTTGCCGCCATTAAGTCTTTGGTGACCTCGGGGATTCAAAAGGGGCATATGAAAATGCATCTTTTAAATATTTTAAATCAGCTTGATGCCACAGAAGAAGAACACGAACGGGTAAAGAATCATTTTTGTGACAAAGTCATCTCCTTTAAGGATGTACGTGATTATTTAAGGACAATTCATTGAAAAAAGAAGATTTAAGT
>SMWT01000148.1 GCA_004356615.1 Deltaproteobacteria bacterium | reverse complement strand
GGCCCAATTTTATATGACGGAACTTGGGCAAATTTATGAAGAGCTAAATCTTCATATTAAAAAAGTGAAAAAGTGGGCCAAACCGGAAAAAGTAGGCTCAGGCCTTTCTCAACCTTTTGCCTCTTCCCGAATTATTAGCGAACCTATGGGAAATACTCTTATAATTGCCCCATGGAATTATCCCTTTTTTCTAACCATAGATCCACTAATTGGCGCCATCTCCGCAGGTAACACTGCTATTGTGAAACCTTCAAATAAAACTCCTCATGTCTCTGCTGTAATGGAAGAAATTCTTAGGGAAAATTTCAATGAAGAATATATATTCACTGTTCAAGGGGGTAGGGCGCAAAACCAAGGTCTGCTAAGAGAAAAATTTGATCTCATCTTTTTTACAGGAAGTACTTTTGTTGGAAAAGTAGTCATGGAAGCTGCCGCTAAACACCTTACACCAGTTATTTTGGAGCTAGGTGGAAAGAGCCCAACGATTGTACACGCCGATGCCAACCTTGATATGGCCGCTAAACGAATTGTCTGGGGGAAATATCTGAACGCCGGACAGACCTGTGTAGCACCAGATTATTTAATGGTTCATAAAAAAGTAAAAGATGAGCTACTTTCCAAAATGAAAAAATATATAACTAAGTTCTTTGGCGAAAATCCTAAAGAGAGTTCTGACATGGTTCGCATTGTAGATGATGCCGCCACTGAAAGACTAATAGATCATTTAAAAACAGCTGAAATTTATCATGGTGGCGATTTTGATCAGGCCTTAAAATATATCGAACCTACTATCTTAAATAATGTTAAAACCACAGATACGATTATGAACGAAGAGATTTTTGGGCCTCTACTTCCGGTTATTGAATACGAAAACATCGATGAGACTATTGATTTTATCAATAAAAGAGATCGGCCTTTGGCCTTTTATCTATTTACCGAAAGTTCAAAACTAGAAAATAAAGTATTAAGAAATACTTCATCAGGTGGAGGTTGTATTAATGACACTGTCGTTCACCCAGGAGTCTCAAGTCTTCCTTTTGGCGGAGTAGGTGCATCTGGAATGGGTTGTTATCACGGCAAAAGAAGCTTTGATGCCTTCTCTCATAAAAGAGGAATCCTGAAGCAATCAACGGTATTTGATCTTCCCATCCGTTACTTCCCTTTAAAGGATAAGTTAATTCCAGTTTTGCGTTGGATTTTTGAAAAGTTGTCTTAATTCCTATACAATTATTCTCACTAAACAAGGAGTAAGTTTATGAAAATGATTATCGTTTTTATGTTTGGTATGTTTTTAGCAACCTCATCATTTGCGCAAAGAAAACAAGGGCCATGCTGTGATAGAAAAACTGGTCTGCACCCAAATGATCCCCAAATGGCCTGTGTTAGCTCAGGGCCTTGCTATAAAGTAAAAACCAGAAATACTCGTCGTGGACAATCAGCAAAGTATCCTTGCTGTGGGCCTGATGGACTTCATCCTGCAGATCCTGGACTTCCTTGTATTACCCATGGTGCTTGTTTTGAAATAAGAAAATCCAACAGGCCCAAATACCCATGCTGTAATAGAAAAGGAATTCATCCAAGAGATCCAAGTCTACCTTGTATTACTTCAGGCAACTGCTTCAAGATCAGGTAGTACTCATGAAGGAATACAAAACACTTAAGGAATTCTATCCTTATTATCTCTCGCAACATGCGAACAAGACCTGTCGACGGCTGCACTTTTTTGGCAATCTGATGGCCATAATTTTATTTCTCACCTTTCTAAAAACGGGAAGGTGGGGATACTTAATTGGTGCTCCATTAATTGGCTATCTTTTTGCGTGGATAGGGCATTTTGGCTTTGAGAAAAATAGGCCAGCAACTTTTAAATATCCTTTAAAGAGTTTTATCTGTGACTGGATAATGTTTAAGGATATCCTTACGAGAAAAATCCATTTCTAAGGAATAAGAACTAATTTACCCACAGTTTTTCCCGATTCCAAATCTCTGTGCGCCTTGGCCACATCTTTTAAAGCATAAGTAGTGATCGGGGGAGCAACTAGTTTTCCTTCTTCAAACCAAATACCTATTTGTTCCATGCACCTTCTTAGAAGCTCTTCCTGCGAGAAAAGAAAAGAGAGGTTAAAAGTTATAATACTTTTATTTTCATTAGTCATATCTAAGGGGTTAAAGCGAATAGTTCTTAAGTAATCAATTCCAAGTTTAATCCAGTTAATTTTTCCACCTTTTTTTGGCAGCATGGAATGAAAGCCATAGCAAACAAGTTTGCCCATGGGGGCCAGATGGTTATAACTTCCTTTTAAAGTGGATACTCCATTGGCATCTAAGATGACATCGAAACCGCTCGGTGAAATCTTTTCTACTTCACTCCATAGATCTACACTTGATTTATCAATGACAAAATCAGCACCTAAGTTTTTTACCGTTTCAACTTTATGAGAACTGCCAACTACACCAGTGACCTGGCATTTATTAATTTTGGCCATTTGAACCAGAGAGGAGCCTACCCCTCCGGCCGCAGAGTGGACTAAAACCTTTGAACCTTTCCTAAAAATAAAATTTTCAAAGAGAGCGTAGTAGGCGGTTAGAAAAACTGCAGGAACACCGGCCGCTTGCTCAAAAGTTAAACTGCTCGGCATGGGATAAACTTGATGCTGTGGAACACATAATCGACTTGAGTAGCCATTAAAAAAGGTTACGCCAAATACTTTCTGACCAACTGCTATATTTTCTACATTTTTACCAAGTGCCTTTATAACGCCAGCGAACTCAAAACCAGGTGTTATGGGAAGCCCAACATATTTCTTTGCCGATTCATAGAGACCCCAACGTACCGTCACATCAGCGTAATTAACCCCTACCGCCCTATTCTCTACTAATACTTCATTTTCCCCAGGGGAGGGAGTCTCTGCCTGCTCTAGTTTTAATTTGTCGTAACCGCCATAACTGTGAATAACTATCTTTTCCATAGGGACTACAACTATTTGATAAATATCGAAGTGTCAATTTTTTGATTGAACATTTGTTAGCTCTGTGTTTACTTAACGCTTTCAAAAAATATACGGGAGCGTCAATGAAAATAATACTTCTATCACTTACTATTGTTACATCTTTAGCACTTACTTCTTGTGGAAAAATCAGAGGAGTTGATGGGGCCCTTTATGTAGAAAACGGAAAACGTTGGTCCAACACAAAACTCCCTCTCACATTAAGAGTTCCTAAAAAATACTATGATAAATATAAAAAAGAGTTTCAAGATGCAGAGGCGGACTTTCAAACTGCCGCTGGTGGAAAGGATTTAATCGATTTTGTAACTTATGACGGAAATTATGAACTTGATAAATTTACCGACTCAAGATCACATTGGAACAGTTTATACTCGCAAGGTCTAATCGATCATGGTGAATACATTGTCTACATTAAAGATGATAAAGAGCATTTCACTGATTTTAAAACAGGTATTGATGGGTCAACTCTTGGCTATGCTTGGGCGTGGGGAACAGATATTTATTGGGGAGCTCTCTCTTTAAATCTATATACCCTAAAACTTGGAGCTAGAGTTTATGATGTGCTACTTCATGAAGTCGGACACTTTCTTGGTTTTCAACATATTACAGAACAAATTTCCTGGATGAATCCAACTCACACCCTTTGGCCTGTAGGCTTTGCAGGTGATGATGAAGAATGGGTTTATGACAAGTACTTCCAGTTCATCAGAGACACTTACGGAAAAGACCTAGAAAAACTTGCAGCAATTGATGAGAGAAAAGTTATAGAAGAAAAAGCAGAGTCTATTGAAGAAAACTTTGGCCTATCAGCTGATAGATCGTGGGATGTGTCCCGTGCCATTTTTCATTTAAGTAAAGTTAGAAATAAAAGATCACTTACTGAAAAAGATTACAATATCTTTTCCAATAAACTATTAGGCTTTAACTATAAAAAAGGTAAAGACGCTCTTGAAAAACATATTCAAGGAGACGGGGCAGAGCTTGAAGAACTTCTAGTACAGGCGGCAGAGGTTAATGGAACCACTCCTGAGCACATGACAGAGATCATGGGAGAGCTTTTCCTCTAGTTCTTTAAAAGGTCCTTTTTAATTTCCCTGAGGGCCTTTTGAATATCTTTTTGAAAAATCAATGCAAACTCGAAATCGTGTTTTTGGGTGTTCGCATTAAAGCCATGGTGATTTCTGGCCATCCTCATATCCTCATCTACATAGCGATAAAATGATATATTGAGCTTTTCTATTTGAGGGTATTTTTCTTTTTTAATACCTAAGGAAAAAAGAAAATTATTTAGTAGGCTCACGTTTTCATTTAAAATCCTGGGATAGGTGAGGGTGGATACCTCGCTCTCTAAAAATGTAAAAACAGCATCTATTGTCTTACGGTCTTTTCTTTTTACCCTCTCCAAAATACCAATAAGAAGGCTTTTTTGATTATCTTCGCAAGTTTTTACATATCCAACTGTTTCAAAAATTTCGTTGGGGTCTATTTTTGCGGCCAGGGGATCTGCCAATTCTTTGATCATTTTTCCAGAAGAAGGGGTGGTACCTTTAAAAGATTTCAGGTTATCTAAATAATCATCGAGGTTTGAAGGATCATTTAGATATTTTATTTTCTCGGTCAAATTTAGGCCAAGAAAGTATCCGAACTTTTCTTCAAAATCATTCTCACATTCTTCCAATTCCTTCCACTGATCTTTAATAATATCTCGGATATCCGTAATATATTCTACTTCACTTCGCTCTTCTTTGGCCTGGGCCTTCTCTTTCTTTTTAACGATCTTTTTCTCAAAAAGAATTTTAGTTTCTTTAGGTGTTTCAATTTTTTCCTCATCTCTTAAACTGACCCAATTTTCTGGTTCATATCGAACAGGCCAGAGTAGATAGGCGGCAATTGAAATAACTATTATTAAGACGAGAATTACATATTTCATTTTTTTTCCAATATAAAGCTTTTGCTAAACCGAGAGGAAATGATCCTGGAGTCGGTAGTGGCAACCTCGTTTTTATTTAAAAAATCAGGATAACCAAAATGGATGTTTATCAAACCCTCTACTATAGCATATTTAATATACAAACTATCAGAGTTTTTTAGAATATATGGTGCAATAAACATTAAAAGAGGTCTTATATATTTGGGAAATAGATTATAAATTCCAACAACAGATCTAAATAATAGATTCTTATCCTTTTGGAAGGCCAAAAGTATCTTCCCGTCAGGCCTTAAAATCCGGTTGAACTCCTCTATGGCCCTCATTTTTTCATTAGAATTTAAGTAAGGGAGAGTTCCTGTACAAATAATAAGATCAAAATAGTTATTCTCAAACATATCTAGGTCAAGAATATTTCCCACTAAAAAATTTGGCCCCTTAAATAAGGATCTCGCTTTTTCAATTGCCCTATTATTTAAATCAATCCCTGTAACTTCGGCACCTTTTTCAAAAATAAAATTTGTAAGTCCCCCGTTTCTGCAACCAGTATCTAGCACTCTTTTATTTTTAAAGTTATAATCAGGGAAATAGTGGTCTATAAGGTTCTGGTTCTCCTCCGGATAGAAAAAAAAATCTAAAGAGCCATTAAATTGGGTACAATCTTTCATAAGGAAATTATATTAAAAATTATATGAAAATACCTTGGTATAAACCAAAATTTTGGGGCCAAGAGCGAGATTATCTTCTAGATGCCTTTGATTCGACTTGGATTTCTCATGGCGATTATGTTGATAAATTAGAAATAAATTTCGCTAGAGCACTACAATCATCCTTTGGGGTCAGCACTAGTAATGGCACCACCGCCCTTCAATTGGCACTCCTCGCTTTAGAGGTAGGCCCAGGGGATGAGGTCATCGTTCCTGGCTTTAGCTTTGCAGGTCCTGTGAACATGATCTTGGCAGTGGGAGCAAAACCTGTTTTTTGCGATGTGGAAAAAGACACTTTTTTAATCGATCCACAAAAAATAGCAGAGCTTTTAACTCCTCGTACTAAATGTATTATGGTGGTTCACACCTATGGCAATATTTGTGAAATGGATGCCATAAATAAAATCGCAAAACAATTTAACCTCCTTGTTATAGAAGATGCTGCTGAGGCCATCTTTTCTAAATATAAAGG
>SMWT01000147.1 GCA_004356615.1 Deltaproteobacteria bacterium | reverse complement strand
AACCGTCCAAATCGTCCAGCGATGAACAGACCACACAGACCTAACCGTCCAAACAGACCTGCGATGAACCGACCTAACCGTCCTCACAGACCGGGAATGAGACCTGGAAATCACAGACCGGGAATGAGACCTGGAAATCACAGACCTTACAGACGACCCGGAATGAGACCAGGTTACAGGCCAAACAGACGTACTAGCTATCACAACAGATACAGACACAGACCTAACTGGTACCGAAGAGGCATTCCTTATAGAAGGTACTATCACAGGCCTTTTAGAAACTTCAGAAGACACGCACGTTATCAATATCCGTTCTCATACTACAGAACTATTCCTTATAGATACGTCTACTGGAATAACTGGTTGAGACATAGAATTAACTATAACAATGGTTACTACTGGTACAACAGCTACCCATACTTCGTTTATAACGGATACTTGCACAGATACTCCAATCAAGACGTTTGTAACTATGAGCTTGTTGATGGATTCAATAACCAGACCGTTAGAAGGTTCCATAACCAACTTTGTAACGTAGCTTATGACAGATGTTCCACTCTTAGAGATGATAGAAACTATAACTCTGGTGAGTACAAATACTTCTGTAGTGAGCGAGTTACTGTTGGTAACAACAACTACAACTGGAATACAAACGATGACTTCTACTCAGACCTTGGTGATGAGTATGGAGTTTATGAAGAAGACGACTACGATTACGACTACGAATAGAGATCATCTCTAGGTAATAATTTAGGGAGATTGGAGGAAACTTCATTCTCCCTTTTTTTTATAAATCAACTTCAACCCAACCAAATAAATCGGTCTTTAACTCAAAATTTGAAATGTTAAAAATATTCATATACCCTTAATTATATATAATTTTCACGGAGGGAAAATGGCAAAAAGAAAAAAAGCAACAAAAAAGAAGAAAGCAGTAAAAAGAAAGACAACCAAAAAGAAAACAACAATTCGAAAAAAAATAGCTAAGAAGAGAAAAGCTATTAAGAAAAAAGTGGCCAAGAAGAGAAAAACCATTAAGAAAAAAATAGCTAAGAAGATAAAAGCTATTAAGAAAAAAGTGGCCAAGAAAAGAAAGGCCGTAAAAAAGAAGGTAGCAGCAGTTAAAAGAAAAATTAGAAAAAAATAAATTCTTTTAAAAATACTTCTGGATAATTAACTATTAGGGAGATTGGAGAAAACTTCAATCTCCCTTTTTTTTTGCCAACCAATTAAATCGGCCTTTGTTTGAAAAAATCCATTTCTGGGTTAAAATTTAGGAATGAAAAAGAAACCTTTTTTAAAACTCACAAAAAAAGTAATCCATTTTTATAAAATTCTGTTTCGTTTTTTAACTCATTTTTCATTTTTAACCATCGCCGCTTCCGCTGGTGCACTAGTTATGTTTAATGCCTTTTTATTCTACCTAGTTGAACTTAATTTCAATCAAAAAGTAGATTCCTTTTTTGATTGTGTTTGGTGGGCGGTAACCACCACAACTACCGTAGGCTATGGCGATATTACTCCAGTTACTATCATGGGGAAAATTGTGGGAATGTTTGCCATGATCTCCGGCGCCCTAATGTTTGCTATTGTCACCGGTCTTTTTGCCCAAGCTCTTTATCAAGACGAAGAACTTCAGAATTTATTTGATGATTAATTTCCGAATTTTATCATGGTGGCAAAAACAAAGAGCGCCATCTTGCAAAAAATTAATCGAGAATAAACGTATCGGCCAAAGAAGAGTTTTTAAATACTTTTAACCAATTGTTCCATTACTTCCACCAGTGCTTTTTCGGATTCCTCTCCTCCAACGTTGGTGGCCAGTAAAAAGGCCTTACCAATATGTGGAGCGATCCAGATATGCGCCATAAAAAGCGTATTGGATCCGTTATGCCATAAAAGAGGTCCTTGGGACCATTTCTCTGTCATTATTACCCAGCCACCAGGAGTGTAATCTGAGTTTCCCAAAACTTCGTGTAAGCGTTTAAAGGAGCTGGCCTTCAATATGGGAGTGTCTTCTCCCCTAAGACCTTTTAAATGAGTGTAGGCATAATTCCCCCAATCTTTTAGGGAACAGTGAACTCTTCCCGCTGGAGAATAGGCCGTAGGGTTATCACCATATATGGATATTAATTTATCTCCATCCCTCCTGTGTCCTCTTGGGGCGTCCAAAACGTCTCCAGATCCTGGAGCGCCAAAGCCACAAGAGTTCATCCCTAAAGGTTTAAAAAGCTTTTCCTTCATTAATTCTTCAAAAATGGTGTTAGATAATTTCTCTAAGATGGCACCAGCGATAATATAATTGGGATTGGCATAGTTCTCTTCTCCTTGGGGAAATCTGGGAGTACTACCCAGTGCCTCTTCCACCACCATCAACCGTGCCTTGATAGGATCGCCACTTAATTTTTTAAATAACTCTTCAGAGACAGGGCCGATTCCACTTTGGTGGGCCAAAAGCTCTACTAAGGTAGTATTTTTTAACTTTTCATGAACCTTAATTTCTGGAAAAAATGAAGCTACTTTATCATCCCAAGCTAATTTACCCTCTTCGATAAATATCGCCACAAGAGTTGCCGTCATGGATTTAGTACAAGAACCTATATGCCAGCTATCAGATGCTGTGACTCTTTCATCTTTTTCATTGTCCCTCATGCCATATGCAGTGACACTCAAATCGCCATCTTTATTTAAAATGCCGAAGGCCAGGCCTGGTAAATCATACTTTTCCATTATGTGATAAATATTTTTCATAGAAACTTCACTTCCATAAGTATTAATGGACAATAAAAATAAGGTAAAAATTAATTTTAACTTTGTAACCATTTTTTCCGATTCAATTGTCTTTTATAGCATGGTAATTTAAAATATATATATGAAATTTCTCCTTTTTACAGTTTTACTAATTTCTTGTGCCAGTTACCGTAAACCGGCCTCGGATATTACCAATACTCCAAAGCTTAAATTCATCTTAAATGACTACTATCTGGCCTTACACACTATTCGGGGTAGTACCAATTGGAAAAAATATCTAAAGCGAGAAAATAAAAACCTCATTCGATTTGCCAGAGAACTCTAAAAATCACTATCATAATTTATGAAAAAGATTCTATTGATACTACTCTTGATCTCTTCAGGTGCAAAATCTGGGGTTATACATGAGTTAAATAAGGCCTTCACAAATACTTTTATAGATCAAATTGATGGAACCCTAAAAATTAAATTTTTCAGAACGATCCCCACTGCTTGGGCCTTCGCTACCAAGAAAGGAAATAATTATACCATTACTATCTTTGGCGGATATTTGAATAACCCAAATTTAACTTTTGACTCTCTATCTCTTCTTCTATGTCATGAACTTGGCCATATTTTAGGAGGGGCCCCGAAAAGACATGATGATGGGGGAAACCTTACCTGGTCATCTGTAGAGGGCCAGGCCGATTTTTTTGCTCCTAAATGTTTAATTAGTTTTTTGAAATCAAACCCAGAATTTGACGGAACTGAGGTTTTTCTAGATGAAACGAATGTCCCAGAAAACCTTCTTTTTGAATGTGAATCCATTTATGATAGAGCTCTATGTTTAAGAGTTCTTAAGGCCTCCATGGATCTTATAAAAGTCTTTCGCTATAACGAGAATCATAAAGGCGAATCTCTGCCAAGCTTTAACAATCCTGATCCGACGGTGGTAGACACAATCTGGGAAAAGCACCCTAACCTCCAATGCAGATTAGACACTTATGTGGCCGCTATCTTAGATAGGCCAAGGCCAAAATGTTGGTTTTTTATAACGAAATCCTCTATAAGGCAATGCCACAAAGAGTGGCCTCAACCAATACTTCACTTTTAAATACATCTGAAGTTCTTAATCCTTCAAGAGCGCTTTTTATTGATTCACCAGATTTAGTTCTAATGGTAAATTCTACTCCATACATCATATCTGTTGGATCGAACATGGTTGCCGTCAAACGACCATTTTTAACTTGTCCGATATTTTTTGCGCGGTCATTATCAATCTTTAAGACTTCATTTAGCCTCTCTGCCTTGTGAGACCAATCATTACTTCTTAGAGAAATTCCACATGCACCTTGACTGTTTCCAGCTCCTGAAAGAAATATCTCGATTTCACTTTCTTCCACATCTGAAATAATTACAAAATCTTGATTCATGCCCAGAAGTTTGTTTTTAGCTCCACTGGCCATAGCGCTGGTTGCAAGTAAAGTCATCATAACTACCATAATTAATTTTTTCATTTTCATTCTCCTTAGATGTAGCCGGTATTTTGTATAAACCAGCTCTTTAAATCTAACCCAATATTGATTTTTTAAAAGTCCTACTTTTTTTAAAAATATGGGGCCAATTAAGGCCCACTAATATTACTTTATCCAGCGGATAAGGTTTGAAAATTCAACTTCAAGCCTACCTTCACCATCAAGGGCAGATCCCCTTAGACGGACTACCTTACTTTCTTCTGTTCGCACATCTGGATTACCATGGCCATCTCCACCAACCCAGGTAAGAACTCTGTTTTGCATCTCAAACCTAACATGCTTAAACTCTTTATCTAAAAGAATTTTTCCCTCACCATTGGAAACGATAATTGTTACTTCATCAGAAATACAGTTTATAAGCTCTGGATTCTCTGGGATGTAACAGTCGGATTTATCAAGAGTAAGTTCAATAACACTAGACTTACTAGCAAAGGTTCCTGGTAAATGAACCCTTTCAAAGGGTACTCCAGCAAACATGGCGTTGTACTGTTGTACTTTGATTTTGACCCTAAGGGTTGTCTCTAATGTTTCAATTTCAACATTTTCATCAGCAAGACTCATGTCTGGAAATTGCGCATAAAGATTCCCACAAAGGGTTAAAAGGGTAATCAGTAGTAAATTTTTCATTTGTTCCTCCGCGTTGTTATCGTGAATCACAAGATAACACTGTCCAAAATATTAATATAATAGATAATGACTATGTATATTATAGTTATTTTTTATATTAAATAATCCTTATTTTCTACCGATAAGTAACTAAATTAAGGAGAACTATATGAAATTGCTTATAATGTTTATGTTTGCCCTACCTATGGTGGTTTATTCACAGCAGAGTGGTTTTCTAGATTGTTACAACAAGAGAAAATCATTTAACGACTGCAGGAGTGTGGGAAAGGGATACGGGGCCTGTGCTCTTCGGGGCGGGTTTCACAAGGAATGCTCCAGGGCCGGTCAAGGCTATCGGCCATGTAGAAAAGCGGGGAATTATCATAAGGAATGTCTTTTGGCCCAAGGTGGATATGAAGCTTGTAGAAAAGCTGGAAATTATCACAAAGAATGCTTAAAAGCAGAACCTGGTTATCGGGCCTGTAGAAAGGCAGGAAATTATCATAAAGAATGTGTTACCGCAGGGGCCGGATATGTGTATTGTAGACGTGCCGGAAGATATCATAAGGAATGCCTTGGGGTTAATTAATAAACCCCAAACTCCTTATTAAGTGGATGAACTACATATCTAAAAATAAGAGCTGAAAAATATCGGATAAAAAATGAGGGCGATATATTTTAATAGTCCCTCAAACCCAAAGAGCATTTCAAAAACGGGGTAAACGAAGGAACCAATTACCCCGACAATTATCCCCAAGATGAAACCCGAGGCGGTACACAATATTTTAGTATCTTTAAAAGCAATCTGTTTTCTAACTAATACGGCGAATACATTCCAAAGTCCCATAGCAAGCGGGGCAAGTTGGGGCCATAGGGGCGTGGGTAGTTTCAGGATTTCCTCGTCAAAAGAAAAAGTTGTAAAGAAGTGGAAGAAAAATGGCCGGAAAAGTCATTCCAGCAATAAAGGCCTTAATTTTGTTCATAATTTATTCCCTAAGCAGATTTTTTTTTCTTTGATGTTTTAAATAAAATACCAACTTTAAACTGGCCATCATCCATTGACCGGACAGATCTGATTTCCCCTAACAGGGGTGGCTCAAATTCCTTTTGATTAATATTTATGATTTCAATTTCTTCATCCACCTCAAAACCCTCAGGGTTTTGAATTAAAAAGCTTAAACCGTTGGGAGAAAGATCATAAAGTCTGAATTTTTTGGACTTTTTTTGGTAAAGACCGGACATTTTAAATTGGGTAAAATTATTCCCTTCCGACTTACTTCTTTTTTCTGCCCTTTGAATCATGAACTTTTTCTCGTCCTCTTTAGAGATTATATTTTTTTTCTCTAGGTAATCCACATCAACCTTTAATAATTCGCTTGGAATAGGTACGATCAGGAGATTAAGTCCCATTTTGTTTATGGGTACTTTGCAAAGTAGATTACTTTCGTAACCAAAAATATAGACAGGTCCCTTTTGGTTGATTCGTACTTTTTTTACATATTCTAACTTGATTTCAAGGCCTTCTTTTTTAATGCCAATAATTCTCCCCCAGCAAAATGGTTGGCCACGGGTAGAGCCCTTTTCCTCTTGCCAGACAGCAAATTTATTTTGATCCCGCAGGCCTGCCTTAAATACCTCTATTATTTGCGCTGGATCTTTAATTACTGACTCTTCACTCAAGATGAGATCCTTGTTTTTAATACTTATGTAATATTATCGATCGAAAGGGAGATTTTTTTAAACTTTGAACAATGTAAGCTCTTGAAATTTCGAAGAATTAATTTTTAGGCCTTTATGTGATTTTTTGTTTAATCAACATTTGTAAACACTGATTAACTAGAAATCAGGGGGTTAACTACCCGTAATTTGAAAGAATGAAAGGGTTTACTCAATTATATTGCGTTTAGTCAAAAATCCATCATAATGGCCTAAATACGATAATCATGGGAGAAAAAATTGTGAAAAAGACATTCGCATTAGGTCTACTGCTGACCTCACTAACCACTTTTGGTGGAGATTTAAAAAAGGAATTTAACTCCAACTATTCTAGGATGAGGATAGAAAAAGAGGCCGTTAATTTTAAAGATTACAAAATAATATTTCTAAGAGGAATATTTAATAACTTTGTAAGTAACCTTGCCCAAACGCTAACAAGGCTTGGTATCCCACTTCCACCAGGTAAGTATGAACCGCTCGTAAACGATATCAAACTTTTAAGAAGTTTCGGTATTGATGCTAGTTTAGCACCTACGAAAACAGAAGAAGCAGCTTATAAAAATGGTCTTATTCTGGCCAGAACAATAGAAAAAAGTGATAAACCTGTTATCATCATCTCCCACAGTAAGGGTGGAGTTGATGCTTTATATGGGCTTACCTTTTATTCACATATCCACCATAAAGTGGCCGGTTGGATAAACCTTCAAGCACCAATTCATGGAACAAGGCTTGCCGATTATTTTCTAGGACATAAGGTCCTTTACTCTCCACTTAAATTTCTTCTAGAAGGAATAATGGGTGGTGAGGCCAAGGCCTTTGAAGACCTGACTATTAGCAATATGGAAAAATTCCATAGAATCAACAAGAAAAAGATAGCGATGATTGTTAAGGCCTTCCCCGTATTATCTGTAGGTTCTAAATTTGATATCTCTCCAGTTGGCCTAGATCTGTTTAAACCGCTCAATCAAAGATCGGCATTTGAGATTTTAAATCGCGCCTTGATTGAGCTTGGTGGTGGGCCAAATGATGGTTTTACGGCAATCACAAAAACATGCCTCAAGGGAGATTATTGCCTAATTTTAGATAATATTGACCACGCCTCTCTAGTTGTTAGCTTAGAACCATTTCATACCTTGGATCTGAATAAAAGAACAAAGATAATACTCTCACTACTTAAGATGCTTAAGGCGAGAATGTAGTTAACGGCCTTCAAGCATTTTTCTAAGCTCTAGCGATTTCTTTTTAGACAATTTATCAAGGAAGATATTATAAACTTTGGTCTTTCCACTTGGAAAGACTACTTTTTCTATTTTGGATTTCCGCTCGTTATCAAGGTGAAAGGTTGCATTTACTATTTTTTCCAGCCCAGAAACAGATTCCTCGATACTTTTAACCGATTTTTTAACAAAAGAGTGAGGCACCATTCTACCTGTTCTCTTTGCCCGCGCATCGACCCTTCTTAAAAGCTCAGGAAGTGTGGCCTTTACATAGATTATTTTTGTAGAGTACCCAAGAGGTTTTATAGACTTGATTAGGACTTCATATTTCCTATAATTACTTAAAGTACCATCTAGAATCAGATTAATCCTTTGCTGGATCCCGAGTTTAAATATTCTATCTTTCAGATAACTTGACTCACTATGAACGAGGGAGGCCGCTCTTTTCATATCGATTTTTTTAAAGTCGCCGTATTCTGGAATAAAATCTTTTATCGCATCGGAATCCACAATCACATATTTTTTTAGAATTAAGATGCCCGCTTTATTTAGTGCGCGCATCCCTGTTGATTTACCAGAGCCCGGCCCTCCGGCCATAAAAACCGCAACTGGAACTTTTCTTTTAGGTTTGGCCTTAAACTTGGCCATATAACTATTGATAATTTTTTGATGAAGCACCAATCGTTCAGAGCGATAGTTATTTTTTCCATCTGAGAATCTTCTGGAAGTATCAAAAAGTTCCTGGCCAAAAAGAGAAATGGACCAAAGAAAAAAGAGGACTAAATAAAATGCCTTCATACTAATCTCCTAGTATGGGCATATCGGTTGATTACCGATCTTTTATGTAGTTAAAAATCTTTTCAGGAATATCTAGATTAAAGCATTTTTCTATAGACTCAAACCCTGGTGAGAAATTGGCCTCACAAACTCTAAATTTATCACCTTCAAATAAAAGGTCTATACCGCCTATCTCAAGGCCTAAAGCTCTTACGGTTTTAATGGCCAGCTCTTCTATTACAGCGCTCATAGGATAGGCCTTAACGCTTCCTCCAAGAGAAAAGTTTGCGCGAAAGTCCCCTCTCGGGCCTATTCTTTCCACACAGGCAACGGCCCTATGGCCTATTGTAAATACTCGAAGATCCCTTCCTCTGCTGGATTTGATAAATTCCTGAATTAAAAACACTTTTTCTTTT
>SMWT01000146.1 GCA_004356615.1 Deltaproteobacteria bacterium | reverse complement strand
AGGCCGTGGACGAGGTCGCGGTGGATATCGAGGCGGAGGCCGTGGACGAGGTCGCGGTGGATATCGAGGCGGAGGCCATGGACGAGGATATCGAGGTGGATATCGGGGTGGATATCGGGGTGGACGCGGATACCGAGGGCATAGAAGAGGTTATAGAGGATATCGTCACAGACCTTATAGCAGATATAGAAATCACCACGCCAGATGGTATTATCCATATTCCTACTACTACACTATTCCCTACAATTACATTTGGTGGAACTACTGGGTTAGATACCCTTACTATTATCCAGATGGGTACGTGTGGCATAATGGATATCCCTACTTCGCTTATAACGGCTACATCGGCAGATACTCCAATAGAGATCTCTGTAACTACGAGCTAGTAGATAGTGAAACCAGAAGCACCGTGGAATCTTATCAGGGGCAGATTTGTAACATTGGTTACGACACCTGTGCTCAACAACGGGATGAGATGAACTCCCAGGTGAATTCCAACCGCTACTTCTGTAGTGAGCGCTATTCAAGGCGAAACGGTGACATTTACAATCTAGATTAATTAAAGTTGTGGGGGCCATATGGCCCTCACTTCATTCTCAACGCGTCATAGGAATATTTCTTTTTTAATAATTGCGAAAAATAATGTATACATTTTAGTCTTTGAGGGGATTCCATGATTCGTCTGATTTTGACTATTATGTTGGTTTTAAGTGCTGGGAAGGCATTTGGCAGTTGCTCAGTTTCCAACTCTGATTGCCTTAATAAAATAGCCGATGAATATATAGAGGACTTTAGAGAGTCTAAAGGCCTAGATATATTAATCATCAACTGCCTCCACAACGGAAAATGTAATCGTTTTAGAAATTACATCCAAAATGGATTTCATAGCAAGACTGATCATGAAAGCTTCTATGAGGTTATAAATAATTTTATTCCAGTAATGAAGGCCTCGAAAAAAGATATGGATCGGGCACAAACTGAAAACCTGAGCTTAACCCTGGAAAATTCAGAACTGAAAAAGTCACAAGAAAGACTTTTAAATCTTTTGAAAAGAAAAGATAAGGCGCATAAGAAAAAATACGAAAAATTATTAAAAGCACTGGAAAATAAAAAGGTTGAAAAAATCGAAGTGATTAAAGAGGTATTTGTAGAACCTAAGGTTCAAAAAGTTAAAAAAAGTTTTGCTGCAGACTTTGAAGATATTTATAGGAAGCATCGAGACCTAGTGTGGTCAATCATTGGAATTTTTTCACTGTTTTTTGTTTTTATCATTTATCGCGACAGAAAGCTTACAAGACTGCTTAAGGATATAGAAAGAGGCTTTGTAAGCTTAAATTAGAGGTCACTATGAGAAAACCTAAAATTACCGTTAGCTTTAGAATCTCAGAAGATGAACGAGAAGATATTGTAGAAATTGGTGAGAAGTCTTTTTCTAAAGGTATCTCTACCCTGCTTGATTACTACAAAGAAAATAATCAAAAAGTTGCCCATGATCTTAAATATAAGGCGCTCAAAAAAAGAATTGAGCGACTACAAAAAGAGCATGGCTCTGCTAAAAAAGTTCAAGACATGGTTGTGGCATACCGAGTCAGACTCGCCACCATTGAAGATAAGTTCCTCAGAAAGGAAGAACAGGAGCTCGACAACCTATTTGAGATGTACGAGCGTGATCTAGCTTAGCGAAATGACATATCTATTGCGTTCTTGCGATATTGCTTCCAAACACTATTTTGGGAGCAAACATGAAATTAATTCTCTTTGTTTTAATTACTCTTATTTCTTTTAATTCATATCCAGGTTTTGAAGAAGACTTAGAATACGCACAAAATGAATACGAAAACTTCATGGATGAACGTATGAACTTCAAAATGCAAAAACGGATCTATCAAAAATTAAATCGCAAGATGAGAGATTTTTCAGAGGATCACCGCCAACTTGTAATGGAAAAATACAAGTATCAAATTGAGAAAGGAAAATATCACTTCCAAAAAAGCTGTATTAATAACCCTAATCGAGAGGGTTGCTATGAGTTTTTTAGAGGCCTTGAAGAGAATTCCCGTTATGGAAGCGAGAACAGATATAGGGAAAGGCCATCAGATCTTAAAAATTACTACTTGAGGGAATACCAAAAAAGTAAAAGGCAAAAAGTTGACACAAAATTCCCTGGTGCCTACTACCCTCCAAGAAGACTTGAATTGCCAAGGCCTGAAATTAGAAAAAAAGTTGAAGCACCCAGAAATTATGCAGATGAGGTCAGTGATATTATCTATTCCCACCGCGATGCCTTAAATGAATGTTATAAAAATGAATCAAAAGGATATCTCAAGGCCAAGCTCGACATTATGCCAAATGGTGCCCTTCAAGGCATTACCTGGGAAAATGATGAGTTTTTCAAAGGTTATAAAACTCTTGATTGTTTAGCAGGAGTTCTGCACCAAATGGAATTTAAAGCTCCTCCGTCAGGAAAAACCGTAACTGTTACTCAAAGTTTTTATTTAAAGAGGGTGAACTAATATGAAAAAGTTATTTGCAGTTTTAATTTTTATCCACTCCGCTTGTGCTTATTCTTATCAAAGCTATAAAAGTAAGGGCCCCATCGTACTTGATGGGGCAAGTGATGAAAGGAAAATAAATGCCATTTTGACAGTTGGAGCAAGCAAATATTCTGGCCTGCCCGATTTTATCAACCAGGAATCAGGAACGAATATAGGACTTGAGCTGGAAACTTATTTGGCAAAAAAAATCACTTTAGGACTTGGAGTAGGACTAAATAACTTCGATCTTATTAATGACAACAACTTTAGAGAATTTGAATTAAACAACTTATGGCTTGAGGCCAATTCTAAATTTTATCTAACTGAGAAAATGGTCAGGCCGTTTATAGGAGTGGCCTTAGGACTTAGCTTCGCTGAGATTGAAAGAGTCGATGAGACAGGTGAACTTCCTAACAAAAAGATGGCCAAATTTAAAAAGGGTTATGTGGCACCCGTGGTTGGCGCCGATCTTATTCTATTTAAAAATTGGGGTATCAGGCTTGAAGGTAAATACGCTTTTGCTCTGGCCGGTGATGAAGATAGAAGAAGACTGATTAATGATCTAAAGGCATCTAACTGGTATGTGCTCAATATGGGACTGATCGGCAAATTTTAAGTTTTTACAATAACTTCACTTTCTCCTGACAAATAAAAATAATTTTCCATTAAATTGGTTTTTAAAGGAGGGGTTGATGAATAGATACCTCATTAATGGTTTAGTTTTGTTTTTTTGGTTAACACTTGCTTTAAATAATGCTTGGGGATCCCTTAGGGATGGGATTGAAAGACCTATTATAGAGCGTGAGGAAACAATTGTTATAAAGACCTCTAAACCCACCAAGATTGAAGAATGTAGTAATGTCTTTAATAACTTGCAAAGAAAGGAGGTTAACGACAGCGCCAGGAGGTTTCCTGGCGCCTATTACGAGGAAAGGGGGAATCTTTGAAAAAAGCGATGGTATATATTTTGGCCCTAGGGTCAATTACTCTTTTAGTCACCAACTGTGGTGGTGAAAACCAAATAGATTTAAAAAGAGAAAGCGCTGCCGTTTTTAAAAAGGTGGAAGGGCCTGTCAATAATTTTGTAATTAAGGCAAATAGTATTTCAGAAGATGAACTATGGAACTCACTTTATCAAGGTGAAGATGGGTTTTGCAGTACCAATATCAACAGAAAAAGATTTCTAGGAGACTTCTGGATGTTAGACGATATGGGTATCAGGCTATTTTCCGCCGTTCCCTATCATAATAAGAACATAAGCGGACTCGCCTTGCCTTCGGCCTGTGAAGACTCATCCTTAAAGCATTTTTATTTAGTGGGAGAAGAAAGTACTCCCCTAAACGGAAATCCCTATTTTAAAGATTACCTGATTACTGGCCAGTGTTTTCAATATGCCAGTGTCCTATGGCCGAATGAAGGCCTTAAACTGGCCGATAAAAGCTTTTACGTCGTAGCTGAGGGAGAAGATGTTGAGGGCAAGGTCAAATATATTGAGGCCACTAAAAATCAAGACAGGGTCTTTTGCGCTGAACTTGAAAACAAAAAACAGGAGGTCTTTGAGGCACCTGGAATAGATGGCAAGATTATTTTAGTAGAGGACGGGATTTATGGATATGATGATGGCGAATGCTATCCCCTGTTTGAGATCTATTCCATGAAAGATAGTCCAAGTCTCAATCCAAAATCACTGCTAGGGGTTCTCTCTGTCAAAAATAGTAAACGCCAAATTGATTTTTTAATCATCAAATTGAAGGGACAAAAGACCTACATCCTTCCCTACCTTCCCCAACTGGGATCCCTTGATTTTGAGGACTGGAGCGAAGAAATCAATTCGCCCAGCTGTTAATTATTTAATTTAACAAATATTTACCTAAGTGATTTCAACGAAATAGGGCATTTCTTCTAATTCGTTTTTTGCAACTATATTCCAAATACAATTTTATTGCAGAATTCTGCAATTTGGAGTATACTACATGGGAAAAAGAGATTTCATTATTAAAAGGATTATTATTAATGGTATTTCAATAAACAGGATCATCGTAGATGATCCTGTTGCAAAACACGGAGATATTACAGATGTGGTGATTCTTGAATTAGTAAATGCTTTGGATAAAAGTATAACAATTCCGGAAGATGTAAAATGGCCTTATGAATACTTTGTGACACTAATAGAAGATGGATTGAAAAATTATAAAGTGGTTTGGTTATTAGAAGAGGGAAAAAACTATATTGGCATTATCACCATCCACAGAGTTAAGAGGAGTTTAAAATGGCCTTTCCTAGTAAAAAAGAATTAGAGCGAGTTAGAAAGAAATTGGCCAAGGCCGAACCTACCTATGCCTTACCTCTAAATGCTACTCAGGTTGAAAAGTTAAAATTTTTATTGTGTAGGGAGATGATTAGTTATCTATTGTCCAAAAAAATAACCCAGAATAAATTTGCAGAAAGGTTAGATATTGATCCTGCAAGAGTTTCGGAAATTGTAAAATACAAAATTGACTTATTTACTGTTGATAGGCTTCTCACCTTGGTAGAAAAATTAAATCCCACGATTAAGATCACCATGGCCTAGAAAATGCTATAGATCCCGGACTCCGCTATATCCATGGCATCTAGAATCTTGGTGGCCGGAGCATTTCGATCGATAATTTCTCCGCCTAATGACTCTCTTTCAATGTCGATTTTCCAATTCATTTTTTGCATTTGATCTTTATAGTTATAGCGAAGGGTCACCGGAAAAATGATGGTTCCTAATTCCTCATCTATTTTAAAGGTATAGGACCTGGACCAATATTCACTATTCTCTGAATCTCCTTGATTTTCAAAAGAAAGTCTAAATTTTCCCCCGCCAAGATCTTCTATTTTTAAATCTTCTCCTAGTGCTTCTGAAATTTTATCAAAGTTTAAAAACTCCAGGCCTTGTGCCTTGATCCCTTTTTCAATATTTTTGCCCTTGCAATAGCCGTTACTAGTAACGTTAGTTCTTACTACGTTAATGGATACGAAGGAGTCTATATTTCCACTGCAGGTTTTATTTTCCTTATTAAAATTAAAATCCCCCTTAAAGGAGTAAGCGCTGTTCTCTTTAGGGTCATCGTTTGGAATCAACTTTTTAAATTCACTAAATTCTATTACGGTACCAGAAGGTAGAGACTCAGCTGTAGAGGTGCCACCTCCCTCGCCTCCTCCATTACAGGAGATAATTGTAAAAAGAATAGTTAAGTTAAAAATAAAATTCTGCATAATAATTCCTAGTTTTTAACACCGTTTTCAATTAAATATTTAGTTATAAGAGCACCAAAAGGGCCACCAAGCCGGCTCGACACCGCTTTTAAGTTATAGTAATTTTTATTTCTAAAATGCAGGTCACCGCCTGCCCCGTGGAGCAGTCTGATTATTTCTAAGGTATCTGCTGTGGGCGGATTTCTCTCTAGACTTAGCCCTCTTAAAGTAAAAATCAAGGCATTGTCCCCTTCCCCGGAAATACTTCCCTTCACCACATCATTAATTAATTTGTTTCCACCTCTTTTAAGCAGAACTTTTATAATCTCCGCGTTTCCACTAAAGGCCGCCTGATGAATGGCGGGAACCTCATAGGGAGTTGCTCCTTCCTCGTTTCTAAAGACCAATGTGTTGGGATCGATTTTTGATTTATTTAAAAGCACCTTAAGTATTTTGGCATTGCCCTGTAAAATTGAGTTTTTTACCGCCACAATAGAGATGGGAACCTTTTTCTTAAGCAGCAGTTTGACAATATCAATATCACCAACAGTTGCGGCAATCTCCATTAGAGCGGGATCATTATACTTGGTTGATTTTTTAAGCAACAGTTTTAAAAGACTTATTTGTTTAGTTTTAATAGCAATCACTAGAAATTCGAACTTATCTGCATCTGCCCCGTGTCTGATCCAAAAGTGTATTTTGAGCATGTTGGGTTTTCGCTCTTCATTGAAAGATCCAATAATTTCGTTGTGAAGATAAAGACTAAAAAGATGTTTGTCCCCAAAGAGCTTTTTATAAAGCATTAAAAACCTCATGGGATATTTTTGAATTTTTCTGACCTTGTTTTCAAATTGCTTTAAAGCAGTGATCTGTTGGTTCATGGATTTTTGATATAGAGGGCCTAGCCTTTGCAGGATTCCTTCAAAGGGCGAAATCACTGTTTGCTTCCAGATAAAATCGGGATGTCTCTTTTCACTTTTACCAAACCACTTACCACCTATGATATTTCCATTAAAATCTAGCGCCAGGATATATTCGTACTCCTCTCTCAGCTCTTCTTTAGTTTTTTGCCTGTCCCGCTCCCACCAGAGAATGTTATCTTCAGTCTCAAGTCTATAGGCCATGGTTTTCCACCTGTCTTCAAAACTTGGATCACTGAGGTGAACTTTATATTTCCATTTTTTGTATTTGGGGTTTATCTCAATTAAAGGCCCACCTTTCCAAGTGCTAGGCCTCTCTCCCACCATTTTCACTTTCATTTTTACATGAACAAAGCTGGCGGTTTCCATAGGGGAGCCTTCGGGAATACGGGCCTTATAGGGCCTGGTTTCATAGTCGTAATAATACAGTGGCTGATTCCAAACTTCATCATCCCAAGTTTTATCAATGATAAAACTCTCCCCGCGAAGTCCAATCATATTCGTTATGATTATATGAAAAGCAGCTGGGTTTACACTTTGCTCACAAGATTCCACCAGGTGTTTTATGTAAGAGTTTCTACTAATTCTACCTTCATCTAGCGCCTTCTTATATTGTTTCAAATCACACCGTCTACCTACAAACTCACTTTTAGATTGTAACCTTGGAATAATTGGATCTTGGTGACTTACCCCAAAGGCCATCAGAGCTTTCAAATCTGAACTACCAAACGGAATTTGTCTTCCCTTATAATTGGTAACCAGCAGTGATTTGGGCTCATCAAAAGAGTAAGTGAGTGGTGCCCAGGCATGACATAACCCCTCCCACTTGGGAATTTTATAACCTTTCTCATAAACTAAAGAACCTGGAACAGTTTTTAATATCCGGGTTCGCTGTCTTTCAATTTTAGTTAAAGTCCAGTTCTCATCTTCCATAAAGAGGTCAAATTTTTCCGCGGGACTTAAGCAGGCAAGGTTGAAACCTGCTGGAATATTTTTCATATCCATCAGTCTATAACCCCACCTGGCAGGATCTTTGGGATCAAAGGGACAAGTGGCCCTATAATTTGGAATATTTTCTCTGAAATCTTTATCGGTAAACCACCTATAAGATATTCCACCAGACCAGGTGGCCCAATAATCTCCGGTCCAAGGTTTTTTTGCTAGCTCACCTCTAGTTGGTAGGGTTCTTAAATTACGATCAAATTTTTCACCAAAATCTAAAATCTGACTTTGTAGTAGTTTATCGTTACTAAGAAAAACGAATTCCTGCGAGGCCGGTTTTCTTTCCCCGCCTGATTTTTGTTTGGGAGTACAACCTAAAATCAAACTAAGAGTGAAAAAGATATGAATGGTATATCTCATGTGCTACCTCGCTTTATCCTTAAATTATACTGTTTTTATCGGTTGAATCGGAAAGTTTTTGGAGTGAGTTAAACTTAGGTTATTTAATACAAGGCCAGTTTTTTAATTTCCCTAACTTGTTTTTATTTATTTTGGTATTGATTAGATATTTAAATCCCGTGAGCGTTTCTAGTTTTTTAAGAGATCGAATGTATGGTGAAAAATCTTTCCGTTTTTTATGAGGAACATTCTTCATTAGAAAATTAATATTTTCACCTGATTTATGATCAAAAATTATTTTATAAAAAGAATAAGGAATTGCCGGTTTGTTATTTAATCTTTTATTTCCCTGGATCACTCCAGTGATGACGGTGAGATCTCTTTTTCTAGCGCATTTTTTCACCTTTTGCTCAAGGGAGCGCCAGATACCGCCATTAAATCCATTTTGAATTTGGGGAGCAATGTTGGTGGTGATAAAAGTAGCTTTGGCATCTTTTTCACTACAGCCAAAAAGGGAGTTGGGCGCTAGATGTCCCTTGGCCAGACATTTCCTGGGATTGTACCTGGATTTGTGACGATTACAGTGAACATCTTTGTAGTCGTCATGGGTGCAGCGGTGATTTTTAATTATGCGGGGATCGCAGTAAAACTTACCCGTTGGCCTATGGGTTTTGGTGCAAGTTAGATCTAAATTTTTAGTTCTATATTGGGCCCAAAGCGGGGTCATGGATTTTGTGCTGTAGCCGATGACAAAATTTTTATAGGGAAGAATTTTTATAAGGCGGGGAGGTTTTACAAAATCTTTGGGTGCTCCAACCACTAGATGGGTTTTGGTGGATTTATCTCCACCTAGTTGAATCACCTTTTCTGAGTTTTTGCACTCCACTGAAAATAGCTGTAAGGGAATGAAAATCAGGAGGATAAACTTCATCTTTGCAGTATAACATATATTGCCATTAGTCATTTTCAAATTTTAATCATTCTTTTATTATTTATAAAATGTTACTTAGTGCAAAACTTTTATTTAATGAGGTCACAATGAAACAAAAATGTCCTTTTATTCTAACCATTTTCTCTATGATCCTGGGTGTCTTTATCGCTGTACTATTTGGCGTCAATGAACACTTATTTAAGGATAAAATTAAACGTGATCTAGGAAAAAATGAAAAAATTATGGCCATTGTTGATGAAGGTAAAAGAGCGGTAAAACTAAATGCTGAAGCGTCTAAAAACTGGCGTTATTATCAACGTTTTCACTTTCACAGTACAGGAATTGCTTCCATGGCCCTGGGAGTTTTAATTCTTCTCAGTTTTTCTATGGGAACAAGTGCTTTAAAATTGCTTGCTAGTTATATGGTCTCTATAGGTGGTTTTTTATATCCCTTTGTTTGGCTTTTTGCTGCCTTGTATGGGCCTATAATGGGTAGAAGTGCTGCTAAGGAATCATTTGCCATCTTTGGTTATATGGGAGGAGTCTTTCTCCTGGGCCTGCTACTAAGTTTATTTATAATTATAAAATATCCCCTTAAATTTGCGAGAGACTAATCCGAATAGCCTCCTTTAGGGGAGTCTGTTTATGAAAGTTTTTCTATTTAGTTTTTTAATTTTGGGTTTTTCTTACGCAAAGGACAGGCAGAGTTTTAGTACCTGTTTAAAAAAAGCGAGAAAGTCACAAAATTTAAAAAAGGCGATGAAGACCTGTCTTGGGCGAGAGGATGAATTCGTTGATTGTTTCAGGAAAGCTGCAAAAGATAGCACCACCGAGCAGGCCATCAAAAGATGTAAAAACGCAGGTCTTGGTTTTCAAGATTGCTACACCAGAGCGCATACGGTAATGAACCGAAGTAAGGCCACTAAGCTTTGTAAAAATGCCGGAGCGGGATTTGGCCATTGTTTTAGAGTAGCTAAAACGAGTATGAGTAAGGCCGCTGCTGTTGATATGTGCCTTGATGTGGGAGATGGTTTCCTCGATTGTTTCAAAATGGCCCAAAAGGTCTTTTCTAGTGGTAAGGCCTCGTCGATATGTAAGCATGCCGCTCTTGGATTTTCAGATTGCTTTAAAATCATCCATAAAGGTGGAAATATAAAGAAGTCCATAAAGTCCTGTAACCGAGCAGGGCTTGGCTTTGCCTCTTGTTTTAAGGAAGCTAATCTCATGTACAGTAAAGATAGGGCCACGCTGATTTGCCATGATGTGGGCAACGCCTTTAAAGATTGCTTTAGACTGGTTAAAAGATATAGTGGCCGGGGTAAGGCGATAAATATTTGTAAAGATACCCGCTTAGGTTTTAAAGATTGTTTCAAACGTGCTCGCTTAACCGGGAATGTGGATAAAGCGCTAAATCTTTGTAAAGAGGCGGGTAGAAATTTTAATGAGTGCTACGCCCAAGCTAGAAAAGTGGCCGGTGCAACTAGGGCCATCTACATGTGTACCGATTTCTGATGGGTTGGTTTGTTTATTTAATAGAGGCCACCAACGGCCATCTCTATTGTGGTGTCACTACTGATTTAAAAAGAAGATTTAGCGAACATAAAGCTGGTAAAGGTGCCAAGTTTTTCAGGGCCCAAAAACCCGTTAAAATAGTCTACAGTGAGAAGTTTCCTGATCGCTCTAAGGCACAGAAAAGGGAGTGGGAAATAAAGAAGATGAAAAGGATAGGAAAGCTAGAATTGATCAAAAAAAAGGGGCCTTGAAGGCCCCTCGTCTTTTAGTTATTAACTCTTCCACACCACCAAAGTCGGCAACGAGAAAAGGTTTCTCTTCTACATCTTCTAAGAGCACGCCTAGAGGCCTCTCTTCTAGATCTACCAAGAGCATAGTAAAAGGGAGCTCTTCTACCCATTCTTCTCCCCTGAGCAATACAAAGAACTCTACTTCTACGTCTTGGGAAGGGATTTGGGAATGGCGGTTGGATGGCCGTATCTTCATCCATATCTGGCAATGGTTCACCAGGGCAGATGGGGTCCTCATCATCATCCAATTCTGAAAATGGAATAGAAGCATCCAGTGGGATGTCATTTGCTTGATAAGCATCTTGCGTGGGAGTGTAGTTTTCAGCATATGTTGGCATAACCATTAAAAATGCGAAAAAGAATACCATTAATTTTTTCATTTAATCCCTCCTTAGAGAATTTTTGAATTACAGAATATTTTTAATTTTTAACTAAGGGCAACTTCATGTCAATAACCTTAAATGTTAACTAAATAAGGATATGTCCCTAATAGAGAATATTTATAATGTAAGGGATGGATAATTGCTTTATGATTTTCATCAACTTTTATTTTCTTCTTCTAAAAATGGTTAACAAGAAGCCTAATAGAAAGTTAGAAATAAAAATTAAAGATGATGCCCCGTCAAATCTACTGGTTTGACCGCAAGAGCTCTGAAAAATGGCACCAATGGTACCTGGATCCTGTGGAGTGGCGCCCAGAGGAGGTCCTCCTTCTCCTCCAGGGTCGGGGAATTCAGGTAGTTCTGGGATGGTCTCTTCTAGTTCCTCATCGGCCTGTTCTTCTAGCTCATCGTCAAGTGCTGCCAAGTTTTCTGGAGTTGTAAGAAATTCTTCTCCTACCAAGGCAGCACCGACCGGGGCCTCTTCTGGATCTTCGCTTGGTGCTTCTGGCCCTTGTGCAAAGGCCTGGGGAAAGAGAGAAAATGTTGGTTTAGGAGGTGGTGTATAAAAACTGGTAGGGCCCTCAGCTGCTTCATCTACTTCCCAATATTGAAAGTAATTTTTGGTTACTGATTTACCATTTGCCGGCAGTATCCGGAAAAGATTGTTCCCTTTGCTTTCTAGTACTCCGTTTTCAATATAGGCCGAGTCGATACAATAAAAAGGATAAGGTGGTCGTGGAGCTACTCCTGCCCAGGCAATATGACTTACACAGCTGAATCCTGCCTCTGGTACCGGCCTATAAACTCTTATGTCAGCAGGAACATCTAAAACTGCTAGCTCTTCATAGGAAACCGGATTTTTCATTATTTCTGGGCGTAGATCGTAGCATCTGGTACCAAAATTAGGTGGTAAATTACCGTCTGTAATAACCTGTCCTAGGTTTACACAATCTGCGGGTAAATTATCTGCCTCCCAAATGGTGGTTCCATTTCCCATGGTGTGAATAGGCATATACTGATTAGAAATTTGATAGGCCACACCTTTTCTAGGTCTGAGAAAAGATTTTTTAATATCGTGAATTATGGGGATGGTAAAAAAGCCTGGATAATTTGCATAGGCCATATCATCCATATCAATAATAAGAATTTGATTATTAATTGAAGCTGCCACTTTTTTTGCTTTAATATCAAGATTTACCCATACTCCTTCAATCATAAGATAGACAAAATCGTCAGTGCCGATTCCGGCAAGAGTGCCATCATTTCCTACAGCTATTTGCTTTAACATTCCGGGAATTCTTTTCCACAGTTTT
>SMWT01000145.1 GCA_004356615.1 Deltaproteobacteria bacterium | reverse complement strand
TCATCATTCAGCCAACCGGATGCAAATACAGTGAATCCATCAGCCTTATCACCACTTAATTTGACTCTGGTAATACGATATCCCTGGGGAATGGTTCTATTCCAAGAGCCGTGCTCAGCGATAAAAATATTTCCCTGGTACTCCAGGGGAAAACTTTTTCCCGTATAAAAAGACATCCCTAAGGGGGTCACATGGGCCGCTAACTCAACTGAAGGCAAGGAGGTCCCATCACATCCTCCGGGTAGATAAAAATCAGGATCTAAAACCTTTTTTCCATGACAGTGAGGAAAGCCAAAATGAGCGCCCTCATTTTTTAGGTGGTTTAGCTCATCTGGAGGAAGATCCTCTCCAAGCATATCCCTTCCATTATCAGTGAACCACAGCTCACCTGTATTGGGATGAAAATCAAAACCCACAGAATTTCTAACTCCCTCTGCCAGGACTCTTTTTTTCCCCGTCTTAATATCAATAGCAAAAATTCGGCCATGATCTTTTCCCGGGATACAGACATTGCAAGGTGCTCCGACCGGAACGATCAACTCTCCCTTAGGAGAGAACTTAATATACTTCCGACCATGATACCTATCTGTGGGAAAATTTATGGGAAGGACTTTAGGAGTTACTCCCTTGCCCCAATTTTTGGTGATGTGCTCATAAACCAAAATACGACTAACCTCTGCTACGTATAGACTGCCTTCTTTGAAGGCCACACCGTTGGGTACATTTAACTTATCTGAGATGATTTTCACTTCACCTATCGTGGGATTTTTTGCATCGTAAGTAACCGCGTACACGCTATTTGTTCCCCTGGTTCCCACAAACAAAACTCCATCAGGGCCTTTGGCCAGAGATCTGGCCCCAGGAGTGGTAGCAAATTTAGTGATGGTAAAACCAGCGGGCAACTTTATTGGTAGTTGATCACTTAGAGGAGGAGTATTTTGCGCCCAACACGCGGTCAAGAATAAAAAGGTAAATAAAATTTTCATGGCAAAAAGCGATCCTTAACATTTTCTTTAGGAATCATACACTGATCCATTTTCCCAAAGATATTATACCTGTACCTCGCCACAAGATCGTAAATCTTATCACTTAAAAAACGAGGGATAATCTTAAACACAGCAAATACAGGCCAGGGAAAATCAAGTTGTTTGATTAAAATAAATACTGCTTGAGATTTTTTGTAAACTTTCCCTTGATTGATCACAATTAGCGTATCAAATTGTGTCTGTGATAAATTGTGGGTTTTAAGTAATTCCTGGCCGCTGACTGATTGCAGACTTCCAAAAATGATACTCTCTGATTTGTTTCGTTTTAAAACAAATTGTACCCAGCCATTACACAAATTGCAGACGCCATCAAAAAGCAGAATAGTTTTATCCATATAAAGCTTATACCAAAAAAATACTCCCAAGGCATTCTATAAAATGATACCCTTATCAAAAAGGGGGAAATATTAAATATTATCTTGTCGGTGGTGCCGTTAGAGATATCCTACGGGGCCAAAAGGCCAAGGATAAAGATTTTGTGGTGGTTGGCTCCTCCCCCGAGGAAATGCTCGCAGCAGGTTTCCGCCAAGTCGGTAAAAACTTTCCTGTCTTCATCGATCCCAAAACAGGAGACGAGTATGCGCTGGCCCGCAAAGAAATTAAAACCGGCCCAGGCCATGATGGTTTTTCCTTTGAATTTTCCCCCGATATAACTCTGGAAGAGGACCTGCTAAGAAGAGATTTAATCATAAATGCCATGGCCATGGATGGAGACCAACTCATTGACCCTTATGGAGGGGTCAAGGATCTGGAAGATAAAATTTTAAGGCACGTCTCGGAACACTTTGCAGAAGACCCACTTAGGGTCTTAAGAGTGGCCAGATTTGCGGCCCTACTTGATGATTTCACCATCCATCCAGACACCATGTCTTTAATGAAAAAAATAACACGCTCCGGAGAGCTTAAGGATTTAACACCAGAGCGAGTTTACATGGAAATGGAACGGGCCATGGCCTACCCCACTCCGGTGAGGTTTTTTGAAGTTTTATCAGAGTGTGAGGCCTTAAAGATACTTTTCCCTGAACTGGAAAATTTAAAAGGGGTTGCGCAAACCGAGAAATACCATCCGGAAGGAGATGCTTGGATTCATACCATGCTTGTATTACAAGGTGCTTGTACCTTAAGTGAAAACCCGGCAGTAAGGTTTTCTTGCCTTATGCATGACTTTGGCAAGGGAGTGACCCCCAAAGAGATCCTGCCAAAACATACCGCCCATGAAATAAACGGTCTTCCTCTCATCAGGGATTTTTGCAGTCGCTACAGGTTTCCTAACAAAACAAGAGACCTGGCCTTAAAAGTATGTGAGTACCATTTGCTATCTCATAAGACCTTTGAACTCAAGGCCTCAACTATTTTAAACCTTTTCACAAAAATTAACTGCTTTAGGGATGAGGAAGTTTTAGACAACTTCCTCTTATGCTGTCAGGCAGATGATTTAGGAAAACTAAGTAAGAGCTATCCCCAAGCAGAATACCTTAGACGCTGTTTTGACAGTTTAAAAATGCTAGATCTAAAAGAGCTAACCAAGGGCCTGGATGGATCCCAGGCCAAAGAAAAAATAGCTCAAGCTCGAATTAAAATCCTAAAGAACATACCTAAGTAGTTTGCCCGGTCTTTAATTACAAGAATTAAAATTTAAGATAAAATATTACTATGGAAAGAATTATCGTAGTAGATGATGAGACTGATCTTTTTCCCGTGTTTAAGATCAAATTTAGAAGGGAAATAGATTCTGGTGCCATCCAAATGAATTTTTTCACCTCAGGCCCAGAGGTCATTCAATTTATTGATAATAATCCTGATCTAGATATAAAGTTAATACTCCTAGATCTCTTCCTTCCAGGCATGAACGGAATAGAAATCCTAAAGGCCTTAAAAGAAAAAAGGCCTCATTTAAAAATAATTATGTACAGTGCTCACGCAGAAGATAGCGTAGAAAAAGAGGCCCTGGGTGCCGGTGCCGATAAATTTTTAACTAAGCCATTAAATTTTCAGGAAATGAAAAGATACGTTGCCGCCTAGAGCAAGTCTTTAAACTCTTTGGTCTGATATTCTTTCGCTAATCTCTCTGCATCGTCTGATAAATGATTAAAACTGAGCAGACGATCATTAATTTCCCAGTGTAGTGCTCTTACGTGGCCAAAAAGATAATTAAGCGATTCATTATGTTTAACCCGATCTTCCTTTAAGTAAGTTTCATAAATTTCTTTTGCCAAGTTTTTAAAACCTTTAGACTGGGCCTCCCAGTGAGTTTTAACAATGGCCCTCCAGGCCACTTTACTTATTTGGTCATCTCTTTTGTACTCTTTTTTCCAAATAGTCCCGGCAAAGTCTTTTAGAAAATCAACACCAAATCTTTCATCAACAAACCCAAAAAACAAAATGATCCGCCCCAGATCAAACATGATGGTCTCTTTCCAGATTAAATGTTTCTTTTTAGATACCATCTTACCGTAGTGGACAAAACTTCTAGCAGCAAACCCCATGTGTTTTTTATGCTCTTGTAAAATCTCAATTCCAAGGCGGTAATAGTAACATATAGACTGATACAATGATAAATCATCTGCATCTATGGACTCCCTTAAGAGGGTATTTAAGGTCATAATATGATATTCAACCAGTTCATCAGCGCCTGAGCTTAAGCACTCATCCATAGATTTCAAAAGTTTTTCCGAAAAGAAAGAAACAATCTCTGCTTGTGCATCAACATCTTTAAGCTGGCGAAGACACTTTCCCAAAATATAAAATTCAGGCCAGGTTTTATTTTTCTCTAAAAAATACTGGGCCTCTTCAGACACCCCAGGTAAAAACACAGGACTTTGTACTTTCCAATTGGTGGTATCCTCTTTTCTCAGCTCTATCAGCTTGATTAAAATCCCAACCAACATATCAATAACGATCATGATAAGTGATTTATCATCCCTTTTTGAGGCAGTTGAGGCAACATTGGTTAGCACATTGATATTTTCAAAAATTTGCTCCTGCTTGTCTTTGTCCCATTTCTTGCGAGTAAGATATTCGAAATCGCGCATGACCTCTTTTTCTATAATGGGCAGGAAAAACCTCGGCCGCATGAAATTACTTATGTAATACAAATAAGGTAAAACCCCACCCGTTACAATACAAGTAAGGGTGATGGAAAAATAAACGCGAATTTCAAACAAAGGATGGGTGGGCCCTATAAAGGCCCCGAGTATAAAACTTAAATGACAAAATAAAATAAAGGCCAATCCCATAAAGGCGGTAGGTTGATGAACAAAAATAGACATTAACCTGGGTGTATAGGTATTGGAGGTTAAAGAAATAATCAAGACGATAGCAGTTAAAATACCACCAAAAAATCCATTAATAGCGCGAGAAGCAGACCCTAGGTCCCTTAAATCGAGGGTGGCAATATTTCCAAAATAGAGGGTAATGGCAAATAAAATGGCAACAAACCCATAAGAGGTGACTGTCAGTATCAGTACCCTTTTTTGAATGCGTTTCCTTTCCTCAAAATAGGCCTTAGTGCCGATATCTCGTTGTCCCAAAAATAATCCTTTAGATTATTTATCGGTTAGAGGGATAAAAGAATGTGGAAAACGTTGGAGAGGGAAGGTTTTTCCCAAAAAAAAGGCCTCCAAGTGGAGGCCTTAAACTCTGACTTATTTACTTTTTAGTAATCTTTGACTCTAGGATAGGTGGAAGAGGATGCTCTTTCACATATGTTTTCTCAACCTGAGATTTAATCGCCATTAGAGTCTTGTACGGCCATTTCTTTTGAATAAGGTTAACTAGCCACTTAGGAATAGCACCTTTTGGATCTGACATAATCTCTACTTCTAACTTGGATTTATATTTTCCAATTGGAGTAATGGTGTACTTACTGTTTATTAGCTCAGCTCTAACACCCACAGTTTTAGGGGCCTTAGGGTGGATCTCACTTTTCATAACAAGAACGACTCTACCGTCTTTATGTCTTGTGGCCTTTCCTCTATAGACAAAATCACGGTTTTTAAGCGGCCATGGAAGCTTAAATTCTTGGTAGATGACATATTCATAAGGACTTACTGTCTCTAATACGGTGGAGGTCTTTAAACGATCAACCCAGTCTTTTCGGTGATTGTTATCAACTAGAATATGCATTAATTTTTCAGCTGAGGCATAAATTGAAGTCTCTCCTCTAAAACCTACTAATTTTGATCCTGGAATCTTAGCTTTATAAACAGTAATTCCATTATTATCTGAAACCTGCTTCCAACCAACGGCATATCCGTTTGT
The DNA here is from genome assembly GCA_004356615.1 of Deltaproteobacteria bacterium. Taxonomy (GTDB): domain Bacteria; phylum Bdellovibrionota; class Bacteriovoracia; order Bacteriovoracales; family Bacteriovoracaceae; genus SMWT01. Next base: position 5,815 of record SMWT01000145.1, on the reverse strand, counting down.
GAACATAAAAAGCATAGCGATACTTAAAATGGTTTTCATGATATTTATCTCCCTTAAAAATTCTAGTGGCAAGAATACCAGAGAAAATCGTTTTGGAAAACTTCAAAGTGATTTATGGGAAAAATTGACACGACATACCATTGTGATTTCAGTCACTTATACATCTGCTGCATTAATTCGGACCTCTTTTTAGAGGCCTTTTTTCTAACTATTTAAAAATTGGAGGATTATTAATTAGAAGATTTCACTTTCTTTGAGCCTTTTTCTGTATTCATTCTCGATGGTGTCAATTCTCTCTTTATAATTATTCTCCATCTTTCGCTGGGATATTTCATCGTTTTTCTTCAGCACTGTTAATTCATTTTGAAACAGATCCCGTTCTTTTTTGAGCTTTAATTTATATTTATTATCAAGTGTTCTTATCTCTTTTTCATGCTTTAGCTTAAGCATGCCCAGTTTAAAGGCATTATCACCTTCTATATTGTCTATCTTGACCTGGGCCCCAGCGCTTTGAGAGGAATTATTATATCTCATCTCTTTTCTAAGGGAATCGATATTTTTCTTGTTATCTTCGGCCATAAGTCTTCTCGATTCACGATTGGTTTCCTGTTGCAGCTCGAGTTGATCGGCCTGTTGTTGTTTGAATATTTTAAAAGAGAGATCCTTTTGTCTTATAGATCTATTTTTAAGATTTTCCTCACTGGCCAGCCGTTGTTCATAGCCATCGATGGTTTTATCCATCCTCTCCTCATAATCATTGGTTAGTTTTTCTAAATTTGCATGATACTCTCGATTGGCGGCATCTTGAGAATCTTTTAACTCTTTATCATAGGCCGCCTTTTGAGCGTTTAAATTTTCACGGTTAGTTTTGTTTAGATTTTGAATGTTTCCTTCATAATGGCCTCTTGTTGACTCTAAGGCCTTTTTGTTTTGTACCTGAAGTTTGGTTAGCTTCCTATCATTTTCATATTTAAGACGAGTGGTATTCATTTTATATTCACTTGATGTTTTATCCAATTTTCTTTCGGAAAAATCCCTTAAGCGAACATAATCCTCCTCGTTTCTTTGGACCTTTTTATCATATTCTTTTTGCAGTTCGGCCCTTTCATTTTTAAGAGAATCTCTGGCCGCATCGACTCTTTCATTATAATAATCTCTCATGGCCTTTTTTTCTTCAAAATGCTGATTTTGCATACGCTTCAGTTTGCTATCATTTCGCGCCTGATTACGGGCAACTTGTCCAGATGTACCTTCATAGCGATTTTTTAACATGGCCATCTGTCTTCCTCTTTGGCCCAATTGTTCTTGATGGTTTTTACTAAGCTGATCTAGTTGCTTTTCTTGTTCGGCCCGAAGCTTATCGCGGGCCGCTAAATTATCTTCATTTAGTTTATCAATCTTATTTTTTTGCCCCTCAAGTAAATTGTCCCATTCTCTATTATAATTGGCCTTTATCTTTTTGTTTTTTTCCGAGAGAACATCAATTCGGTTGTTGTAAGTATTTTCCATGGCGGCAATTTTTTTATCCATGTTTCTTTGCATGACTTTATTTTTATCATCCATGCGCGCGATAATTTGCTTTATATCTTTGCTTCTGGCGGTTTCCACACTTCTAAGCTGGTGTAGGTGTCTGGCCTGGGCAACTGAATAGCGAGCAGCTGCCTGATCCTTAAGGTGAAGCTTGGTTTCCTCCATGGAATTATAATCCCTAATCCTAAGTAGTGTATTATTGTGTTTGAGAGATGATATGGTCCGATCGCTTCTTACTTTTTGATTCTTAAGATTTTCTTCATAATCTTCCCTTAACTTAGTATATTGACTGCCAATTTTGCTTCTCATGGCGTCGCGTTCTTTGTTAAAGGCCGTTTCTTGCTCTTTCATTTTTTGCCTGTGCCAAGCTTTTGCCAATTCTACTCTTTTTTCTAGTCGGTTGGTTACACTTGTAACCGTATTTTCTCTTTCGATTTGAATTTGACTGAGACTCTCTTTATATATTTTTGACTGCCTCTCTTCCTTGGTTTTAAAGGAATCTTTTAGCTCGCCTAATTTTTTATCATAATTTTTTTCAATATTTTTAAGTGATTTCAAAGCACGATTATACATCTTGTTACGTTGCAGTTGATGGGCCTCATTCATTTGATTAATAGTTAATTCAAACTTTCTTTGAAGCCTGGCCTTTTCCGCTGATGAACTAGCAACTGTCTTTTTTAGGCCCTTTTGATAGCTCACTCCCATTTTATTGAGTTGTGTTTGGTACTCAGTAGTGGTGATTTTAAGACGTTCTTCATAGCGTTCCTTAATATCTTGTTTGGAAAGCTCTTCTCTTCTCCCACTTTCTTTAGCTTTTTGATCATAGCTAAATTTTAACTGCTCTATTTCTTTAGCATTTTGATCCCTGATTTCTTGATTTACCTTTCTGAAATTTTCAACATCTTTAGTATGCTGAGTTCTTAGAAAGCTCCTTTGTTGCCCTAATTTCTCCTGTCCTCTTTTGACCGCAATATTTATTTGTTTCTCGGCAATTCTTCTAATATTACTAACTGCCTTCCTGGTATCATCCGATCTTCTTTTATTAACTAAGGCCTGCCTTCGCTGCAAATTATCAAGATTTCTGTCATAGTTTTCTTTTAAATCAGTTGTAATTCGCCGGAAGTCTTCTTTTTTTTGAATAACATTAGTTTGCAGTCTTTCGATTTCCGTTTCCGCCTGGCGCTTAACTCTAGTTTGATTACCAAGATTATGTTGTTGCTCACGCTCCATACTTCTTCTAAATGATTCCTGCATATCCTCAATTCTTTTTTCATTTTCCCTTTTGCTAAGATTAATACGCTTATCAAAAGTAGTTTTAATATTACTTCTTATTTTAGTGTCGTACTCGACTTGGGATTTAATATTTCGATGATACCGGTGATTAAGATCATTTAATCTCTTTGCATACTCCTCTTTTATTCTTTGATTTTCATCGCGAAAATTCTCTCCAAGCTGAGCGTCTCTTGCCCGGTAATAATCGCGCATATTTTCAACTTTTTCATTCATTTTGCCATGAGCAGCTTTAACCCGTTGATTGGTGCTTGTTTCAATCTCGTGAATTGTTTCACGGTTTTGCTTTACTCTTTTTCCGGTGGTAATTTCATGCTGCTTTTTTAGATTTTGAAGGTTTCTATTATAATCTTTTTGTTGTTGCTGGGTTTTGGCCCGATACATTTTCTTCATTCTTGCATTATTGACTCTGTCTACAGACATATTAATCACCAAGGGTTAAAGGATTACAGATTTAGTACAATTATACACTTCTAGGCATTAGGATGCCTTCTGAGTAAAATCTTCCTCTTCCCTATTTGATCATTTTACTAGGTTTGTTAAACAGTGAATTTTATTTAATTTTGGCCCAAGTATCTCTTAGAGTAATGATCCGATTAAAAACTGGATTTTCTGATGTGGAATCCTGATCTTTTATAAAATATCCTTGACGCTCAAACTGAAATCTTGAACCGATATCGGCATTTTTTAAACTTCTTTCCACTCGAGATTTTAAAGTCCTAAGAGAATTCGGATTTAGATCATCCAGAAAATTTTCTTTTCCACTACCAGGGTTTGGAACGCTACAAAGCCTATCATATATCCTGCACTCAATTTCCACACTTTCAGTGGCGGAAACCCAATTTATAATCCCTTTAACTTTTTTCATCCCTTCAGGGGTATGGCCTGCAAAAGTATCAACATTGTAAGAACACCGTAGCTCTATTACCTTACCTGAATCATCTTTTATTATTTCATCACAAGTAATGACGTAGGCATATTTAAGCCTGGCCGATCTTCCAGGCCCTAAACGAAAAAATTTCTTTGGAGGATCTTCTAAAAAGTCACTTCTTTCAATATAGAGAACTTTAGTGAAAGGAACTTTCCGTGATCCAAATGACTCATCTTTGGGGTGAAGAGGACAGTCTATTTCAACCGTATCATCATCAAAATTAGTAATGGTAACTTTCAAAGGATCAACAACCCCAAAAACTCTAGGACAAATTGTCTCCAAATCTTCTCTTACTGAATACTCTAAAGTGGCAATGGAAATGGATGAGTCTTTTTTGGTAACCCCGATTCTACTGACAAAATTTCTAATTGATCTTGGAGTATATCCCCTTCTTCTCATGCCTGAAATGGTGGGCATGCGTGGATCGTCCCAACCATTTACAAGATCCTCCTCTACAAGCCTTAGAAGCTTTCTTTTACTCATAACAGTAAATTCAAGGTTGAGCCTGGAAAACTCTATCTGTTGCGGATGGGCCGGGGTTTTTAACACCTCTAGAAACCAATTATACAAAGGCCGGTGATCTTCAAATTCCAAAGTACAAAGTGAGTGGGTGATTCCCTCAATAGCATCTGACATGCAATGTGCGTAATCATACATGGGATAAATTGGCCAAGCATCCCCAGTTCTTTGATGATGGGCCTTTCTAATTCTATAAACAGCGGGATCACGCATATTCATATTGGGAGAGGCCATATCAATTTTGGCCCTTAAAGTGTATTGACCTTCTGCGAATTCTCCCGCCCGCATTCTCTTAAAAAGATCAAGACTTTCTTTAATAGGCCTATCTCTAAAGGGACTAGCTTTGCCCGGACTTTTTAAATTTCCGCGATATTCTCTAATCTCTTCCGCACTTAATTCACAGACATAGGCACTGGCGAGTTTTATAAGCTCTATCGCCCCAAGGTATAATCTCTCATAATAATCACTGGCATAATACTCATGCTCATCCCAGTTAAACCCCAGCCATTTAACATCTTCTTTAATGGCATGGACATATTCCATTTCCTCTTTTTCTGGATTGGTGTCATCAAAACGCAGGTGGCAAGTGCCTTTATAATCTTTGGCCAGACCAAAGTTTAAGCAAATTGATTTTGCATGTCCAATATGGAGGTATCCATTTGGCTCAGGGGGGAAGCGGGTAACGATGGACTGATGTTTACCAGCTTTCAGATCCTCTTCTATTATGGCCTTAATAAAATTTGGACCTACTTCAATTTCCGTCATTAATGTCCCTCGTATAAACTTAAATTAGAGATTCTTCTAGCGATAACTTCCGGAGGGGTTAACCTCACCACTTTTTTAAGATCAGGGCCATGGGACCTGCCGGTTAGGATTACCCTCATTCCCATGAATAGTTGTTTGCCCTTAATACTTTTTTCTTTTTTAAGATAATCCATCCAGTTCCCCATTAGCTCTTCAGAGATAAATGGTTCGCTGAAATCCGCCAGCTCATCAATCAGATAATTTTGAATCTCTTTGGTTGTAGGCCAAGTCATGACCTCCCTGGTTTCATCATTTAAATGAATATCGGAAGAAAATATTTCATCTACCTTTTCTGCCACTTCACCAAAATTTTGGATTTTATCTTTTATTAGTTCGACAAAGATGCTTTTCCACTCGAGGTTTTGTTGGTGAAAAACGGGGCAAATGTCATCAAAGTTTTTCACCAACTCTTCATTTGATAGTGCTCTTAGGTGTTGGCCATTGATATAGTTTAGTTTTTCTAGATCAAACATGGCCGGGGCCTTGGAAAAGCGATCAAGATCAAAAATATCCACAATATCTTTAATATCAAAAACATCCTTTTCATCAGGATGAGACCAACCTAAAAGGCAAAGATAATTTAGAAGTGCCCCTGGCAGATAATGTTCTTTTCGATATTGGGAAACAGAAGTAGCGCCATGTCTTTTCGATAATTTCTGTCGATCTTTGCCGATTAATAAAGATACGTGGGCAAACTCAGGAACTTCTGCCCCAAGTGCCTCATAGATCATAAGTTGTCTT
>SMWT01000144.1 GCA_004356615.1 Deltaproteobacteria bacterium | reverse complement strand
TAGATGGATGCATCAAATAGGGGATCACCAGCTTATGTTTAGAGTTCATGATCCCTTGGTTGTTACTATTTCCCGTCTGATTGAAAATACGCTCTAAATTAGATATAAATGATTTATGAAAATTGTAGAAGGCATCTTTGTAACCTCACGTTCTAAGGAACGGGCGCAACTGAAATTTAATGAAGACACAGGACTAATTGAAGACTATGGGCAACTGGGAGAACCAGCGGACTATATCTATGATGATGACTGTCTGATTTTTGCCGGTATGGGCGACGTGCACATTCACGCCAGAGAAGATGTTTCCACCAAGCAAAATTACAAAGAAGATTTTTTAACCGCCTCCAAGGCAGCGATAAATGGTGGTGTAACTCATTTTTGTGATATGCCCAACAATCCAGTCCCGCCCATTGACGACGACTCTTATCAAAATAAACTAGTTTTGACCCATAAAGGACTTGTTCCCATCCTACTTTATGCGGGAATAGGGCCGGGGACCACACCACTTTCTAAACTGGTTCCCTACAAGGCCTACATGGGGCCATCAGTTGGGCAGTTGTTTTTTAAAGACGATCTAGAATTGGAAGAAACCATTAAAAATTATGAAGGCGAGCATGTTAGCTTTCACTGTGAAGATCCGGTAGTTCTCGATAGTCATAAACAAGAATCCACTCATCTAGCTAGAAGGCCGCTTGAGGCGGAACTTTTGGCCACTGACACCGCTCTTAGGCTGATTGAAAAATATAATTTAAAAGGAAAGCTGTGTCATTATAGTGCTGGTGATGGCCTACCTAAAATTATGGCCGCCAAAGCAGGAGGTGTTGATGTTGTCTCTGAGGTGACCCCCCAACACTTGTACTACTGCGATGAAAATCTTCCCCAAGAGAGACGAACCTACTTTCAAATGAATCCCCCCATAAGATCTAGAGCGGATCAAGAGGCGATGCTAAAGGCCTTCATAGATGGGGATATCGATTTTTTGGCCACGGACCATGCTCCCCATACCCTGGAAGAGAAAGAAATGGGAACCTCAGGCCTTACCGGGCTAGACACCTATGGCGCTTTTGTTACCTGGGCCATAGTTGAAAAGGGTATGGATCCCAAGTTGATTTCACTGACGTGTAGTGAAAATCCAGGGCACTTTGTGAACAAGTTTCTGCCAACTATAAAAACAATCGATCCCTTCTTTGAAAAATTTGGTAAAGGATTTGGCAAATTGGAGGAGGGATACTTCGCTAACCTGACAATTTTAAATCTAAAAAAAGCAACTACCATTAAGGCCTGCGATTTACAAACCAAAGTAGGTCATTCTCCCTTTGAAGGTGTTAAATTTCCTGGCAGAGTTGAGGCGGTTTTTGTTGGTGGCATCCCACATTGTAAGAAGAAGTAAGTACCCAAACCAAACTTTCACGGAAATAATTTACTCAGGATTGAAGTAAAGGACGAATTTCAATGAAATTAAGGACGATTTGTTTAGTGCTTTCTCTTTTTTTATTTGGGGCGACTAGCTTTGCCGTGGACAAGGTTATCTATGGTAGAGATGACCGGGTTGAGCTTTATGAAACTAGTTCCCGATATCTAGATTGGGCAAGGTCCACCGCGGCCATGATTTCTAAAAGAAAGTTAACGGAAATGTTTAAAGACAATTGGCAGATTACCGGCGGTACGCTTAAGGATCGAAACATCTGTGCGGATGAAAGGTTTACCGATCAAATCGCGGCCGCCTCATGCTCTGGTTTTCTCGTGGCGGATGACGTGATGGTAACTGCCGGTCACTGTATTCAATCTATGAGAGATTGTAAAAATAGTTACTGGGTTTTTGGTTTTGGCATAGAAGACCAAGGCAGTGAAGAGTATAAAACAGTAAATTTTTCCAACATTTATAGCTGTGTAAAAATCATAGCCACCAAGCTTGATAATTATTCCAAGAATGACTTTGCGGTTATCCAACTTGACCGCCGGGTTACAGGTAGAGAGCCTTTAAAGGTAAGAAAAAGCGGGGCCATTAGAAAAGGTGAAAGACTTGTGGTGATAGGTCACCCCACCGGACTTCCTACTAAAGTTGCCGATGGGGCCAGGGTCCGCGATGCCAGTAATGATGTATTTTTTGTCGCCAATTTAGATACCTTTGGCGGGAACTCCGGTTCAGCGGTTTTTAATGAGAGAACAGGTCTGGTTGAAGGTATCTTGGTTCGTGGTGAAAACGACTATGAATCACATGATTATCGTAGCTGCCAGGTGCCTAAGCAGTGTTCAAACTCTGGTTGCCGTGGCGAGGATGTAACCAAGATTACAAACATTAAGGAACTCATGGACCTCCTTAAGAGAAGAAGACTTTAATGTCGAGCATCTGAAATTTTATTTTAGGTGAGTGCCCCCATGGATGGGGGCATTTTTTATTGCCACCTCGTGTAAACTGTTCTAATTTTTACCCTATGGAAACTTGTGTTAGAAAAATCCATTTTTGCTATGGCCATCGAGTTATGCGCCATGAAAGTAAATGTGCCACCCTCCACGGCCATAACGGCGTTGTATGGGCCCATGCTACTCCGATTGAGGCCCTAGATAAACTAGGAAGGGTGATTGATTTTTCTGTCTTAAAAGAGGAAGTAGGGGGGTGGATCGATAAAAATTGGGACCACACCATGATCCTTTTTAAAGACGACCAGGAGACTATCGATCTGTGTAAGCAGGCACCGTCTTATAAAGACTTATTCATCCTGTCGACCAATCCTACTGCTGAGAATTTGGCCCATTATCTGCTGCATGTTGTATGTCCCAAGGTTTTAAAGGGAAAAGGCGTCGTGGTTCATAAAATCACCTTTTGGGAGACAGAGAACTGTTACGTTACACAATCTCTAGACCCAAAAGATGAAAAAATTATCGCACTATACTCTAACTAGCTTATAAACTTTATGACTCCAGCGAGTTATTCCCGCTTCAATAAAGCGCGGGTGATCAACATCCTTGGCAATCTCTTCTAAAAGTTCAATGGAAAAATTGTTTTCATAGTAAGACCTGACATCTTTTTCCGTAACAGGAAAGGGAGGGCCCAGAACTTCTGGTGAATCATACTCCAAAGTAAGCAAAAGCATTTGATCACCAGGGGTTAAAATATCAGTAATTACCTTGGTGTATTTTTTCCTAAGCTCAGGTGGTAGGGCCACGATAGATGCCCGGTCGTAGAGAAAATTAACTCTACCTAAAGCATCTCGGTTAACATCAAAAAAATCACCTTCTAAGATATCAATCGGGGGATTTTTACAAGTAAAGCGATTAAATTTAGCTTCTTTGGTTTTATCAAAGGAAAAGTTAGATTCTTTAAAGAAACCAGCTACCGCCAAAGGACTGCACTCAACACCAGTTACTTGATGTCCTTGCATGGCCAGCCAGATAAGATCTCGGGTCTTTCCACAAAGGGGAACAAAGATGTGTGAATCTTCTCCCAGATCAAACTTTTCAAAATGTTTAAGTAGTAGTTCGTTATACTCGGAATTATGAAAGCCAGTATTGTTATCTTCCCAGTTTTTTATCCAAAATGATTTTTCCATAAAGTTGACTTGCCTCTTAAAAACAGGTTTAATTATTTGAACAAATTTTTATATCCCAAGGTTTGCTTTATGGAAATATTTATTACCGGTGGAACTGGTTACCTGGGAAGATATATGGTTAAGGAATTGTCTACTCAGGTAGATTCCGTCTATCTGTTGGTTCAAAGGAAATATTTAAAAAGGGCGCAAAAAGACTTCTCCTCCTTTAAAAATGTTATTCCCCTGGCCGGTGATATTAAATCCCCACAAATATTTGACTCGCCCAAGGATGGGGAGAGACTAAGAGATAAGATTGATTTAATCGTTCATGGTGCGGGGTGTAGTGATCATGATGCTGATTATTTTACCTGCTTTTTTAAAAATGTGGTGGGCACGCAAAATGTGCTGCAATTTGCTAAAACGGTATCCAACTTAAAATTGGTCCACTATGTCTCCACCCTGGCAGTAAATGGGGATTACAAGGGGAAATTAGCGGAAGAGGGGCTAAATCACGGGCAAAAATTTAGCAACCACTTTGCCAAATCAAAGTTCGATGCTGAGCTTATCTTTCGGGAGTTTGACTTAGGTAGCGTAAAAAAAAGAATCTATCGCTTAGGTGCTCTGGTCGGTGATAACTTTGAAGGGGAACTTCCAAGGTCTAGAGGGCCTTATCCTTTTTTTGAAAGACTTATTAATCTGCGGCCTAAAAGGTTTCTGCTGGAGACGCTGAAGTATCTCCCCATGCCTTTTGAAAAAAAATCCATTATCCCCCTGATACCAGTTCGTGATGCCAGCAAGATTTTATCCTCCTATATTTTAAACCCCAAAGGACGGGAAAAAATAAAATGCCATCATGTCTATTCAGATGACTGCCCAACGCTTGGAGAGTTTATCCAGGATGCCTTTGAAAAATTCGGTCTACCGGTTAGTATCGTGCCAACCAGCAACCCCATCGCCAATAATCCCATTATGGAAAAGATAGGTTTGCCCAAAGAATTTATCAGCAACTTATTCCCTATTAAAACGATTCAGGGAGGTGATTCCAAAGACTCCTTTCCTGGGGGACACAAAAGTGTCTACAATAAATACAAGTTTGAACTTATCGATTCAGTGAAAAAAAAGTTCTTCTCTCCTTAAGGAGCATCACTTTGAAGTTTTTAATTCTCTTTTTGCTGCCTTTTACCTGTTTCTCCCAAGATATCGACTGGCATAAATACAACCAAGCGGCAGAAAAGTCGGTGAAAATAAAAAAGCTTAAAAAACCTCGCAGTTTATTTAATATCAGCTCATCAAACGGCCAATTAGATGTAATGTGCAACCCCAGGTGGGGCTGTAGGGGCGGAATCAGTAACTGGCAAAAGGGAGCTAAGTTTAAGGAGCAGGTTAGGGTGAAAATGGTCTCTTGGGTTTCTGCGGGAACGGCCAAAAAATACTTTGCTCCTCATAAGGGCCAAAACAAACCTTATAATACCGGTTCAGGTCATCTCTGGGTTACCGCTTTTCCCCAAGTGAAAAAATTCTGCCGGAGCATAAATAGCTCAAATGTGAAAGAGCGCATAGAACAGTATTTGGGGCTTCCTCCCACCGGTCGAAAAACCCATTTTGTGGAAGTTTGGGTTCGTCCCCAAGATCTCTTTAGGCCCTGTTATGATTTGGAAGTTTACGACACTACCTGTGATTATGCCCCCTCCCGCTCAATTTCAATGGGCCATAAAGACTGGATGAAAAAAACCTTTGCCAGTACCTATCCAGCTAAGGGAACCAAAACCCCCTGGACTCGGCTGGGGTTCACCTACGACTGGGGAAATCCAGGAGACCCTATTGGTGCCTCTGAATATGTCATAAACCTAAACTCCGATATCTATGTTGAGTCCATCACACCAACTGGAATCTACTGCGCAAAATAAGGAGACCCGATGGAGCATTTAATTAAAAAGGTAGAAGACTTTAGAACCCATGTTAAGGTTTCCAACCTAGTTGCTTCTTTGATTTTTATTATATTTGGGGTCAATAGTATTATTGAAATTAATTTCAATAAGAGTTTTCCTCTAAATTGTTATTTGTTCTTTGTTCTGTTTTTAATGCTCTTTTTGGCCTATTATTTTTTTAAATATAGAAAAAATCTTCCTCTCCCCATGGAGATAACCAAGGAATCCTTGGAGGAGTACCAAAGGCAACAACTGAAAAGGTATTTAGTTTCAAGTTCTTCCATGATTTGGTGGTTTATTTTACCCTTTTCCCAAGCGGCACTTGGTATTGCTGTAATAAAAGCTTTAAGGGGTTCCTTTAGTTATATCGCAGCGATAATTATGATATCCATCTTCATTTATGTCTTTATTCAAAGTAAGATATTTTACAAGAAATACTTAAAACAATATGAAGAGTTAGGCGGCAGTCCAATTGACCTTTGGTTTAATCTTTAGCGCTTCGCATTTTTCTTGTTAATTATGTACCTTTTTTTTATTGTTACTCCCTCAAGGAGAAACGGTGAAAATTTTCTTAATTTTGATATTCTTATTTGGCTGCGCGCAGCAAGGAAAACTCGCAAGGGTTTGTCTTGAGGGGCATACCTATTTTAATTATGGGAATAAAATGGCGCTAAAGGTGGATGATGCTGGAAACCCCATTAAGTGTGTTTGTGAAAATTGTGAACTGGACTTTGCTCAAAAAATGACCGAGGAAACTAAAGCGTTGGTGGATTCCGCCACTGCATGGCTCATGTATTTAGATCAGGGAAAC
>SMWT01000143.1 GCA_004356615.1 Deltaproteobacteria bacterium | reverse complement strand
TTACGGTGATGATGAAGACCGAATTTGGGACAAATACTTACAATTTATCAGAGATACTTATGGCAAAGACCTCGAAAAACTTGCGGCGATTGATGAGAGAAAGGTTATAGAAGAAAAAGCAGAGTCTATTGAAGAAAACTTTGGCCTATCAGCAGGTAGATCGTGGGATGTATCCCGTGCCATCTTTCATTTAAGTAAAGTTAGAAATAAAAGGTCACTCACTGAAAAAGACTACAATATTTTTTCCAACAAACTACTTGGCTTTAATTACAAGAAAGGAAAAAATGCCTTAGAAAAACACCTCCAAGGGGACGGGGCAGAGCTTGAAGAACTCCTGGCGCAGGCGGCAGAGGTTAATGGAACCACTCCTGAGCATATGACAGAAATTATGGGAGAGCTTTTCCTAAAATAATATTTAGGGTGGTTAGGCCGCCCTATTTTAATAAATCCTTTTTTATCGCCTTAAGTGTTTTTTGTATTTCTTTTTGAATGATAAGGGCGTGTTCATAAGCGAGTCTTTGAATCTCCGGATTAAAAGGGGAAGCACTTATGGCAACTCTTATGTCCTTATCTACAAAGTTTTGAAAACTTTTTTCTAATCTCTTAAGCTCAGGATACCTTAAATAATTAATATTAAGAATTTTTAGCATGCGCTTTATTTCATATACATTTTCATACATTATTCTAGGGTAGGTTAAAGTGGAGGCCTCATTTTCTAAAAAGGTCAAAAATGCAAAGATTACTTTTTTATCCACTTTTAAAGAATCTATCATGCGCTGGATAAGTAATCTCTTACCCTGTGGCCTGCAAGTTTTAACATAACCTACAGTTTCTATAATCTCGTTTCCATCAACTTGGGTTGCAATCGGCATTGCTAAGTCTTTTATCATCTTAGCGGAAGATGGTGTTGACCCTTTGAAATTGACAACGTTATCCAAAAATTCACCTAGGTTATTTGGGTCTTTTAAATAATTTGATATATCTATGTAATCCATCTTTAAAAGATCACCAAATTTTACATCAAAATCATTTTCACACTCTTCCAGCTCCTTCCACTGATCTTTGATGGTATCGCGAAGGTCATCAAAGTACTCGCTTTCCTCTTGCTTGGTAAAACCGGAATGTTTGATTTTTTTCTCAGCAGTGGGGACTGCAACTTTCTCTATCTTTTCTATTTTTTCTACTTCTTTTATTTTTTTTTCTTCTTCTACTTCTACTTTTTCCTCTTTAAAGCTATCCCAATCATCCGATTCGTATTTGGTCGGCCAAAGCAAGTAGACGGCGAGTGAGGTGATGATTAAGACAAAAATTATTATATATTTCATGATTTTCCTAAGAGGAAGGTTTTACTAAATTTGGATGATATCATTCTACAATTTGGTGTTGCCACTTCAAAATGTTTCAAATTATTCGGATGGCCAAAATATATCCCCACTAATCCTTCACAGAGTGAATATCTAAGATATTTAAAATTAAGAGTTTGAAAATAGATAAAGGCCAAAAACATTAAAATAGGTTTGAAAAAAATAGGAAAAATATTATAAACTTTTATTGAAAATGAAAATAGTGGAGATCTTTCTTTTTGAAAGGCCATTAAAATTCTACCACTGGGTTTAATCACTCGTTTAAATTCTAAAATTGCATCACCTACTTGATCAGGATTTAAATAGGGAAGAGTCCCACAGCAAAAAATAATATCAAAAGAATTATCCTTGAAAGTTTCCAAGTTCAAAATACTTCCGTGATAAAATTGGGGGCCGTTATGGGAAAATTTAGCTATCTCAATGGCCTTCTTATTAATATCAATTCCTACGGCAGTAGCACCTAATTCATAAAGTGCTTGGGTTACTCCTCCATTTCTACAGCCAGCATCTAAAACTTTTTTATTTTTAAAGTCATAATCAGGGAAATAGTGGCCTATAAGATTCAGGTTCTCTTCTGGCGAGAAAAAAAAATCCAAAGTTCCATTAAATTGCGGACAATCTTCCATAAGGAAATTATATTAAAATTAATATGAAAATACCTTGGTATAAACCAAAATTTTGGGGAAAAGAACGGGAATACCTCCTAGATGCCTTTGATTCCACTTGGATTTCTCATGGCGATTATGTTGATAGATTAGAATTAAATTTCTCTAGAGCACTACAATCACCCTTTGGGGTCAGTACTAGTAATGGCACCACCGCCCTCCAATTGGCACTACTCGCTTTAGAGATAGGTCCAGGGGATGAGGTCATCGTACCTGGCTTTAGCTTTGCTGGTCCTGTGAACATGATCTTGGCGGTGGGAGCAAAACCTGTTTTTTGCGATGTGGAAAAAGACACCTTTCTAATCGATCTACAAAAAATTACAGAGCTTTTAACTCCTAAAACCAAATGTATTATGGTGGTTCACACTTATGGCAATGTCTGTGAAATGGATGCCATTAATAAGTTGGCAAAAGATCATAACCTCTTTGTTATAGAAGATGCTGCTGAGGCCATTTTTTCTAAATATAAAGGGGAATATGCGGGAACTCTCAGTGATATTGGATCCTTTAGCTTTCAGGCCACCAAAACCATCACCACTGGTGAGGGAGGGATGGTGCTCACAAAAGATGAGGGGTTAAAAGAGAAGATGAAGCTCATTGCCAATCACGGAATGGGAGAAACAAAATATTGGCACGTGGGACAGGCATTTAATTTTAGACTCACTAATCTTCAAGCGGCGCTGGGCGTGGCCCAGTTAGAGCATCAGGAAAAAAATATTTCTCTTAGAAAAGAGCTATACTCCACGTATTTAAAAAAGCTTGCAGGATCAAGCTTGCAAGTTTTTAAACCTTCAGTGGAACCTGCATTGTGGGCCATGGCGATCAATTTGGATAAAGATGTAAACCGAGATCTAGTTATGAGGAATCTAATGGCAAAGGGAATTGAAACAAGGCCTGGATTTTCATCTTTTTTTCAGATGAAACGGTATAACTGTCCACTTCTACCCGTTGCAGAAAAGCTCACAAGGAGTATTATCCTACTGCCGTTTTTTCTAGATCTTAAGGAGGAAGAGATAACTTTTATTTGTAAGGAATTAGTGTCCAATAATCTCTAGATGGGGCAAGGGAAAAATTAATTTTCCACCCTTTTTTAGAAAATCCTTTTCACTTTCTATGAAAGATTCTTTTAGGTGCCAAGGAAGAACTAATTTATAATCGGCCGAATCGAAATCTTTTTCCGCGGAAATTGGGATATTGGTGCCAGGAGTGAAGCGATTAAATTTATACTCATTTACCTCAAAAATTCTAGATAATAGACTTTCATCTATCCCACAATACTGCAGTGTTATATTACCCTTGGTTGAGGCCCCAAGACCGACGACTTTCTTTCCTTTGTTTTTAAGATGGGAAAGCAGGTTTACAAGGTTCTTTTTGTTATTTTTTAGGTTATTTATAAAAAAACGATAGGTCGAGATATACCGAAAACGCTTTTCCTTATTTAAAATGCTATTCACTAAATCCTTCTTCTCTCCATTTCTTTTTCCAAGACTTACTCTGATACTTCCGCCATTGGTATTATTAAAGGACACATCTAGAATATTAAGTCCTACTTTAAAGGCCATATATTTTATTTGGGAGAGGCAATAGTATTCCTGGTGTTCATGGCAGATACAATCGTAAGCATTATTTTTTATCATTAAAGGGAGATAACTTTGCTCCATTACCCAAATCCCATCATCATCTAAAATTTCACTAACTTCCTTCATGAAATTAAGAGGATCAGCGAGGTCGTAAAACATGGAAAAACTGGTAATGAGCTTGGCCTTCTCTTCCCCAAATTTCCCAGCACTAAAAAATTCAGGAATTAGCTTTATATGTTTTGGATAATACTTTTTAAACTTTGGGCCTGTTGGATCAACGCCAACTAGACTTTTAAAACTTGTGGGGAATCTGGAAAGTAGGGTCCCATCGTTGGAACCAATATCAACAATAAGATCTTCTGGAGTCAGTTCTTCTTTTTTTAATACTTCATCAACAAAGTCATTTAAATGACCAACCATCTGGGAATTGAGTCCTGATCTATAACCGTAATTATCGCCAAAAAGTTTTTCCATGTCATATTGATGGGCCAATTGGACAAGTCCACAGTCACCACAAAGTAGTAAGGAGAGAGGGCCCTTTTCTATGACCTGATTTTTAGAAGTGGGAAAAGTTCCAGAAAGATGGAAGTTTCCAAGATCTAGTAGCTTTTCAAGAATTTGACTTTGGCAAACCCGACAATTTGTCACCTTTTCGAACACGTTTAAACCTTTCCTTTAGAGAGAGCTTAAATACAGCAACGGTATATTGGAAAAAAACCTTCAAAGGTTTTGAATTTCCCCGGCCGAACTTTCTCTCACCCGATATGCTAGGGATTTGATGAATATTCATACCTAATTTTTCAAAATAAAAAAGTAGGCGAATACAATAGTCTCCATAACCCCAAAAAACTTTTGTTGAATTAATCTTCTCTAAGGCCTTTTTATTTGCGGCCCAATGTCCATAGAGATAGTCTGATAGTTTTCCACCCGTCATAACCCGGACAAAGAGGTTAAATCCTAGTGAAAGAAATGGCCTTACCTTCCCTGGAACTTTTGATCCTTTTTTAAATCTTGAGGTTAAGACCACATCGCTTATTTTTAAATTATTAATCATGAGGGGAAGATGAACGCTGTTGTGGTCTCCATCGGAATCCATAACTATAATGTGCTCTCCCAGGGAGGTGTCGATCCCTAGCTTTATGGATTTTGCCAGGCCTTGTCTATTATGGTTGTAAATGTAGACAACGTTGAAATCACTGACAGCATGTTTTGTGCCATCAATACTTGCATCATCGATGATGATTATTTCGTGGTTATATTTTGATAAGATTTTGGCAATATCGGGAATAAGGAGTTTTAAATTTTCCCTCTCGTTGTGTGCAGGTAAAATAATAGATACCAATGGCCCATTTTCCATAGCTATCTTTTAATTTTAACGGCCTATCGCGGCGGATTCAATTTATTATGAATAAAACTGTGATCAATCGCCTTTTTGGTTTTTATTAAAGACATCCCGGTAAAGCACAAGCAAATTGCTACTAAAAAGGATATGCCCGCCTTTTTTCCCCTGACTTTATTTTTAACGAGATAATCGCCCAAATAGGCGACTATAAGGGTGATTCCAACGATGGAGAAGAACTGTCTGTAGGTGTAGTTATAGGGTAGTACCAAAAGCGGTCTAAACTTTATAAAGTAATGGGTAAATCCACCAAAAAAGATAAAGACCAGTCCTGAGGTTAGGATAAAACTTAATTTTTCTTTCTTCTTATATATTAATTTATAAACCCCTAATCCATATAAAGAAGTAGTTATTCCCGCCCATAGGTACCATCCATAAAGATAGTTGTAATAAATGGCATCACGCTGAAAAGTGGCCCCGGGAGAAAAGGCAGCTATTAAATCAATAGGCCTGGCCGAGTTAACCACCAAAGGATTTAGTGGCATAAAAGGAAAATAGTTCGTTATTGCGGTGTGGATATAGCGAATAATATTAGAAGAAAAATCCTCAAACCCCAGCAGCCAGTTATCATAATTAAAAATAAAATCCTGCTCTCTTCCAGGCCCTGTGAGCTCACTTAAGTGACCAATTAATAAAAATCTAACAATTAGATAGAGAGGAATTAAAATTAGAAATGAAGTATAAAACCTTTTTTTTATTTTAAATAAAAATCCTATAACGATTAAGGCCAATCCATAGTCAATCCAAGCATCCCAACAAAAAATTAAAAGAATCAAACTGAGAGTAAACCCAAACTTGGTCCAAGAGGATTTATTATTTTCGATTGCTAGTTTATAAAAAAATAAAAAATTTATAAGCCCATAAATTAAAAAGGGCATCAAGGCCAGGACCCGGGTATCAAAAAAGACGATAAAAAAATTATACCCAAGGGTTATGAGATAAGAAAAAAGATAAGCAAAAGGAGGAGATCTTGAAAGCTCAAGAGTCACTTTAAAAGAGATTAAAAATAAAAGGGCGGTAAAAATAAAATAGATTTTGTTTCCCGAAAGATATTTTTGGAGTAAATACAAAAGGCCAAATCCCGTAACCGACCAGCGGTAGGTTCCATTTTTAGTGGGGTAGGGAAGGAAGTAATCCGCAGTCGTTTTAAGGTGATGATCTAAACCCCTGATTTGCGCCATATCCAAGGTTTGGTCTTTATCAAAATAGGAAATCTCAAAAAATTTCATTAATAGAACAACAATTAAGACTAAAAATAATAGAAAATGCTTCACATAATTATTTTAATTAATGCATCAAGATTGGCCAGCATGAGAACTCCTTTTTCCCAAGTTTTATTTCTAACCTCCCGAGATTATAAAGATTATCTTTTCGTGGCCTATTATGTTATAAAGGTGCTCATGAAAAACCTAACGATGGAAAATTTAGAGCAGGTCGCCAGTTCTGAGCGGGGACTCTTTGTAATTCAATTTTACTCAGACACTTGTATGCCCTGTAAGACTATGGAACCAGTTATGGAGGCCTTAACCGAAAAGAACCCATCTTTAAACGTCTATCGGGTTAATACTATGGCCGACCCGGAACTGGCCCAGCATTTTGGCGTAATGGGTGTTCCAAATATTGTCTTTTGTGAAGACAGAGAAGTTCTCTACAGGTTTACCGGGGTAACACCTCTAGCGGATATGCAGTATGTAATAGAAAATAAAGACGATCCACATCTTCGGGCCACGGGAGAGTTTAAAATCGCTGAGAAAAAACCAGATCTTATCTTTGGCGGGGTTATAATCGGTCTA
Source organism: Deltaproteobacteria bacterium (assembly GCA_004356615.1). GTDB lineage: Bacteria > Bdellovibrionota > Bacteriovoracia > Bacteriovoracales > Bacteriovoracaceae > SMWT01. The sequence continues at coordinate 399 of SMWT01000143.1, read as the reverse complement.
GTTCTCCTTTTCTTATTCTTATTTTTTATAAAATAAAATGTGCCCTCTCTGCCAAGAAGATAACACAAGTCTATTTCTGAGTTCTAAAAACAATTACTTTAAATGTTCAAATTGCTCCTTTGTCTTCCTCTCACCAGATGAACGAGTAAATCAAGCGGAAGAAAAAAGACAATACGATCTTCATGAAAATAACCCCGATGATCCAGGTTACCGCAAATTCTTATCCCAAATAATAGATCCCTTAAAAAAATATCTACCAAAAGATAAAAAACTTCAGGGACTCGATTATGGCTGCGGCCCAGGCCCTACTTTAAATCTAATGCTAGAAGATGAAGGGGTAGATATGTCTATCTACGATCCCTTCTATTATCCCCAGGGGGAAATACTAGATAGAAAATA
>SMWT01000142.1 GCA_004356615.1 Deltaproteobacteria bacterium | reverse complement strand
TGTCACAGGCCACATAGGCCACAAGATTATCATTTAAGGGCCTGGCCAAAGTTGTTTTTATTCTGGGAAAACGATTTATAGTTTTTTCGATCTCATCGAGTTCAAGACGATGACCCCTTATCTTTACTTGCCGGTCAATCCTTCCCTGATATTCCATCTCACCTGGCGTGAGCCATCTGACTTTGTCACCGGTTTTATAAATTCGTCCTTCACCAAAGGGGTTTTTGATAAATTTTTCACTCGTGAGTTCAGGACGGTTTAAATAACCTCTAGTTACAAAATCACCCGCTACCCATAGCTCACCAGAGCTTCCCATTTCGACTAATTTGCCATCGGCCACGACATAAAACTCAACCTTAGGAAGAGTGGTTCCAATATGGGAAGTCTTCAGCCCATTTAAAATGGTCCAGGAAACATTAATAGAGGCCTCGGCCGGGCCGTAGGTATCGTAGATATTGCAATAGGGCGAAAATCGGGTGATAAGCTCGTCCGGAACCTTTTCTCCACCAACCGCAAAGTCTTTTAAATATGGTAACTGTGCTGGATCAACCAAAGTCGCTGCACCCGGGGTACAATTATAGTGGGTGATTTCTTCTTCTTTTAAAATGGTGTGAAGATCTCCACTTCTTAAAACTAGAGTGGCGCCATTACAAAGGCTCAAGAAAGTTGTCCCAACAGACATATCAAAAGTTAGATTGGGATTTTGCAGCCATCTATCTCCGGTAGAGACATCAATCGCCTCTCTCATCGAGGTGACAAAAGTCCACAGGTTTTTATGCTCTACCATTACCCCTTTAGGCCTTCCTGTAGTTCCTGAGGTGTAGATAATATAGGCGAGAGCATTTTCTTTTATATAAGGGAATTTTTTATTTATGGAGAATTCGGTTAATCTTTTTTCATTAACTTCCATTAAGGTCGTATTCGAAATACCTTCTATTTTTTTAAGGGACTGGAAATCTCCCATAATTAGACGGCAATTTAAATCATCAATGATAAATTTTAATCTTTCCTTTCCATCATCTACATTTATAGGCACGTAGGTTCCACCAGCTTTTAAAATAGCATAGATGCTTACGATCAAATCAAAAGAGAGAGGAAACATGACGATGATTTTATCTTCGGATTTTATTCCTCTATCAATTAGTTTTTGTGCTAGCTGATCTGATTTTTGATCCAGGTCCTCATAACTAATATAAGAATCATTATATTTAAGGGCAGGTGCTTTAGGACTTTTTTGTGATACTTCCTTAATAAGCTGTATTACAGTTCGCTTATCATAAAATGATCTCAATTTATCATTTTTGGGAGTTATATTTATTTGAGTAGTTTCTAAATACATATTAATACACTTTTAGCTCGGGCAAATCTACAGGGGCATGTTTTCTATAAAGTTCACTTAAATTTTCTATATACCTTGAATATAAATTTTCTACTTGATCCCAGGTGGGATTTTCTAATTTATCGACCTTAATGGGTTTTCCAAAAGTTATTTTAAGATCTACTTTATGAGGAATCGGAAGAAACCATCGACCCCAATATGGTTGAACAATAACTCCATTATATTTTTTATATATATGAAATTTTAACTTTGAAAAGTGATTAAATTCTGTAAAGGCCTTGTCATTTCCATGAACATATATTGGGGTTAAAGATGTTCCTGTTTGCAGAGCATATTTAAAAAAGACTTTCTGACTGGCCTGATCAACAATACCTGGCTCACTCATTCTAAGACCTTCAACATCGCCAAGGGCCACTATAAGGCTTAAGTTTTTTTTCTCTACTTCATGGTAGCTCTTCTCTACCCCTGGAATTCCCATATTTAATCGGTACCATGTTTTATCAAGGGGATGATTAAAGTAAGTATAATGATGGGTATTTTTATATTGGATGCCTTTTTTAAGTAAAAGTTCTTCAACTAGCCTAATATGATGTTCTGTGGCCCCATGAGGAGTTATCATAAAAGCAGTCCTCCCAATTTTTTCAACAGGAACTTCCTCAATTATCTCAACTGATTTATACTTTTTACACGGAGCAGAAATGAATATTATTATTTTTCGAATTGCGCTTATGTGCGGTAGATCAAAATAACGATAGTAGAAAAATTCAAGCGCTATAAAAACAATTGTCTGAATTGGGAATAATAGAAAGAGGCCCAAAAGGACTATCAGGCCCCCATGATGAAGCCAGGTATCATAGGTGTAACTTGGTAGGAATTTTATTAAATCAAAAAGTATCTTCCAGCTAGACGCCCTCTCCTCTTGTATCTCTTCTATGGTGGGGCATTCAATTAAAATATTAAGCATTTCCAAAAACTTAGGGTTGGCATAGGCCTGATCTAAAGAAAATTGGGAGGAGAACTCCTCTTGCAAAATTTGAGTAAGCTTTAAAATATTTAAAGAATTTCCACCCAGATCAAAAAAATTACTGGTAGTCGCAATTTGTTTTTCTGATGACAGAACTTTGTTCCAAATAATCGCTAATTTTTTTTCATCGGGAGTTTTGGGTAAATCTTGCTGATTTACAGAAATTAATTTTGCTTTCGGTAAAGATTTTTCATCTACCTTTCCGGCAGAGTTGGTAGGAAAACTATCTAGATCAATAAAAGATGAGGGAACGGCAAAGGCCGGAACTTGCTGACTTAATTTTTCTTTTATTTTTTTTAAGTCCAAATTTTTTGGTGTCAGATAGGCGGTTAAATTCTCACCAGTTAAAACCACGTGGGCCATACTCACTCCATCAAAAGAGCTAATAAGTTTCTCCAGCCCATCAAGTTCAACTCTAAAGCCACGAACCTTAACTTGGCGGTCAATTCGACCTAAAAAATCAAGATTCTTACCTTTCCAACAAACTTTATCTCCAGTTTTATAAATTCGCCCCTTACCAAAGGGATTTTTGATAAATTTTTCATTGGTTAATTCAGGTCTATTTAAATAACCCCTGGCAACACCTTTGCCACCAATCCATAACTCACCGGCCTCATCATTTTGGCAGATTTGGCCATTATTATTTACCACATAGAGCTTAACGTGGGGCAAAGGATCCCCAATATGAACCATTGAGGAATCATCCATTTTTGTAACAGTTGCATCAACTGTGGCCTCAGTAGGTCCATAACCATTATAGATAGAAACGTGAGAAGGAATACGTTTAAGAATTTCAGGCCTTAACTGTTCTCCGCCTATTATTAACTTTTTTAAAGAGCTGCAATCATCAGACCTGATAAGATCGGCCATAGAGGGAGTAAGGTTTGTATAAGTGATCTTTTCCTTTTTAATGGTACTAGATAAATCTTTTTCCCAAAAAATTAAAGTCCCCCCATTGCAAAGAGTCGGGAAGATTTCGGCCACTGAACTATCACAGGTAGTGCTCATGCTTTGCAACGTTCTATCATTTTCATCTATTGAGGGGCGAAAGTTGGTTAAATAGGCAAAAAGATTTTGATGTTCAATCATGGCCCCTTTGGGTTTACCAGTAGTTCCAGAGGTATAAATCACATAGGCCAAGGAGGATGGGTCAATTTCTACAGGAAATTGAATAGGTGCATCTAAGGATTCTTGAGGTTTAGTTTTAATTGCTGTAAACCAATCATCTTTTTTTAAATTGATCCCTAGCACAGTAATATCTGCTTTAAAATGCAGATATTTTTCTTGAGTAATAAGTACCGGGGCATTTGAATCATTTAAAATATAATTAACTCTCTCTGTGCCATCTTTAGGCCCAAGGGGAATATAAGCTCCACCGGCCTTTAGTATACCAAAAATACTTATAATCATTTCTAAAGAACGAGGAAGAAGGATCGCCACCATGGTATCTGCCCTAACGCCCAACTTTAAGAGGCCTAATGCAACTTTGTCAGTTCTTTCATTGAATTCCTCATAAGTTAGGGAGGTCTGTCCAAATTTTACGGCAATATGGTTCGGTCGTAACTTCACCTGGGTGTTGAAAAGATTTAATAACGTATTTTCATTATAGTTATATAACGATTTATTAGTATGGTGAATGACGGATTTATTTAACAAATCTACTCCTAATATAAAGGGGGGTATAATTAAATATTTTTTTTATTCTGACAAATTTATAAAACTGCATTAGATGTAGTGCAATGTTTTCTCACTTTTATGCAATCGCACCTAAAAAATAATTGTCAGGTAATCGTTTCGTTCCTATTATCTCGTCCCTACTACAAAAGACCACTTATGAAAGAAATATTAGAAGTTAAACATATTTTTAAATCTTACCCTACCAAATCAGAACCATTTAAAGCATTAGATGATATATCATTTTCTGCTTGTGAAGGTGAGGTCCTGGGACTTTTAGGTCCAAATGGTTCTGGTAAGACAACAATTATTAAGTCGATAGCCTCTCTTTTAGAATATGATAAAGGCCAAGTGCTTATAAATGGCTTTGATAATATTAAAGATAGAAAAAAGGTACTCCCTTTCTTAGGGGCGGTATTAGATGGCAATAGAAATATTTATTGGCGACTTTCAGTCTTAGAAAATATTCATTATTTTGCCGGTTTAAGAGGCATTGATAAAAAGAGATCAAAAGAAAAAATAAATCAAATTCTAAAAGATCTAATGTTAGAAGAGATTAAAAACAAGGAAGTCAGATTGCTTTCAAGAGGAATGAAGCAAAAAGTTTCAATTGCCTGCTCTCTTGTCCACGCCCCTAATCTTCTTCTATTAGATGAGCCAACTCTTGGACTTGATATTGAGATCTCACGCGGTATGGAAAAGTGGATCACAAAATATTCTAAAGAAGAGAAAAAATGTATCATTGTCACTTCTCATGACATGGACTTCATCGAAACTGTTTGTGACCGGGTCATTATAATCCAAAAAGGGAAAATTACGTTTCAAGGTCCAGTCAAAGAAATCAAGAAAAAATATCACAATCATAAAAGGGTTCGAATAACACTAGATCGTCAAATTAATGAGTCATTTAAAACGTCGCTAAAAGAGATCTGTGATCTTAGTTTTGAAACGGTCGAAGAAACTTCAGCATTTTCCTTTAAAATGGAAAATTTAAATTCTTTACCCCTCATAATGGATTCAATAAAAAATCACAATATTAAACTACAAGATATTCACACATCAGAAGACAGATTTGAGGATATTTTCATGGAAATCATAAAAGATTAGGAAGAAAGCATGATGTACTGGGTGGCATTTAAAGGAGAATTAACAAGAACTTTTATCAAGGCCAAACGTTATGGTTTTGATACTCTTTCCAGATTGCTTATGACTTACTTTGTTTTTATTGCTATTTTCTACGGGCTAAAGTTTATGACAGGCCCAACTTTAAATGGTGGTAAGTTAGATGAGTTGATCATCGGCTACATTCTTTGGACATTTGCTGTCTCTGCCTACTTTGAAAACTCTTACGATCTGGCCGAGGAATCCACCATTGGAACTCTGGAACAATTACATCTAGCACCTATAGGATTTCATACTATTGTGTTATTTAGAATGATATCTGGTTATTTACTTTCAATTATTTATAATATTTCAGTTTTATATCTAACCATGCTTACAACTGGTCGTTGGCTGGATCTTCCCATTTTTAACTTTCTCTTAATTGTTACGCTGGCGATCCCCTCCATCTATGGGATAGGATATATATTTGGTGGACTTGCATTGGTGTATAAAAAAATAGAAAGCTCTTTAATGCTGATACAATTTATCTTAATACTTTTTGTCTCGTTGCCCGCATGGCCGTTACAAAAAACATCTTTTTTACCCTTCACTGCAGGTGCACATTCTATTAATAGGATGGTTGTCTATGGAGAGAGTTTCCCAGTCTGGTGGTATTTCTTTATATTAGGAATTTCCTTATTTTACTTCTTTCTTGGGTTGGGAATTTTTAAATTATTTGAGACCAAAGCAAGAAGATTGAATTTACTGGGGCAATATTAATTTTAAGAGAGAGAGAACAATGGAAGTTAATCCCTCACAAAAAATGCAGGAACAACTAGAACTATACCCTTATTGGACTGGTACAGTCGTACAGCTTATTAAAGAATTTGCTCAAAAATATCCCAACTCAGCTGCGCTTAAATTTAACAATTCCACACTTTCCTTTGCCCAATTAGAACAAAAATCCGATGAGCTCGCCCTCTATCTTATTGAAAACGGGATCGAATTTGAAGAAAAAATTGTAACTATATTTCAACCTTCCTTTGAATTAATTATAAGCATCTATGCCATATTAAAAGCTGGTGGAGTCTATGTCCCCCTCAACCCAAAAGATGGGAATGAAAGACTACGATTTATTATCGATGATCTTGAATGTAGTAAGATTTTAGGAACTAAAAAAAACCTTTTGAAAGTAGCGGGCCTCACCAACTCAACTTTAATTGAAATCAGTGAGCAAGGTCCAAAACCTCTTTTCCTTTCGGAAAAGGCCAAGAAAAATTTCCATGGGGTCCAAACAATCACCCCTAATAACCTTGCCTTTATCATCTATACATCTGGGACCACCGGTAGACCTAAGGGAGTAATGGTCGAACATCGAAATCTTTTTTCATTTATACAAATAATGAGAAAGACCATTGATGTATCTTATGGTGACAGGTGGTTACAAAATCCCAATATTCACTTTGATTTGGCAGTGGGAACAATATTTTTAAGCTTATGTAATGGTGCTACTCT
>SMWT01000141.1 GCA_004356615.1 Deltaproteobacteria bacterium | reverse complement strand
TCTTTTTCGTTCTTGGCCTGCCCCTTGGTTATATGCCTGCGGAGAACTTCAGAATTTACGTATTGAAACTTCTGGCCCAGGGAAAAGATAATAAATTTTTCCAAAAGATTTTTAAACTCTCCATAGACCTTGGGATTTCGATCATAGATTTTCACCATGTACCAATATACTTGGCTCAGCAGAAATAACTCGGAGGGGTCCTCGTCTCTAAGATTGCTGGGAGACAAGTCCCTCGCATCAACTTCATGATAAGCTGCCAGTATAGTTAGATATTGACGATAGCACTCCACAGCAGATTTATGATCTCCAACATTGGAATAGTTTAAACCCTTTTTTAAAATGGCCAACCGACCAAAATATATTTTGGCAATTGCTCTACGGGTTCTATCCCCCATTTCTTCTGGAGCATTATTAAAGTTTGATTGGCCCATGGCCCATTAATCGGCGGAAAAATAAAGAATATGTAGTTAATTCTTTTTAAATTTAAGCAAATGATCAAGTAATTTGGCCAAATACTCCTGGTTAAAGGATATGACATGATTACCACCCTTAACCGACCAAAATCTCACCTCGGACCCATTATCACAGTCGGTCCAAGCTTTTTCAGTGGTTTTTAAAAAGGGAACTTTCATATTTAGAGGTTTTAGATCATTAAAGGTTTGAGAGGTCACCTTCTGTTCAGCGCAGTTATTATGGGCCACCCATTGCTCAACTGTTTTCTCGGCACCAGGAAATTTTCCGGTTCCTGGGTATTTAATAAGAAAATCTTTGGTTCCATGGATATGTAAAACGGGAATGGGTTCTTCTCCTTTACACTTAGAGAAATCATTCCAGTTTACGCCGGCAAAAGAAACCAAGCTGGCGATTTTATGGGGGATATCACAGGCCAGTCGATAAGCTAAAAAACCACCATTAGAGTGTCCAAAAATGTGAACCTTTTTAAGGTCAACTGAATACTCATCACTCATCCCTTCAATGAGATCACTTATATAGTCCACATCGTCAACATCCACATTTCCATAATTGCAGCAAAAGTCGGTGGCATTCCAAAAGCGCAATCCGCCGACACCTTTCATTCCATCAGGATTGATCAAAATAAACTGTCTTGTAGTGGTGAAGGGCCGAAAATCAAAAAGGGTATTTTGCATCCCGGCACTACCGCCGAAACCGTGAAGGGAGATTACTAGGGGGTATTTCTTTTTAGGGTCGTAATCATCTGGCAGATAGACAATTGATTTCCCTCTTGTATTAATAAAATCAAAATCGTGCCAAAAGGGACCGTTATATTTGCGACCTTTTTTAGCAACGGATATCGCTGGCAGCGAAATTAAAATCAATATAAGTGGTAACAGTTTTTTTAAATTCATAATTAACCCTCATACTTCCTTGTACATCATAAAATAATTTCTAATTCTAATGTAGGAGTTCAATAATGGGAGACTTTTAGATTACAATTGCTTACACCATGTCAAAAAGGGAGATTTCTTACAGGTTCCGCTATGAATATAGGAATAGTTTATTAAATTGTTTTTGCTAAGCGTATTGAATGATCATAACGCCAACAATCATCCCGGTGTCTATCAAAAAGGGTTCCATAGGGAATTTTATCGCCACGTTCAACACTTAATAGACACTTTTCTTTCTCCTCTGGTTTTAACCACCTAAGCATAAACTTTCCAATGGAGGTGGCATCTCTTCCTAAAAAGTTTAAAACTCTAATTGAGGCATCATCGGCCTGCTCTTCCGTGGTATAAACCCTAAAGGTCTCAACTTTATGGTTTCTTTTTACCTTTTCAATATGACGAATATTTTTATTCTTAAAAGCGTGAAACATTCCGCTCACAACTTTTTCAACAAAGGGATCATTGGGTACTTTAAACCCTAGCGGTTCAACTTCACTGGATTTAACCCGGTAAAAGATTTCCAATTTTTCCAGCACTTTTTTTTTTGAGTGCTCAAATATTAAATGGGCCAGTTCATGGGCCATCACTCCATAGAATTCATCTACGGTTACTTCTTCGCGAAACATGCCGGAAAAAATCATAATGACAAAAGGTGATCCTTCTCTAGTAAGCGTGTGAGGAAAGATAAATGAATTTAGTGATTCTTTTTTAACTATTACAGGAAAAGGATCTGGTAGATCCCAAGTTAACCCGGGAAATATCGCCCTATAACCTTGCATTACATCTTCAATTACCCGCAAGGCCTTTTCATATTTTTTAGAGCTTAATGGAAAGATCTTAAAAGGGGTTCGGCTAGTTTTGTTGATATCAACAATAAATTGATGGGCACTCCTATGACTGGTAAACACTTTAAAGTCTTGGGTAAAAGTGTATGCCTTAAGAGAAAAAGATAAGGCAAAAAGAATCAAAATCTTCATAAAAGGCCCCTCGTATGGAAGCCTCATTCTATCAAAAAAACACATAGTTAGCAGATGAGCGTGTAATCTTTATAGAAGTTCATCGTTTTCAGGATCCCAGTCCCAATCATCAGAAAGATAACTGCCTGTATTATCATTGATTAAGTTTGCTGAAGCACCAGCGCCTAAAAGAAGCTTTTCAATGAACGAAAATCCGTATTTATGGGCCAACATAAAAGCTGTCATTCCATTTGTTCTTTTTAAATCTAATTTAGCAGCAGCATTTACTAAAACCTTAACTGTCTCTGTGTGACCCCTTTTAGCGGCCAACATTAAAGCGCTTCTTCCAAGTTCATCTTGGTTATTAAAGGTGGCATCTGCCTCTACTAGAAGTTGTACCATTTCCGCTTTGCCCTTGTTGGATGCATACATAAGAGGGGTCCAGCCCTTAGCATTTACCTGGTTAACCATTTCCGGATGATTTTCCAGCATAAAATTTACTAGTTCCTGGTTATTACTTAAGATAGCGCCCACAAGTGCATTGTTACCATTATTGTTGAGTAAAACGGGGTTTGCCCCAAGCTTATATAAGAAGTGGAAAAGATTGGCCCTTCCTCTTCTGGCGGCCCAATAGGTAAGCCTTTCGCTTCCATAGAAGGAATTAGCATCCTCTTTGGCAAGTTTAAATACTTGGGTCATCCTCGTAATGTCATCATTAAAAAGAGAGTCAAACTCGCACTTAACATATTTATTCCTGGCATGCTTTTCAAATAGAAAGGAAGTTTTGGTCATCTTATAAGTTTTGTTGGTATTTTTCTTTTTAGTTGTAAAACTTAAATCAAGTTTTACAACATCTCTTCCTAAAACATAGCTAGCAGACATGACTGCCTTACTTTTTTTGTACTCCATTACTTTTTCCACAGATTTCTCACTAGGAAGTGTAACTGGAACATCAACTGATAGTTCTTTGCCTCCAATTTTCATGGTGCATTCTACATATTCACTTGAATAGGTGTTTAAGGATAAAAATAGTAATAATAAAAATGTCGTTTTCATAATTTCCTCTGCTTGATTAAGCATTCGTTAGGGCGGTATTTAATTTTCCAACCGGCCCATTTCTTTTAGCATTATCAATGATTTGATAATAAAATTTTTCTGTCTGTACAATGGAATCTTCAATCTTATATCTACTGGCCATTTCCAAATATCTGGGTTTTGCCTCTTTTAGAATTTGTGGATTTTCAATTAAGTGATCAATCTTTCTTGCCAGCTGCCTGTAATCATCATCATCAAAAGAAAAATCTTCTGATAAGGCGAATTGTCCTGAAGCACTAGTTGGGTTAATCGAGACCAAGGCCGGAAGGCCACAACCGATAGCTTCCAGCACCGCCATACCCTCTAGTTCAACTTCTGAAGTGTGAACATATAAGTCTGCAGTGTTATATAGCTTTATTAAATCTTCTTGGCTGACAAACAAAAATTCCGCAGGGTTAGGCAAATGAGATCCCATCTCAATAAGCTCTTCCTTTAACGGGCCATTACCGGTGGCCACCATCTGAATGTTGTTTTTATATTTTGAGTTGGCAATTGCCTTTATTAGAATATGAAGCCTTTTTTCCCGCGCCAGTCTGCCAACTACAAGAATCATGAACTTGCCCTGATATTTAGGATCTTTTGTGTAGTCCATGGGCCTGAAATCTTTTTTAATTCCATTAGAGATAACAACTGAATTTTGCTTTAAATCAAACCTTTTCAGCTCGTGTTCTGCAAATAGTGAAGGACAAATTACTCCGTCTGATTTGTTAAAAAACTTAGAAAGAAACAAGTTATAAATTTTATTGGAAAGAAATTGTGATTTGATTTTAAAATTCCGTAGAATATTTTCTGGCTGCATATGAAAGCCTGTTACAACAGGTACCCCCATGGAATTTGCTAGCTTAACTGCTCTAATTCCTAGCCACCAAGGCAGCTGAACATGAACCAGGTCAACTTCCTTAAAAAGTTTTTTCATTAACTTGATTTTTGGAACAGCAAAGATAAATCCCATCTTTTGCATTAAATTTTTGGCAAAAGGAAAATAAAACCCAGGCAAGATCACTCTTCCTGGTTTTTGCTCACCAGTGGTTACGATGGTAATCTCATGGTCTTTTCTTAGAGCGTCAATAAAGCGATGGGCCGAATAGACACCACCGGTTTTAATACCGTCATAGGTATCAATAACGTATGCAATTTTAAGTTTTCGCTTTCGCTCCATGCTTCCCCTATTGTGATATGGTGATACTTTTTAGGGGACTTTCTGCTACTTGTCCATAGAAAAATAGCCATACGCATCTTAATATAGTGCATAACTTATGCTAGAAGATCATATATGATAATTTTCGCCCTAATTCTAGTAATTTTAATCCACACAAATGCGTGGTGCATTACTGACTTTAAAAAGACTTTGAGGGAACAAGTCTCAAAAGGCCATATCCCCTTAGGATATAAAACCGCTCGAAAAGTCCTATTCGGCAAGATTTATTTGCAGCCAGACGGCCTTATTCAAGATATTTATTGTCAGATCAATTTTACAGAGAGCGATGGTGTGGGGCCTTTCAAAATTCCAGAACATAAAAGATTAAATACCGAACACGCCTGGCCGCAAACTCGATTTTCTAAAGATTTCCCC
>SMWT01000140.1 GCA_004356615.1 Deltaproteobacteria bacterium | reverse complement strand
TATCCAGGTTGAGTACTTATAATAAAAATTATCACATTTTTATGGGTTTAATCAAAAAAGGATTTTAAAACCTAGTAAATTGCTTTTTTGACTCTATATGTTTTGCAATTTAAATTAAAAGGAGGAAACTTTATTAGAGGATAGTATTATTAATTCCAAAGGTTTTTCATTAATTGAAATGATTGTAGTCATGGGGATTTTGGGGATCGCCTCCATGGGGGCCATGCAGCTCATGGTACAGACCACCAAGATTACCAAGACCTCTGAAATCGGCATGGAAATCAATGCTGTTGTAAATTCCATTACTCAAAATCTACTTAGCTCGGATAGTTGTTCCAATACATTTAAGGATGTAGGGGCCTTTGAAGAAGATTTGGTGATAGATGAGATTAAAAACAGAACTGGTCAAGTACTTTTTAATAAAACTAAAAAATATGGGAACAACAGACTAAAAATTAATGAGATGTCTCTAAAAGGTGTCACCATCAAAGATCCTCAACCTGGGGTACAAAAAAAATATGGTGAGTTTAAACTGCAAATCAAGTTGGAAAAACAGGGGAAAAATTTTTATGGCCAAAAATATGTTGTAAAAAACCTTCCTCTCCAAGGACAGTTTGATTTAGAAAATCACCTCACTAAATGTTATAGCGCCACCGAGGATGCAGTTTACACTGCTAAAAAAGACTCTTGCCAAGACATTGGCGGAACATGGGTTATAGAACAAGATACCTGTGAATTAAATAATACAGTTGGTACGGGAATAGCCGCCTCAACCGAGAGAGTAGAGGAACTTATAAATGATCTTAAAGACGACCTTATAAAAAACTATGTCCAAAAGGCCGGCGATACCATGACGGGAAATTTGCAGGTTAATGCGGAAATTGGAAGTAATAATAAGATTGAAAGTGCTACCCAGCTTTGTGTCGGTGGGAGATGTCGAACCTTTAATCAAGAACTTTGTCCACAAGGCAAGGTTGTTTCAAAAATAAATGAAGATGGCACTGTAGTCTGCTCCGATGTTACCTGTCCCAGCCAAAGTACATTTTTTGTAGGTGTGGATAGCTCAGGCAATCCCATCTGTAAGCCGTTTCCCTCAAATACCTGCAGCGCAAATGAATATATCAGTAAAGTAAACACCGACGGATCAGTAGAGTGTTCTCCCCTCCCTCCAGATACCAATAAATTCTGCCCAAAAGGAACGGCAATTCAAAGAATTACTTCTAGTGGCAATGTAACCTGCACCACAGATGATAATGTATTTGGAAAAACTTGTAATCCAGGTCAGTATTTGCGAGGATTCACTAATACTGGAAATCCAATTTGTCATTCTCCATCAATACAAAATGGTCCCATAAAGTATACCCCAACGACTGCTAATAGTAGTGCAGTTTCTTACTGTCCCGCGGGATTTAAAGTTATAGGATGTCACGTTAAAATGGGTGCTAACCAGAATGCATGGCCAACTACTTCCCAGGTTTCTAGTGGATTACTTTGGCTTTCCAATAACCCCACTCTTAGAAAATCGTGGCAAGTATGGAATAACGGTTGCGTGGGATGGTCAAATCATTCCTCTTATACAAAAACGTACTCAAGACTTTCTCTTCAGGCCATATGTATAAAATTTAATTAGTATTTTTTACACCTTATTAGAGGATTTAAGATTTCCTGGTAACCCGAAGGTCGCAAGTAAAAAGCTTGCTTCCCACCATTATTGATTCCTATTCAATAAGACTCGCTGTTTTAATTATCTCTATAATACTCACCAATATTGTGGTGATCTGGTCACTAAAGTCTCTGCCACCTAAGTTTCGGGGAGAGTATCTGGTGACCACGGGCGCTTATGCTTATATTAGGCATCCGCTCTATGGGGCCTTTTTATCTTTTTTTAATTTTGGACTGGCGATCTATCTCAATAATTACATCTTCATTATTTGGGCGGTTCTTTTATTTCCGGTTTGGCATTTAAATATTCGCTATGAAGAAAATTTGGTGGTAGCAAAATTTGGTGATGAGTATGTTAATTACTCAAAAAGAGTCTCAAGATTTTTTCCTTTTAAAAAAATCATCTAAATCTTCAATGATGGCATAAGCGCAAGGTACCCAGATTAGAGTTAAAATGGTTCCAGAAGTTAGTCCCCACGCCATGGCGAGTGTGATGGGAATAAGCATCTGGTCTAGTCCACCAAGTCCGTAAGCAGTAGGGAGAAGTCCGGAGATAGTGGTAAGTGATGTAACAATAACTGCCCGAAGTCTAAGCGAGGATGCTTTAACCAGGATTTCATGCAGAGAGTGATGATCTATTTTTCTCATCTCATCAATAAAACTAATGAGTACAATCCCCGAGTTAACAATGATTCCCGCCAGACCTATAATACCAATTACACTTAAAAAACTCACCGGCCTGCCGTGGAGAAAGAAGGCGACGGAAAAACCTAAAAGTCCCAGGGGAATGGTACTCATAATGACAAAAGGTCGAAGATACGATTTAAAGAGAAAGACCAGGATGCCAAAGATGGCGATGATGGCCAGGCCCATTGCTTCCGCCAGAGAGCTCATGGATTCTCGGGTACTCTCTTCTTCCCCACCAAAAGTAATGGCCACTTCGGGGTATTTCTTTTGCAGTTCATCGAATTTTTTAAGCAGAAAGCTATTGGCCTCTCCTGAGGTGATTAATTCTTCATCGATATCAGCGGAGATATTTTTGGCGCGGAGAAAATCAAACCTTTTAATTTTAGCGGAGCCTCCTGTCCTTTCAAGTTTAGCAAGTCCTGCCAGCGGAATAAGATAGTCAGTTTTATTTAATATTTTTAATTTTTGTAGGTCTTTAACAAATTTCCTGTCTGGATTGGCCAGTTGGACTTTTATATTGAACTTTTTATCGTCCAGATTAATTTTGGTTACAATAGAACCTTCAATGGCGGTTTTAATGGCATTTCCCACCAGGTTAACATCAAGCCCTGACCGGGCGATCTTTTCGTAGTTAAGCTTGATTAAAACTTCATCTTCCCCGATTTCATCATCGATCTCAGGAGTTAAGATACCTTCTTTACTATCTAGCGCCTGGTAGAGTTCACCGACGAGGCCGTCAAGTTGTGCTAGATTACTGGATCTAAAAGTGGCCGAGACGGCACTGCCAACAGGAGGGCCGTTTACCTTGGCCTCAAAACTTACCTTGCTGAGATAGGGGGTTTTTATCGCTCTTAACTTTTTAAGCACTTCAATATAGCTGAGACTAAAAGATGCCTCTTTGGTCATGTGGATGGAGAGCATTCCTACATTGTAACCATCTTTGTTTTTAGGATCGCCAGGGCCTATGTTAATGACTCCAGATCTCGCTACTATAAATTCAGCATCATCGCCCAATACCTTTTTTACTGCTCGGGATAGTTTGGCCGCGGCACGGTCTGTGGCCTCAACTGAGGAGCTTCCCTGTGTGGCAAACCGGGAAATATATAACTCAGTTTGATCAGCGGGAAACAGCACAAACTTATTCACAAAAATTAACATAAAGAGGGAACCGACAATTATCAGGAAGAACCCCAGTGAGACCCAGTATCTTTTATGGATTAAGACATCCATTAATTTTTCAAACTTGGCGGTGACCTTATCAAACCAATGAACTGTTTGCGCTTCTTCTTTTTCCTTTTTTGAGAGTTTACCAATAAAAACAAGTCTGGCCGGCAGCATGAAGAAGCTTTCAAAGAGGCTGATGCTAAGTGCGAGGGTTACGATAATGGGGATGTATCTAATAAATTGTCCCATGGTCCCTTTGGTAACCAGCATGGGTAGAAAACCAGCGATGGTGGTAAGCGCGGTACAGGTAATGGGCAGCCAAAATTTATAGGCCGAGGTGATGGCGGCATCTTTTAGATCCATTCCATCCTGCCTAAGTCGGGTGAAGTATTCCGCGATAACCACGGAGTTATCAACCATCATCCCCAGAGAAATAACCAGCGCCAATACTGTTATAGTATTGATATTCATATCCATACTGGGCATAAGTCCAAGTGTGGCCAAAACACTTAAAGGCAGAGAGATGGCCGCCATGATGCCAACTTTTCCTGGTAAAAAGATGAGCAGAAACACAACAACGAGGATGAGTCCAAAAAATGCGTTGGTGCTGAGGATCTCCATTCTTCTTTTTACTTTTTTTGCTTCGTTGGCATAGACGGAAATTTTAAAACCTTCGGGAATCTTGATGGTTTTTAACTGCTCTTCAATCTCATCGACAAGCTGTATGGTATCTTCTCCTGATTTTTTAGTGACGATTAAAAGCGTTGCGGGTGCTCCATCTAGTCTTGCTATAACAGTTGGGTCTTCCATGCCGTCATGAACTTCTGCAATATCTTTTAGCTGGGTGTTTTTTCCCGAGAAATTGGACCTGACATAGATATCTTCTAACCCTTTGATGTCAGAGACCTTGCCATCTAGTTTAACTAATAGGGTTTCATCTTTCTTTTTTAGATTTCCCGCCGGAATATTTTTATTACGGTTTCTAAGCACCCGGGTAATTTCACTGATACCTAAATAATAAAAATCTAGTTTTTCTTTATAAAGCCCTACAATAAATTCTCTTTCCCTAAAACCAGAGTAGCTAACCCCAAGAACTTTTTTATTATCTTCCAAGCGATCTTTTAAAAACTCAGCGAATCTGTCTCGCTGGCGATTGTCATTTGGGCCCACTACCGCCAGCTCTATGGCAGGAAATTCTTCAGATTTTATTTCTTGAAACCGTGGCATCTCTAAAATATCTGGAGGCAGATCAGCAACTCTTTGCACCGCCTTTTGCAGATCGTCCATCACCTCTTTCACATCATAGTTATCAATGTCCACTCTTACGGTAAATTTTGAAAGTCCTGATTGGCTTACAGATCTTACGTCTTTAAGTCCTCGAACGGTTCTGATTTCATCTTCAATTGGTTTGGTGACTTCTTCTTCAACTTCTTTTGGGCCCGCACCGGGATAGATGGTAGTGATGATGGCAGTTCCAAGATTTACTGCCGGGAATGATTCGGAGTTAAGTTTGAAAAGACCTCTAAGTCCAAATATGACAAAGAACGCCATGAGGATCATGGTAAATTTATTCTCTTCAATAAAAAACTTAATAAGTTTTTTCAACTAAACCCTTTTTATTGGGGACAGCTCTTGAATAAATTTCGGTATCATCCCCATAACCAACTTATCGACTCGGGATTTATTTTTTTGATATTTAACCCCAAGAAAAATGATAATTAGTCCTATAATGGTGACGATTAGGGGAAAAGATAAATAATCTTTAAATACAATGATTGCCAGATGCCCTAAATAACCTATCGGGCCTAGGGCGCCACAGATTATGAAGATCCTTCTATCAAATAAAACGGAGCGTCCTATAAAAAAGAGGTTTAGACTAAAGTAAATAAATTTATTAATAAACTCTAAAAGCTCTTTTTCGATTATTTTTGGTATCCTAGGAGATGCCCTCTAATTCTTTTCATATTTTCAATCGCTACGACTCTGGCCTTCTCGGCACCTTCTTTTAAAAATTTGTCGATTTGATCCTTGTTTTCCATAAGCTTGTTGTAAATTTCTCTGGGCCCTTTAACTTCATCGTTGATCTTTTCAAAGAGTTGCGCCTTGGCCTCTCCCCAGGAGATTCCCCCCATGAGTTGACTTTTAAACGCTTCGCTTTCCTTGTGGGAGGCAAAGAGCTTGTAGTAATCAAAAATAAGCGAATTCTCCGGATCTTTGGGCGCGTCCGGTTCACTGGAATCGGTAGTAATTCTGTTTACGAGTTTTTTAAGTCTCTTCTCCGGGCAAAAAAGTGGAATGGTGTTGTCATAGGACTTTGACATCTTTCTACCATCAAGGCCTGGAACCACCGCCACGGCGTCCACCACGAGAGCTTCCGGCTCAACTAATACTTCTGTTTTATAGAGCGCATTGATTCGGGAGGCGATACTTCTTGCTATCTCCACATGTTGAATTTGATCTTTGCCCACCGGCACTAGATTAGTGTCAAAAAGTAGAATATCCGCCGCCATCAAAAGAGGATAAGTAAATAGTCCCACGTTCACCCCGTGATCAGGATCCTTGTTGCCTTTTTCAACGTTAGCTTGCACCAGCGCTTTATAGGCGTGAGCGCGGTTGAGATCACCCTTTGGCGTGTGACAAGCTAAAAGCCAGGTGAGCTCAAAGAGCTCTGGCACATCAACCTGGGCGTAGAAAGTAACTTTTTCCGGATCGAGTCCGCAGGCCAGCCAGGTGGCGGCAATTTCATACACGTATTCCTGAAAAACCTTGGCATCTTTCACCGTGGTGTGAGCATGGTAGTCAGCGACAAAGAGTTTGTAGTTGTACATATCGTTATGCATTTCTTTAAGTGCTGGTTTTATAGCGCCTAGATAGTTGCCGATGTGAGGAGTGCCCGTGGGTTTAATGCCAGTCAGTATATTTTTTTTGCTCATAAAAAAAATTAGCAAAGTGCTTCTTAAAAGTGAATGAATTTCTTATATACGCGTGATAAACCAACCTTATGGGAAGAATTAATTTATTTAAGGTTGAAAAGGTTCCGCTGATCAGGAAAATGGCCATGGGCACTTGGAAAAATGCCAAGGACCCATCGGTTTATGGTTTTTCTGAAATCGATATGCAAAAGGCACTAGAAGCGACGACAGCTTATGAAAAGATTCATGGAGTTAAAATCACCCCGACCCATTTAGTGGCCAGGGCGATGACTTATTGTTTGCAAAAAAGGCCGGAGATCAACGGGCTTATCCGAGGAAGTCGCATCTATTTGAGGAAAGAAGTGAATCTTTTCTTTCAGGTTAGTATCCCAGGATCTGGGCCTGATAAAAAAAAGGGCGCCAACCTTTCCGGCACGGTGGTTAAAAGTGCTGAAACTAAAACGCTGGCACAAATTAGCAGGGAGCTATGCGGCCAAGCGGATAAAATGAAACATGGCGATTATGGAGAGCTAAAATCCTCCATGAATTTCTTTAAACATATGCCATGGTGGTTGATGGGAATTTCCATGGATTTTATCACTTGGTTAAACTATGACCTCAATTTAAACCTCACCTGGCTTGGTGTACCTAAAGATCCCTTTGGCTCCGTGATGATCACCAACGTTGGTGGTCTTGGTGTGGAAGTGGCCTGGGCACCGCTGGTTCCTTATTCAAGAGTACCGGTTATTATCACCATCGGATCCCTTAGAAAAAGGCCGTGGGTGGTAGATGATAAAGTAGAGGTGAGACCAATTATGGCCCTGGGAGTGACTTTTGATCACCGCTTTGTGGATGGCATTCACGTCTCGCAGATGGTGGAGGATTTCAAATACTGTTTTGCCCACCCGGAAAAGATTCTTTTTAATGACGACATTGATCTAAAAGCGCTTAGGACTGATTACTTGTGATAAGGATGCCCTTCTCTTAAGGTCATCGCCCGGTAGAGCTGCTCCACCAGCAGAATTCTGGCCAGCTTGTGCGGGAAGGTTAGCGGGGAGAGGGAGATGCTTCCCTTGGAAGCAGAGATTACCGATTGGTGATGTCCCGCTGCGCCTCCGATGGCGAGACTAAATTCGTTTTTTTCCATGGATTTATAGAGCCAGTTTGAAAACTCCGGTGAGTCCATTAGTTTGCCCTTTTCTTCAAGTAGATAGAGATCGCCTTTAACTTTTGCCAGGACGTCCTCTTCCTTTTTTACTTCGATTATTTTTAGGGTGGGGATTCTTTTGAGGTAACCACGTTCAATCTCTTCGAGATTTTTATCTTTTAGCTTGCCGACGACAATAAGGTGGATAACTTTCAAAAATATCCCCCCTCCTCTTTTTCTTCTTCAGGGGATGAGAAGTAATACTCGTGGGGAATTTCAACAATTGGGCCATCTGCATAGAGCTGGTCAAGATCATAGATATCTCTTACCGATTCACTGAAAATATGAACAATAACATCACCCAGATCAATTAGGATCCAATCAGAGCCACCTTTTCCCTCAATGGAGAGAACGGTTTGCTTTAAACGCTTGGCCTGAAAGGCCACTTCTTCCGCCATGGACTGCGCTTGAATGGGGTTTCCCGCCGACACAATGATAAAATAATCCGCCAGGCCTGAGGTCTTGGCCACATCAATTACTTTTAAGTTGGAACCTTTAAGGTTTCCTAAAATCCAAGCGGAGGCCATGGCCCAGTTCTTGGGGAAGTCGTATTCAGCGACGATTTTATTTACTTCTTTTTGAACAAATTCTCTACTCATTCTCTTTATCCATGGTTTTTAGCATAAGGGCCTTTAAGGTTTCGATATTCTTCCCACTGACTGAAGATACGGGAAGCACTTTTTTATGCAGCTGTAATTCAAAATAATTTTGAAATTTAGTTATTTCCTCTTCTGCTAGGGCATCAATTTTGGTTAAACAGATAATCTCTTTTTTATCACCAAGCTCGGCGTTAAATTTAACCAGCTCTGCCCGAATGGTGACATAATTTTCAAAGGCCTCAAATTCATCCATGCACATGGAAATATCCACCAGGTGAACAAAAGCGCTGGTCCGTTCAATATGTTTTAAAAATTTTATCCCCAGACCTTTACCCTCCGAGGCATCTTCAATCAGCCCCGGAATATCGGCCACCACAAAAGATGTATCACCAAGAGTTACCACTCCGAGGTTGGGCTCTAAAGTAGTAAATTCATAATCTGCCACTTTAGGTCTTGCTGCGGAAATACTGCTGATCATGGTGGATTTGCCCGCATTAGGCAGACCAACCAGAGCAATGTCCGCTAGCAGCTTAAGCTCGAGTTCCAGCTCAAGCTCCGCCCCCTCTTTTCCATCAGTGGCATATTTTGGCGCTTGGTTGGAAGGGCCCTTGAAATTTATATTACCCAGTCCTCCACGTCCCCCATGGGCGACGCAGATTCTCTGCTCAGTTTCGGTGAGATCGGCCATAATCTGTCCGGTCTCTTTCAGCCTTATCAGAGTACCAACGGGAACTTGAATAATGAGGTCTTCACCATAAGCACCGTTTTTTCCCCGGCCCCTGCCGTTTCCACCGTGCTGGGCCTGGTATAATTTTTTTCCACGAAAGCTTGCCAGCGTATTGAGATTTCTATCCGCCTCAAAAAATATAGACCCACCATCACCACCGTCACCGCCATCAGGGCCACCAAAGGGGATGAATTTTTCACGACGGAAACTAACGCACCCGCCACCGCCGTTGCCTGAAATAATGGTAATGTTAACTTCGTCTATAAATCTCATTTTTAGAAAAAAAAAAGGGGAATTAAATATTCCCCTTTTGGAATACAATAAATTTTTATGTGTGTTTAAACAACAGAAACGGTTTTCATTTTCTTATTGTAGTAACCAAACTTAACGTTTCCGTCTCTTAGCGCGAAAAGCGTAAAATCTTTACCCGTTCCTACTCCTGTGCCTGCGTGAAATTTTGATCCACACTGCCTGACGATGATGTTTCCAGTGATAACTACTTCACCACCATATTTCTTCACCCCATACATATTAGGATTAGAATCTCTACCGTTTGATGTTGAACCTGCGGCCTTCTTATGTGCCATGACTATCTCCCTACTTTAAATATTTTTTTGCTCTATCGGAACTTTTATCAATCTTGTCCGAGTTACCATTGCCATCAGTTACTTCGGTAATTAAAAGAGCGGTATACTGTTGTCTGTGTCCCATTCTTTTTTGATACAATCCTGGCTTTCTTTTAAAAACTATAATCTTTCTTGCTTTATCATGTCTGATAACTTGAGCAGTTACTTTAGCTCCCTCAATGACAGGAAAACCAATAATTGGTTTTTTTCCACCAACAAAAAAAACCTGATCAAAATCTACACTTGATCCCTCTTTTGCTGTCAGCTTTTGAACGTCAATGAGATCCCCTGCGGATACCTTATATTGGTGTCCAGAGATTTCTACTACAGAGTACATGTACTTCTCCTAATATGGGGCCATAACTTAGGGGCCTTGCGGTCTTAACTCCCTAAAATGTGCCGAGTTTGGAATCTAGAGTTTTTAGTAATTTTTAAGGTTTATGTCAAGGATTGGGATTTAATTACAAGCCCATAATGCATAGAGTCTTAACACCACTCTCATTCCTTGGGAAGATGCTTTCATGGAAGTGAATATCGATCCCGTCTTTTTTACCCTAGGCCCCTTGCAAGTACGTTGGTACGGCCTGATGTATGTAATTGGCTTTGTCTGGGCCACCTTTATCGGTAAAAAATTAGTGGAGGAGGGATTTTTTCCCGTCAAAAAAAGGGATGTGGATACCCTGATCACCTACTCCATGATCGGTATCTTTCTAGGTGCCCGAATTGCTTACGTTTTTATCTACAATTGGCCCTACTACAGTGCTAATCCCACAGAGATCTTTTCCATCTGGAAAGGAGGCCTCTCCTATCATGGCGCCTTTATGGGGCTGTTTTTTGCTCTTCTTCTCTTTGCCAAGAGATTTAAACTTTCAGTTCTCACCGTCTGGGACGCCGGAGTGATCATGGGGGCACTGAGTGTTTTCTTTGGCCGCATTGGCAATTTTATCAATGGAGAGTTGTGGGGCAGAGTCTCTGATGTTCCCTGGGCGATGATTTTTCCCACCGGAGGAACGAGTCCCCGCCATCCTTCACAGCTCTATGAGGCAGTGCTGGAAGGACTGCTGCCCTTTTTAATTCTCTGGTTTATGAGAAAACGAGTCACCATTTCCGGAATTCTCGCCTCCTGGTATCCCATTCTCTATGGCAGCGGGAGATTTTTCGCCGAATTTTTTAGGGAACCGGATGCCCAGATGGGTTATTACCTGGGATTTTTAACCATGGGGCAAATTCTCAGTTTACTTATGATTCTGCTAGGAATTGGGGTGAGGATCTACGCCACCCGTAGAGATCTGGTGCTTCAGACGTCTAGCACCCCGTTGAGGGTATCGATGAGTGGGGTTAAATCCTCAGGATAATCCAGCTGCTTCACATAATAATAATCTGGATAACAGGTAATGGTACAGGAGCCATTGTAGGAGTGCTCCATCCCATTTTTATCATTCCAGATATATAAAGCGCTATTTTCTTTCTTAATATACCAGTCCTGTTTGCCGAATCTATTAATCAGCGATTGATGGAAGATATCGTGGAGAAAATAGGTGGGTAGTCGAGCAAACATATCTACTATTTTTCCGTCTTGTGCCTGCAAAATAACGGCAAATTTATACCTGAGTTGTTTCACATAGGTGAGTCCCAGGGTATATCCGTTTTCTTGTTTAAGTATTTGCACGTCTTCTGCTAGTTGATTGCCTGGTAGCAGGGGCCTGAACTGGTCGAGGGAAAAGTTGTAGTTGTAGGCATCGACCTTGGCCCAGGTGGGCAAGACGTAGCAGTTTAAAAATATTAAAAGAGTGATTAGTTTTATCATAATTATATTTTCCTAGATGAAAGTATATTTTGGTAGTGGGAAGGCCCATCTCAATTGACTACAATATTGAATATGATAGAAAATGAAGAGACGAAGGAGGTATCTAGGATGGTAAAAAAAATAATTCTTCTTTTTATCTTTTTTGAGTGTGTTGCCTGCGCAGGTGTCACGGTCATTCTACCCAAGAAAAAAGTA
>SMWT01000139.1 GCA_004356615.1 Deltaproteobacteria bacterium | reverse complement strand
TCGCTAATCCCTAGAAACAACATATGCCCTTCCGAAACGGCGGGCGTGATAACTTTATCACATTTCTTTTTTTGCTTATTAAAAATTTGCTCAACCCAGGCCTTGGATAAATCTCTTGAGACTTTTAGGTAAGAGCTGCTAGGTGGCATGATTAAATAGGTGTGACAGGTTTTTATTTTTTTAGGTGTTTTGGTTTTTTTAAGACTTGCTCGAACTGTGGTGATACATTCATAACTTGATCCTTTTAAGAGATTTTCGGGGGTCCAGTTATTGACAAATTTTTTAACTATCGAAGCGTCTTTTTTATCTTGGCCTGGATAAAATTGCTCCCCTTCTCTAAGGTAACGGCATATTTTTTTAGGTGTTGTGTTGACCGATCTTTTTGTAAACACCGGGTCTTGCATCATGTAGACGTCTTCAGATCTTTTGGAAACTTCTAAAAACATTGGAGTGGTGCCAATTTTATTGATGGCCACTTTTCCTTCTTGCTGGCGGTAAACCACAAGTCCTCGGGGTTTAGAATCAATGGAGATAAAGTCCTTTTTGGTCTTTATCATTCCACAGGAAAATAAAGTTAACAGGACGATGGGGAATAGAAGGTATTTAAAGCTGTTCATGTTTATTTTTTTATTTTAGCGAGTAATGCCATGAAATGATGCTGGGCAATGTGTAGTTTCCTCTAATTTTTGAAAAAATAGTAAGTATTAAGTTGCTCAAAAAGCAAAAGGCCTAGGTATTAAGAAATGATTGTAGTTTTTGAATATGATGATTATGTGGATTTTCTCGACGATTGGATTATCAGCAGGCCTAAAAAAGGCAGGGGAGTTAAATCTGAAATGGCCCACTATATGGGTTGTCTTCCCGCCCATATAACCAAAGTTTTAAATAGAGATATTCACCTCACCTTAGAACAAGCAGCAAAGGTTATAAGCTTTTTAGAGCTCACATCTCTTGAGGGCCATTATTTTCTAGGTCTTGTTGAACTTGGACGAGCGGGTAATAAAGAGCTTCAAGACCTCATCCTTGAGAGGCTAGATGAGTTAAAGAAAAAAATCCAAGACGCTTCCAGAATAGGGGCCCAAAGTAGGGGATTTTCAACTGAGGATAAGGATATCTACTTTAGTAGCTGGCTTTATATTGCGATAGAAATCTTGTCCTCAATTTCCAGATTTCAAACCTTAGAAGACATATGTAGTAGTTTGAAAATATCTAAGATTCAGGCGATGGAGGTGTTGGATTTTTTGATAGAGAAAAACTTAATTATTAGAGCAGAGGATAAATTTGTTCTCAGAGAGCTATCTCTTAAAACCACTGCAGATCCAGGCACCAGCAATTTAAAAAACCATCATAAAAATTGGCGTACCAGAGCAACGGTTTCACTTGATCAGAAATTTGAAAATAATTTAAATTTTACTGGCGTAATTTCACTTCCTAAGGTGGTGACTCCGGCCATAAGGGAGACTTTAATCGCTACCATAAAGGAGCTTTGGGAAATAGCGGAACAGCACCCAGATGACCCTGATGAGGCCTTTTGCTTGTGTATAGATTTCTTTAATTTCTCATCGGTTAGTGAATAAACGCTTGTATACATTTGTTTAAGTTTTTTGGTACTAGACCGATGAGATTCAAAGGAGGATCTCATGGCCAAGAAAAAAGCAAAAACCATCAAGAGAAAAGTTGAGTCTAAAGAAATAGTAGTGGCCTTTAGGGTGACTAAAAAAGAATTTAAACATTTAGAGGAAGAGGCAGAGAAATTCGCAGGCGGCCACATATCTCTTTATTGCAGAGGGGTTTTAAATCATGTGAGGCTTGTGCCGGCCGACTCCAAGAGTCCATACCACTATTCATTGAGTGGAGATATTATTTTTCCACCAGATTGGTTATAAAAAAGGGGCCTAAAAAGGCCCCAATTTTGCAGGCCAGTTCACGAGAGAAGAAATGACCTGCAGGCCACTTATAGTGCTTTTTTTAATATTTTGAAAGCAAAAGTTAATGATTTGTAACTATTATAAACAAATGTTTACGGCCCTATGATCGATGAACCTGAAAGACCGATGCCTGGTCAGTTGGAAAAATCACCATTTCTTGGATATTTACGTGCCCTGGTTGCTTGAGAGACCACAAAATTGACTCAGCAATATCGTTGGCTGTTAGGGGCGTCATTCCCTTATAAATCGCATTGGCCTGCTCTTTATCTTTGAACCTAACTTCGGCAAACTCTGTCTTAACCATGCCGGGTTCTATATTGGTGACGCGAATATTTTGCCCTAAAAGGTCGGCGCGAAGTCCTTCGCTAATGGCCTTAACTGCATGTTTAGTGGCACAGTATACACTTCCGTTGGGGTAAACCCATCTGCCGGCGACAGAGCCAAGATTTACAATATGCCCGGATTTATTTTCTTTCATATAAGGCACTACCAAACGGGTAATATATAAAAGGCCTTTGATATTAATATCAATCATAATCTCCCAATCCTCTATGGAAGATTTGTCAAAAGGATCGGCCCCATGGGCGCCACCGGCATTGTTAATCAAGATGTCTAGTTTAGAGAGTCTATCTCTATAATCTTCTAACAGATTTAGAGTTTCCTCTTTTTTGGAGAGATCAAAGCAAAGGACACAAACCCCCACCTTAAATTTATCTTCGATTTCCTTTTTTATTTCATCAAGTCTGCCCTCACGCCGGCCAGTTAGGATAAGATTTACCCCTTCACCCGCCAGTTGGAAGGCGCATGCCTTGCCAATGCCTGAGGTAGCGCCAGTAATTAAGGCCAATTGTCCCTTTAAATCTGTCATAAATTCCCCTTTATACGGTTTACCGTATATTTATTGGGAAATTATTGTCATTCCCCTTTGCAAAAAAACAAATGTTTTCTATTTTGTATCCATGAATTATGCCAAAGCGAGAAGAGAAACCCTTTTGAATTTTATGTCCCAGTTAGATGGGGTGAAGGTTAATTGTTTAAATTGTGAGGGAACTTGCTGCACCTCCCGGGCCAATTCCATGAGAATCACCCCTCTCGAGGCGATGGATATTCTCACTTATTTAAGGGAATCAGGCAGATTAAATGACTCTTTAAAGGAAAGGTTGAGAGGCTGTATTTCAGATTATCGGTTGGATGTGGAAATTCCCACTTCAAGAGGGAGGGCATTTCGCAAAACCTATACTTGTCCATTTTTTAGTCCAGGGCCCAAAGGTTGCACCCTCCCAAAAGATGTTAACCCTTATGGTTGCCTGGGCTTTAACCCGGAAATTAGTGGTGGAAATTGTTCTTTGAAAGAAGATGTGGCCAGTGTTCGAGAAGAAAAATTCCAGGTCTTTGAAACACAGGAAAACTTGCGGCTTAAAAAAGTTTTTAATTTAGATTGGGATAAAATGACTATCCCTCAGGCCTTGCTCAGTCTATGGAGCGAGGTTGGTGTTTAGATATTCATCAAAGATATGCTTCATCGCTTGGTGGGCCGAATTAAAGGCGGTGATGATAGATCCTCCACCTTTTCCAGAAACCAAATCACCTACCAAAAAAAGTCCAGGAACCGAGGTTTCGTAACCTCTTTTAATAACCGGTTCATTGCCATTGAAATCAATCCCTAAAAGTTTAAGAAAGTTTTTTGGCGTAGAGCCGCCCAGGGCCAAGACAATATGATCGTATTTTTGTCCTGGGAGAAAGCTTTCGAAATAGACCACAAAAGGCCCTTCCATATCCACTATTTTTTCAATATTGCTGTTAAGGATAATGTTAACTTTTCCCTCAGCTGCCAGGTCCTGGATATTTTTCAGGTTGAGATCGTTCATCCGGCCAAAGCTATCCCGGCGGTAGGAAAGACTAACTTTATTCCCCGTCTCAACAAGATTTAGACAGTATTCAGAGGCAGAATCTCCTCCTCCCACTACCAAAACCTTTTTATTTTTCACCGGCACTGTGGTGATATCAAAAGTGACCTTATCCCTAAGGGTAGGGGGTATTTTATAAGAAGGGCGATTAGGCCGGCCTAAAATTCCAATGGCGATGGTGCAAGTTTTAGTGTGATAGTGTCCGTGGGAGCTCTTTACGATAAAAATCCCATCTGGGAGTTTTTCAATGCCATAGATTTCTTCACTAAAATGAATGGTAAGGCCATTTTCCATGATAACTTGGTCTAGGTAATCCAAGGTTTCCTGCTTGGAGGAATCAGCAATACAAAGGGCACCAAGACAAACGGATTCCTTGCCCTTGTAATTGGCCGTGACTAGTTTAGTTTCTGGATAAAATCGACGGATGGATGCTGAGTGATCAGAGGATTTCTCAATTATCAATATCTTATCTCGGCCTATGCATGATTTTATCGCTTCAACAGCAATTGCTATTCCAGCGGGGCCGGCCCCAATAATCACTAAATCATACATAAAAATCCCGTTATGTTAGGCACTACAAGATTTAAACGCATAATGGGGTAGTTTGGGAAGACGCAAAATGCAAAAAGACTCATTGCATAAAAACAGGTAATAAGTAAATTAAATAAGACATAAAGCAAAATAGTTGCTAAAAATTTAACCTTAAAAATTTGTTAGATATATCTCGGTTTAGGAGCAGTGCAAATGGAAGATTTTTATAAAAATTTGGGATTGGATTTAGATAAAAAGGTCTCTGTAAATGCTGGGCCAGATTTTTTAATCAATAAAGCGGTAGCACTTGGTCATGGGACGTTAGCAAAAAATGGTTCCTTGGTGGTTAAGACGGGAGCACACACTGGAAGGGCCGCCAAAGACAAATACGTTGTCTACTCTGATTCGACCAAAGACTCCATTTGGTGGGACAACAATCTCAACAAAATGACTGCTGAAAACTTTGCCAAATTAAAAAATAAAGCAATTGAATATTTAAATGAACAAGATGAGCTTTTTATCTCTGAAAACTCAGTAGGCGCTCACCATATTCACAATGTGGGAGTAAGGGTTATAACTCCAAGACCTTCTGCAGCTCTTTTTGCCAACTACTTATTTCGTAAAATGGAGAGAGAATTTGGAGCAAATGACTTTACTATCTTGCATGTACCTCAGCTAAAAATTGATCCTGCCTCATTCGATGTTAAAAATGAAACTGTTATCGCAACTTGTTTTACTACCAAAACAACAATTGTAGCCGGCAGTCTCTATAATGGGGAAATAAAAAAATCCATGTTCTGCGTTTTAAACTACATCCTGCCAGATAAAGGTGTTCTCCCTATGCACGCTGGTGCCAATGAAATGGGAAATGGAGACGTTTCGGTATTTTTTGGTTTATCAGGAACTGGTAAGACCACTCTTTCAACTGATGAAGGAACCCTTCTAATTGGTGATGATGAACATGGACTAAGTGACGAAGGTGTTTTTAATTTTGAAGGTGGCTGTTATGCTAAAACTTTTGAGTTATCTCAAGAGGCCGAGCCGGGAATTTGGGATGCTTCAAATAAATTTGGTGCCATCTTAGAAAATGTCGTAATGGATAATGAAGGGGTACTCGATTTTGATGATAAGTCTCTTTCAGAAAATGGAAGATCTAGTTATCCTCTCGATTTCATCGATGGAATAAAAGAGAGCTCAACAGGTAAAGTGCCAAAAAATATCTTCTTTTTAACCGCCGATGCTTTTGGAGTGTTGCCTCCAGTATCTAAGCTGTCTAAAGAGCAGGCCATGTATTACTTTGTTCTTGGTTATACCGCCAAACTTGCGGGGACAGAAATTGGAGTAGTTGAACCTCAAATGACTTTCTCTCCTTGTTTTGGTGCTCCTTTTATGCTGAGAGCTCCTAAGGTTTATGCAGACCTTCTTGGTAACTATATTGAAAAATACGATATTCAAGTCTGGCTTATAAATACAGGTTGGACCGGTGGTGCTTATGGCGTTGGTCATAGATTTCCCATCAAAGTCACCAGACAAATCATCAGAGCTATTCAAAAAGATGGACTAATTGATGTGCCAACAAGTACTGATCCTATTTTTGGATTAGAAATTCCTCAAGCGATTGAAGGGATTGAACAAAAAATTCTTTGGCCTCGTGAATGTTGGAATGAAAAAGATGAATATGATGAAAAGGCCAAAAATCTTGCGAATTCATTTTCCGAAACAATGATTAAATATAATCTTAAAACACAAAGTGGGGCCGCTGTAGAAACTTTGGCCCGAATATAAAGGATCGCCTTTATGCCAGTCAGAGTTAGGTTTGCTCCCAGTCCTACCGGACATCTTCACATAGGTGGTGCCAGAACCGCCCTATACAGCTACCTTTATGCCAAAAGGCACAAAGGTCAGTTTATTCTGCGAGTTGAAGATACCGACTTAGAAAGAAGTAAAAAAGAATTTGAAGATGCACAAATTGGAGATCTTAACTGGCTCGGTTTGAGTCATGATGAAGGCCCAGACAACCCAGGTGAATTTGGCCCCTACAGACAATCTGAAAGACTTGAGATTTATAAAAAGTATGCCAGGGAGCTTGTTGATAAAGGTGCCGCCTATCCATGCTTTTGTACCAACGCTTTGCTTGATATTAAAAAAGAGAAACTAGTTGATGCGGGGAAGGCCCCTCATTATGATGGTACTTGTCGGGAGCTTTCCCAAGAGGAATCAAGTAAAAGAATTGCGGCAAAAGAAGAGCATACCATCCGTTTTAAGGTTCCTGAGCATCCATTTGATTTTAAAGAGCATGTAAGGGGAAATGTGGGATGGCCTATGGATATGGTTGGCGATTTTGTCATTATGAGATCAAGTGGTATGCCCACTTATAACTTCTGCTGTACT
>SMWT01000138.1 GCA_004356615.1 Deltaproteobacteria bacterium | reverse complement strand
TTTGTAACCGGTGTTGTTGCTATGTTAAAATCACAATTTCCAAAGCTTTCCTACACCGAGGTTAAAGAGATCATTACCGCTTCCGCTAAAAAAGAAGTAGCTCTTGCCTATAATTCAAATTCTGGTGGTAGATTGGATGCTAAGGCCGCAGTACTTGCAGCACAGAGAAAGCAAGCTAAAGAATCTATCTTTAACTCTTTAGCTAAGACTAATTAATCTGTTTTAGGTTTTCTTCGTCTTCGCCTGTTTCTTGTTCGACGATCGCGGTCTGGGTTTTCTTCTTTCTTTTCTGGCACAGATGCTTCTATTTCTACCGGAGCAAAGTAATCCATTTCTGACGACACTTCATCTTCCTCAGACTTTTCTTCACCTATTATTTTTGCCGTTTCATTGTTTATAAAATCAAAGGTTTTGGGAAAAGACCACCCCTCAGGGGTTTTAGAATTAACGCCTAGGTATTGATTGCCGGCATACTTTCTCATGATTCCCTTGTCCGTAAGCATTTCAAATTGTTCAAACAAAACATTAAGCCTTAAGACTTTGCCGATATCACCATTTGCTGCCTTTATAAAAGTGCCTTCCTTGGGGAGATCTCGGCGTTTTTCAGAATAAACTTCATTTTCATATTTCATACAGCACTTAAGCTGGCCACAAGCGCCGTTTATCTTACTAGGAACTAAGGCGAGGTTTTGATTCTTAACCATTTTTATGGAGACATTGCCGTAATCTTTTAGAAAGTAGCTACAACAGGTCTGCAAGCCACAAGGCCCTATTCCACCAATGGCAGCAGCACGATCCCTGATAGATATTTGCCTGAGCTCAACCCTCATTTTGAGTTCACCCACAAGACTTTTGACCAGTTCCCTGAAATCAACCCTAGAGGGGGCATTAAAATAAAAAACTGCTTTCTTGCCAAACTGGATGAATTCAACATGGGTGACAGTCATATCTATTTTTAATTTTTCAATTAAATTATTGCAGAATCTATCTGCCTTTCTTTCGGCATCAAGATGCTTCTTTTCGGCAACGATATCCTCCGCGGCGGCAACCTTAGAAATGGTTTTTAGTGGCAGCATCTCTTTTTTAAAAGGTAGGTCATAGGGAAAGGAGTTTACGTAACCTACCGCCATCCCACGATCACTCATGGCCACCACCTTTTGGCCGTACCCAAGTTTTCGGTTTCCAAGTAAAAATGAATGGGCCTTGATGTTTCCTGGGAAACGAACACGGATAAATTTCAGGATATCTCCATCCTGGTATTTTTTATTACCCTTGTTACTGCTTTCTTCTTCTAGGACGATTGCTTCTTCTTGCATAAGGCCTTCTATACTCCTTAAAAACCTTGGACTTGGCAAGACTATGGATTATTCTGGGAGCACAACGTTAAAAGCCCGAAAAACCGTTCTTTGTATGGATTGTTGTATATTTGGGATTCTTTAAACCTTAGGGTCTCTTCTAAAAAGCGCTTTTTATGGGCAAAAGAGGAATAGTGATTACTTTCCCAGGCCAAAAGGAGCTCAAAGAGGTTATTTTGCAAGGGTTTATCCCCTTTCAGGGACTCAAGCAGTGTCGAGGCATCCTCTTGATGGGACATGAAGTTTATTAGCTGTTTTTTTACCTTTGGGGAGAGGAAATCCTCTTCAAGGTAAGTCTCTATCCAAGGCGAAAATTCCTGGACCTTTTTTAGACTAATTTCTTCTTTTACCACTTTAGTTATCGGCCTTATGGTGATGGCCCGACTCTCAATAGTCGCCAGCATAGGGGTTTCTGAGGGGTTTAAAAAGAAGATGGTGGTACTTGAGACCTCTTCAAGGGTTCTTAGGATTTTGTTACATATGTCTTGGGTTAAACAGTTGGCATCATGCAAAAGAACCAGTTTTCTTTTAAGCCCTATAGGATGGTACTGCAAAAACCTAAAGAATTCAGTGAAGTCATTTTGCGTTTTTGACCAACTATATTTTTCTTTTTCTTTTTTGATTTCTAAAATATCCGGGTGTCCGCGCTCTAGATATTCTTTTGTCACGGCCGGTGAAATACCTAAGTCCATTACCAGGATTTGCTCTATCAAATCATTGGCCCACTGGGAAAGTGGTGCTTTTGGGCCGCGCAGAATGAAGAAATGGCCCATTTGATTTCTGGACCATTTTTCTAGCAATATATTTTTAATCATGAGTGATTTTTACTTTAAAAGGAGTTGTTTTACATGCCCGATAATGTCATCAGAGACTTGGGCCTCATCTTTCTCTCCCTCTAGCACGACAATCCTATGGGGAAATAATTCTGCTGCCATATCGTAGCCATCAATTAGCTTTTGATAGAAATCTCGACCTTGGGATTCAAAGTAATCTTTGTCTTGGTTTCGTTTTTCTTGACGCAAAATAGAGGTATCCAGCGAGATTTTCAAGTAAAAAGTAAGGTGGGGGATTAAATTTAAGGGGGCATTTTGGTGAATTTCTAGGATCGTTTTAACACCTATATTTCTACCCATGCCTTGATAGGCCATGGTTGAATCAATATAGCGATCATAGATGATGACGGTGTTTGGTACCTTTAATTCTTTTAGTGTTACTTCGTCTAGCAGTTGTACTCGAGATGCGGTGAATAGATAAACCTCGGCCAGGGGATGAATTGGCGTCTGGGTATTTAATATAGCAGAGCGAAGCTTTTCTCCAAAAGGAGTTCCACCGGGCTCTCTAAGGATTAAAACCCTAAAGTGTTGCTCTTCTAAGAAACTTTTAAGTTTTAGGATTTGGGTAGATTTTCCCGCTCCCTCAATACCTTCAAAACTTAAAAAAAATGATCCAGGGTAGGCCGGAGGGCAGAATTTTGCGAGTAGTTCCTTAGAAATATCTTCCATGGAAAAAAATTAACATAAGAATTTATGGGTGAAAAGATATTTAATAAGGGTCGTCTTCCTCAGCTTCCTCATCATAGTAATCATCATCAGTTCGCTTTTTAGTCTTTGCTTTTTTGACGGTCTTTTTCTTTTTAGGTTTGGTTTCATCATCGTAATAATCTTCAGGTTCCTCATCTAAGAAGTCATCATTTTCGGGGTAAGGATCTTCTTCTGCGGTTTTTGCTTTCGCAGTGCTAGGTTTTTTTCGTTTGGCAATGGCCTTTTTTCTTCTGGCCTTTTTCTCTTCCATTCTGCGAACGCTGGCGGGAGATGCTTCCTCTTTGGCTTTTGTAGGCGTTTTCTTTCTAGGAGTTCTTTCATTCCTGGTTGTAGTGGCCTTCGCAGACACCTTCTTTGGCGGCCTTGCTGTTTCCTCAGGTCCAAAGGGGTCAATTTTGTCAAAAACAAAGATGGTAATAAAAATGATTCCTACAAAGGTTGCAATATTAATCAAACTGCGGCCAAGATTTTTATCTTCCTGAATGTCCGGCGTGGCGTATAGTTTTTGTTTTTCTTGAGATTTTTGATGGCCAATCTTTGCCAGATCTCCGAGAGGGTCATTTTTTTCTCCCTTTTCGATCTCCTGTCTTGAGTCCTCTAAAATCTGACCTTCAGGTGCGGAGGGAAGTTCTTCTTCAGAGTGTCTTCGAAGGTCAAATCCATCTACCTCATATAGCTTTTTCCAGCTAACACCAGCATCTTCTGAAACTAGGTCAGTGAAAAGAACTTCATTGTTGGCCACTTTAAAATCAATATCTTCAATACGATAAGGGCCAACCTTTCGGCCGTTCACTAAAATATAAAAACTTATTCTTTTGGCATCTGTTACAGAATCTTCATCTGTTGCTAAAAAACTTGGGTGTTGAAGTATGGGGACCCAAAGAATAGATTCCATGGTTTTAATCAGGACATTAAACTCCATTAGATTCTTTTTATCAGCAAAGGCCTTTAAGAAGGCCTCACTATAGGGGCCTATGATGACCGAGCCAATTTTTACTTCAAAAAGCTCTTCTTTGGTCAGTTCATGTTTTTCAATATCATCAATGCTAAGGGTGTTTTGCTTTAATTCTTCTACGATTGAGTTTAACTGGTTTGGCATAAAAAACATCCTTGTCTTTTTCTATACAATTTTCGGAAAGAGGATGGTTTTTGTTTAATTTAAAAGAAAATAATGAGGGGGAAAAAAATTCCCCCTCATATGTAATTAGAATAATTTATAACTTAGGTAAGTGGCAAATGTTGAACCTTTTCCAAGACCTTCAGCAAAGAATTTACCATCATTAGAGGTGAATGGAGTTGAATCCCAGTAAGCACCAATAGAGAAGTCTTTGTTAAAGGCGTATCCAACTTCAGGAGCGAAGCCAATTCTGTTGGTGTATTTTTGGATTTTTTTGCCTTTCTCAGTAGTCCCATTAGCACCTATGTACCAGTTAAAGGAAACGGCAGTAGCAAGGTACCAATCTTTTGCAAATACCCAGGAAGGATAAAGCAAAGCAACAAATTTTCTTCTTCCAACTTTAGCAGCGGAAGAGGTTCTAAAGTATTCATCGTATCTTAGCTGAGTGAACATTGATACATTGTTCATTAGCTCTCTACTGAAGTTAGCTCTAAAAGAGTAAGAACCTGTTCTTTTATCTCCGTCTTTATCCCAGAATTTGTCAAAGGCATTTAGTCTAAATTCGGCACTCATATCAACCCCGTGCTTATCAGCAACTAGGATTTGAGATCTTTTGTATCTTAAAGTAGCTCCAGTCCACTGAACATTTTTCTCTTCGGCCTTACCAATGGCATCAGATGCATAAAAACCAGTGTTAAATCTAAAAGAATCTTTATCTGTAAGCTTGTAGCTTAGAAGTCCAGAAAAGTCGTTGTAGAAACCATTAACGGCATGGTCAGTTCCTCTAGTTGATCCAACTTCGTTAGAAAAACTTAAGCTGAGAGGTGATTTTCTTAGGTCATCTAAAAGACCTCCGAAGCTAAAAGTACTGGTACTGTCGCTGGTTGTCGCTGGGGCCGAAGTTGTGGTAGTTTCCTGTGCTACTGCTCCCGTGGCAACAAACAGAGCGATTAAAAGAATCTTTTTCATTGAGAGTGTGCTCCTGTTTGAGATTAATGTAATTGCATAATAGTTGAGCGAGGAAATAAGTCAATCGATGTAGGTGTTTGGATTTTGTTAAAGTATTAGAAACTGGTTAAACATGGTATAAATTACTGATATTTTTATCTTTCTAGGGCCATTTTGCACCGTTAAAGGACCTCTTTAGGACATGAAATTTTGGCAAAAATTAGTGAATATGTTTTGGGCCTTACAGTATCTTCCCTTGGGTTGGCCCTTCTCTATGCTCCTTCCCTGGGGGCGAAAGAGGGCCAAATTTGAGCGTAAGAATCAGTCTGATCCTCTCTTTAAGGCCGATCTCGCCTTTGAAATTTCCAGTGAAGGGGAGTTTGAACAAATCTATCCGCTCTTGGAGCATTTTCTTGCACAAGGAACTCCGGTTGAGCTGATCTATTCCTCGGAAAGTGTGGAGGAGAAATGTCAAAGATTAGAGCAAAAGTATCCCCAAACATTACGAATTTTTAGGCTGCCTTTGTTAACCCATTTCTTTTTCAATGCGCTAGGGGGGCAATCTCTTAAATCCTGGATTTCTGCTCCCTTTTTAATACTCTGTCGCTATGACTTTTACCCTCAACTGCTCTCTCTCAACATCAGATTTGGTTTGGTATCGGCCTCGTTAAAGGGAAAAAAATGGGTGAATCGTAGGTTGTACAATCTGTTCGATTTTATTGTCTGCGCCTCTCCTAAAGAGGAAAAGAGATTCAAATCCTTTTATAAGGGAGATCTTTCAGTGCTGGATTTCCGTGTCAGCAGAATTGGCGACAGGGTAGAGAGTGCAGATGATAAACTGACGCCTTATTTTGAACTTTTAAATGAGCTCCCAAAGCACCAGCGGTTAATTCTTGGCAGTTGTTGGCCGATTGAGATGGAGCTGTTTGCTGATCCAAGGCTTAGGGAAGATATCCTTGGCAAAAAGATTCTTGTGGCCATGGCCCCGCATAGTTTAAATGAAACCTCCCTTAATGAAATAAAACAATCTTTTAATAAATTTACCGGAGGCAAGATTCCGCTTTATGAGTTAAACGAAAGTGTTGACGCTGCTGCACTCATGCAGGAAAAACCAGGTGTCTTGATGATCACCAGCAAAGGTATTTTGTGTGAGCTCTATAAGCTGTTTGGAGGGAGTTATGTAGGAGGCGGCTTTGGTCGTTCTATTCACTCAGTTTTAGAGCCTTACTTGGCGGGAAGTCGCGTGTATTGTGGGCCCAAGACTTTTCGCTCTACTGAATATGATTTTATCCTCTCTCATTCTCCAGCTTATATTCATGTTGTCAGAGAGCTTGGGCAATTTTATGATAGTTATATTGATGAAACTATCGAAGCTCATGAGATAGATAAAAGAGAGACAATTATTGTTGAATCAAGAAGTAAATTTAGGCGAATCGTCTCTCTCATAGATGGGAAATTAAATGAATGATGCAAAACCATATACCACTCTTTTAGGGAAAAACTATCTTTCATTTCTTATGTCCTTTGGGCTTTTAGAAAAAACCAAAGAAGTCGTAATCTTAGACGAAAAAGAAGCCAATTTTCCCATTTGTCCGCCTCTCTGTGATTTGGAGAAAAGTATTCTGCATACTTGGGGAAAAGATTTAAATTACCATCCGCTTAAACAAATCGATGATTATATCTTGTGCACACCGGTTACTTTTATTCTCGATGGAATTCAGGTTCATTTGGGGCGAAATCCCTGGCAGAATTTACGGGAACTACTGCGGAAACTTCCTCACGTCTTTACACCCGAGGCGACACTGCAATTTTTTAGGCATAATGAAAGCAAGTTTAATGAATCCTATTTTAGCTATACTGCTAGACTAGGGGAGACTATTTTTCGTTTTAAAAATATTCCCAATCTTAATTTTCAGACTTTTATGGAAAGTTGTCCGGTGGAGCTAAAGGGCCCTTTTGATAATTTAAAGGAAGGTGTTTTTAAAGACGATCTATTCAGGTTTTTGTGCCAGGCCTTTTTTCAGCGAAAAATATCTCGTAGTACCTCCGAGTTTGAGTTGTTTCATATATTCCTTTGTCTCCTGTCTCCCCACTATGAAGTGAAGCAAGAGGCCTTGGAAAATGACCTGGAAGATAAATTCATTAAGGTTGGCGGACTTGTTAGACCAGGCCCGGTTAAAAATATGGACTTTAAGGGACGCAAGCTATGGAGAATTAACTTTGAAAAAGGAAAATCCCTTACCACCAAAGATGTTTATTTTTCCAAGGGACTTTTTTTTAGCTCTCAGTTTAAGGTTTCAACTAAAAGACCCATGTATACCAGCGTGAATATTCGCTGGTCCTTTGAGCGTTTACCAATTGAATATTTGGAACTAGAAAAGATCGTTATTAGTGATCAATCTCGAATGGGTGCCTTTGGGCCTTATACTGAGATCAGGCTGCTAAAAAATCGCTTATGGGCGCAAGTTTTGGTTCCTTATGAAATCGGCGCAAAAGTTGAGTTTTATCAGAAGCAGATTACTTCTATTTTAAAAAAGGATTTGGGGAAAGTGTGGGTTGATTGGTGGGAGGAACCGGTTGAAGATAGAATGGAAATGGGGGAATTCCTATGGCCTGTAACAGGGAGAAAGGCCTTTTCTTTGGGTAGAGTTGAATTTAAATTACCTGAAAAATTATCGATACATGGAATCTCCAATTCTAAAAAGCTCTTTGGCCTTAAAAATCTGCATTATCTGGGCAATTTTGGCGGCGAGACACTAGGACTTCTTTCCACCCTAATGGAAATTAAAGATTTAAGGCCCTACAAATAATTCCCCTCCTCTCCCAGAATAAATTAAATTGCTAAAATAAAAGGGTGAAAAGGTTTTTAAAATCCGAAGATGGCCAGACCGCTGTCGAATACATCCTATTAATTGCTGTGATGGCCACTATCGCCTTCTCCATTATGAAAATAGCCAAAGAAAGGCTGCTTGCCGATGCTGATAATTGTACGGAGTCGTCGAAAAGTATGATTTGCATGTTCAAAGGCATCTACGACCGACGTGATTTCGTCTATTTCACTATTATGCGGACCAGATAAAAAAAGCGATGCGTCATAAACTCCCTGAAATCCTGTAAATATTTCCTCGATTATTGATAAAACCACCTAAAATGATACGTTATGTCAGGATTAAACTGAATTAAGACTAATAACAAGGGAACACATCAATGAAACTACTTATCGCCGCCTTAATTTTACTTGGATCATCAAGTCTTATGGCCAAACCAATCACTTTAGAATCGGTAATCAAAAAAGAACCAGTGGTTAAAATTATGCCAACATTTGGTGTGATGAAGCTTAAAAGTGATTACCTAGATTATAACTCAACTATAAGCACAGGGGTTGCCCTAGATTTCATGCTTTCTAGTCGTTTTTCTGTTGGTGTCAACTTCACTTTCTCACTTTTTGAGTTATATGAAGATCACTTTGCTTACTCTTCTAACGAAATGGATCTTAAGCAATACGATCTGGGAATCTTTACCAAGTTTTTTATTATCCCACATGGTGTGATTAGACCATTTATTGCAACTGGTATTAGTTATATCCACAATAAAATGAATTACGCTGATGATGCCTACGCATATTACGATGATGATTATACTTTTGGAACCGTTGCAGGAACTGTTGCTGTAGGTTCTGAGGTTAGATTTTCAAGAAATATTGGACTGATAATCGATGGTAGATTCACTCAAAACTTTGCCAGCGGTCTTAATCGTCGTTATGGCGATAGTACCAACTCGATATATGGATACGTTCCACTAGCAATGGAAAGAATTGAATACGATCTTGAAGATGCTTATTCTCTTGCACTTAACGTTGGTTTGATAATTTTATTCTAATTTTTAGCGTTGTCTTCTTTATTGGACGATGAGTCCCGTAAAGAAGACACCCTTTACTAAGTAGGGTAGATCAAGAGTATTCAAGGCAGCTCTTAATTCATCTTTAAGTTTTGCCTTTCCACCCATCGCCAGTATTTCATCTTTGGTTTTTATATTTATTATTTTTAAAATTTGATCTCTTACTTTTGGCACATGAGGGGCAAAGCTATCCTCATTAACGCCACTTTCTGAATCAAAAGTGAGAACCGGGTAAAAAGTTATATAATAGGACGTCTCATCAACCTCCGCCAGATTGGCCACAAATATATCTAGCGGTAAGGCAGCTCTTCTTTCAATTTGTGTTGGAGCTTCCTCCTTTTTAATTCCTTTTTGTTCATCCCATTTATCAAAAAACTCTTGTACTAAAACTTTTGGGGCGATTTTATTTTGACTCTTTTGCAGCTCAGTCCAAGTAAAAAAACCTATGGCGGCAAGGCCTAAAATGTTAAGGAAAAGCAGTGCATTTTTAAGAATTAGGAATGTTTGGGCCATATTTTCCACCTTCGGGACAATTTAGCAGCTAGTCATATTATATCTTATGGAAAAAAGGGACTTCAAGGGAGGACTTTTTTGCATCGA
This sequence comes from Deltaproteobacteria bacterium, assembly GCA_004356615.1. Lineage (GTDB taxonomy): Bacteria > Bdellovibrionota > Bacteriovoracia > Bacteriovoracales > Bacteriovoracaceae > SMWT01. The sequence goes on along the minus strand of SMWT01000138.1, from coordinate 1,947 downwards.
ATCTATGAATTGGAGCATTTTCCCATTAATATAGGCCCCAAAAATACAAATCATATTAAAGGAGAGTAGCAGGCCATGAGAGAGGTTTATTTAATAGATGGTAAGAGAACCCCTCAAGCTAAGGCAGGGTTAGATCTAAAAGATGTACCCGTCCCTTACCTTGGGTCTAACTTAGTCAGGAACATAATGGATGAAACCATTATACCAAATGATGCTATCGATGAAGTCATTTTTGGAAATACCGGGGCACCCCCAAAATATCCAAACATTGGTCGTGTCATGGCCTTGGAGGCCGGACTTAATAAAAAAACCAGTGGTGTCACCGTTCACCGTAATTGTGCTTCCGGATTGGAGGCCATGGGCCAGGGCTGGCTGGGTATTGCCAGTGGAAGATCAGAACTGGTTTTTGCTGGTGGAGTTGAGAGTATGTCTCAGATGCCCTTGATCTACGGCAGGCAGATGACGGAGCTTTTTATCAAACTGATGAAGGCCAAAACAATTCCTGAAAAATTAAAAGTATTGGCCTCTTTTAGAATTCCCTATCTCAGTCCCGTGGTGGCCATTGAAGTGGGGCTCACCGATCCCTTTTGTGGATTAAATATGGGGCAAACTGCAGAAGTCTTAGCTAGAGAATTCGGCATTACCCGTGAGCAGCAGGATGAATTTGCCAATAGCTCGCATATGCGGGCAGTGGCGGCACAAACTGAAGGTCGCTTTGATGCTGAGATGGTTGCTATTAAAACCGGGAAAAAGCTTGATCGCATCCTAAATCAAGACGTAGGCCCTAGGTCAAACTCTTCAGTGGAGGGGCTGGCCAAAATGAGGCCTTACTTTGAAAAGAAATCGGGTACCGTCACCATTGGTAACAGTTGTCCTATCACCGATGGGGGGTCAGTCTTTTTAATGGCCTCGGAAGAAGCGGTTAAAAAATATAACCTAACCCCTATGGCGAGAATGATTGATTATCATTTTGCCGGCCTTGAACCGGAGAGAATGGGGATGGGGCCACTTCGTGCAATGGATGGCGTCCTTTCAAAGACAGATCTTAATTTAGATCAAATGGATCTGATCGAAATCAACGAGGCCTTTGCCGCACAAATAATTGCCGTTAGAATGGCCGCTAAGGATAAGTCTTTGGCCGCCAGGTTTGATGTTGATAGGGCCTTAGGTGAAATTCCAGATGAAAAATTTAATGTCAATGGTGGTGGTATCGCCCTCGGACACCCAGTAGGTTCTTCTGGTTCTAGAATTGTGGTCACCTTGGCCCATGAACTAAAAAGAAGAAAACAAAAATACGGCATTGCCTCGCTTTGTATTGGCGGCGGTCAAGGTGGTGCTGTGGTAATCGAGAATTTGGCATAACGGGAGAATGATAATGGAAACAAAAACCATGAGTTTTGAGGTTAGAAATTCCATCGCCTATGTAGGCTTTGGTTATAACTCTGATAAGTCCATGACAGTATTGGACGAGGCAACTTTAACGGACGCCAAAGAGATTGTAGGTGTTGTTAAGAAAAAAGTCGAGGCAAACGAGTTAAAAGGGGTGATCTTTCACTCTCACAAACCCAGCTGTTTTATAGCTGGTGCGGATATAAAATTAATTGGCACTTTTGAAAAAGAAAGTGAGGCGGCACACGGAGCGGAACAGGGGCAGATCATCTACAATATGATTGAAGATCTTAAAATTCCCACTATTACTTGTGTGCATGGGCCATGCCTGGGTGGAGGGCTGGAACTTGCTCTCTCTTGTGATCAGATCATCTGTAGTGACGATCCTAAGACGGTTTTAGGGCTACCTGAGGTACAGCTGGGGCTTATTCCAGGCTTTGGTGGGACCTACAGGTTACCGCGCAAAATAGGGCTGCCAAACGCGCTAGATTTGATCCTCTCTGGTAAGCATGTAAGGCCTAAAAAGGCGAGAAAGATAAAACTGGTTGAAGGTGTCTA